>DAIRVC010000043.1:15992-17710 GCA_036803025.1 Anaerolineales bacterium
GGGCGCGACCTGGTGCGGCTCGAGACGGTTCTTGGCAGTCTGTCCGGATGACCGTAGTGGACCTCGGCTCCGCCGCACTGGAATCGACCGCTAAGGCAGGAAGAGAACGGCGGGATCGAAGACGGAGCCGGCCCCCTTTCGGCTCAGCAGCCGTGCTGGCCGGCATCCTGGTCCCGGCGGATTCGTCCAGTCGCGGAGACCGACAAGGCTGACGCCGCAGCCTCGCTCACGAGAGCGGCGGTCCAGGTCCCCGAGATGTGCAGCCTAAGGCTTCTGCGGACGGAGGTGGTTTGAGATGGCCGACGCGCATTCCCTTGATCAGGTCTTCGGAGAACGCGCCCCTGAGACACCTCTGGGCGTCGTACTGGGCGGCTCGCTTTCCACCGGCCTTCTGGTGCGGCTCGAGCAACGCCTGTCGGTCGAGCATCTGGCGGTGGGGCGCTACGTGGTCATTCACGGGAGCAGCGATCGCAAGTTCTTCGGCATTGTGACCGACATCGGCCTCGACGCCACCAACCCCGACCTGCTCCGCCAGCCGCCTCCTCCCGACGATCCGTTCACCACCGAGGTGTACGGGCGTGAGGTCGGCTTCGGCACGCTCCAGGTCAGCCCAATGCTGATGCTCGATCCACAAGACGAGGAGCCGCGCCCCAACAAGACCGTGCCGGCGCACTTCTCCAAGGTCTTCGAGGCTTCACGGGAAGACGTCGAGCGGGTTTTCGGGCCCGAGGATGACAGGCACCTGTTCTTGGGCACGCCTCTCGACATGGAAAGCGTCCACGTCAATATCGATCTCGAGCGATTCGTCGAGCGGTCGTCCGGTGTCTTCGGCAAGAGTGGCACCGGTAAGTCATTCATCACCCGCATCCTGCTGGCAGGCATCATTCGAGCGGGCAAGTCCTCGGCGTTGATCTTTGACATGCACAACGACTACGGCTACGCCGTCAAAGATGAGGCCGGGCGCGAGTTCAAAGGGCTCAGGCAGCTCTTCACCGACGGGCGAGTGAGCGTGATGACCCTCGACGAAGCCACCTCTCGGGCCAGAGGCAGCAAGGTCGACAGGGTGCTGCGCATCGGCTTCGAGCAGATCGAGCCGGAGGACATAGAGCTGCTTGCCGGACTGCTCGGGCTGAACGATGTCCAGGTTGGCGCCCTGTACATGCTGCACCGCCGACTTCAGGACCGCTGGATCGAGCGCATCCTTCAGGACGAGCTGGACCCGGACATCCAGGACCTGATCGAAGACAAGTCCATCCCAGAAATGACTTTCGACGCGATCCGGCGCAGGCTCGAACGCCTCAGGCGGATGGATTTCCTGGTTCCCGGGAAGGGAGAGGACTTCATCGAAGACCTCTTCAGGCGGCTGAATATGCCTTCAAGCGTCGTGCTTGAGTTTGGCAAGCACGGCACCAATCTCGCCGCCTATCTGCTCGTCGCCAACTTCCTCACACGTCGCATCCACCGCCGCTATGTGTCCGAGATGGATCGGGCGGCCGGCAAGCTGGCCGAGGAACCCAAGCCTCTCGTGATTGTGATCGAGGAGGCCCACAAGTTCCTCGATCCCAAGGTGGCCGCCGATACCATTTTCGGCACCATCGCGCGAGAGATGCGCAAGTACCGGGTGACCCTGTTGATCGTCGACCAACGCCCGAGCGGGATCGACGACGAGGTCATGAGCCAGATCGGCACGCGCGTGACCTGCCTGCTCGACAACGAGG
>DAIRVC010000044.1:0-17530 GCA_036803025.1 Anaerolineales bacterium
GAGGGGCGGCCATCCAGAACCAGCGACTGATACCGAGGTAGAAGGTCGCCAGGAAGAGGACGACTGCAAGGCGCCGATCGGCGAGCCTGGCATCGACCAGCCAGACGGCCGCCGCGGTCAGCGCCAGCGGTGCGTACACGCCGGCCTGCATGAGGAACAGGAATCCCCACGCGGTCAGCACCCAGCGGGAGATCGGGTGACGGCGGAGCGGGTCGGACGAAAAGAGCGCGGCCGAAAGGCCGAGTGGCGCAAGGACGAGCAGCGCCTCGTCCCACAGGCGTAGCCACTCGATGCCGATGCCTGGGATCAGAAAGGGCAGGCCGGCCAGCGCGTACATGCCCGAAGGCGCATAGGCCGGAGGCGCCCAGTTCCCCAGGAGCTCGTACCGGTCTCGCCCGAAGTAGAGAGAGCTCGCCCAGATGTGATTCCCCTCCGACCACGTGAGCGAGAATGGATAGTCTGTGAACGACTGGAGTGGGCGGACGAGTTCCAGGGCGGCGATCGATAGCAGGACACCGAGCAGGATTCTCGCCGCGGGTGCGGCCCGCCTCGTCGGAAGCAGGAGGCCGCCGCCAGCACCACCCAGCGCGGCGCACAGGACCCGCAATCCAAGCGGTCGGAAAAGCGCCTCCCAAGGGCCGCTGATCAGGTATGCCGGGAGCAGCAGCGCCAGGGACCCGAGCGTCCACCGCGCCATCCCTGCCGCGAACTCTCGCCGGGAGGCTGTGGCCTGCATCGCGCCTAGGGTGCCAGACCGCCGGGGTCGCCGCTCCGCGGCCTGAGCAGCCAGATGCCGACCGCGTCGAGGCGGACGGCAGGCTCGTAGTATTCGGCCATCGGCAGGTACAGGAAGCGGACCTGAGCTTCATCCTCCTCGCTGAACGGGTGTTCCTCCTGCCAGGTGGTCTCGAGCGGCGGAGACACGATCAAAGAGAAGCGCTGCCGGGCCAGGTCTTCGTAGAACGGCGCGAAGAACGCCAGGTCTCCGGAGAGCGACTGATCCGCCATGTACTTCTTCTCATACTCGGGGACCAACGGCACGCCCTGGACGTATCCGAAGGTGAGCAGTTGTCTCTGGTCGTAGAAGAGGACTTCGCCGTGCGGGAGGGCGGCGGCCACTTCGGCGCGGATCGCCTCCAACGATTCGGTGACCACGGCGCGGCCGGGAAGGTTGAGGGGCCGTCCGACGGAGAGGGTCAAGACTGCCGGCAGGGCCAAGGACAATGCCGCCAGGCAGCGCCCGGATGCCTGGCCGAGAAGCGACCGCAGGCGGGCGAGTCCCGCCCTTCCTTCAAAGGCTGCAGCAGCAACGAAGGCCAGCGTGATCAGGAACATATCCAGGTTGTGCAAGTTGCTCCCGCCGCCGATCTTGGCGCTGACGATCACCCCCGCGCCCAGAAGGACCGCACACAGGCTGGTCAGCGCAGCCAGCTGCCAGCGGTCGAGGACCCATACCCGCCGCCTCACCAGCCAGAAGATCACCCCCAGCACCGGCCCGGTGACCAGCAGCAGGGCCAGAATGACCCCCGGCGCGAAGGTGGGATTCGGAAGCAGCCGATCCCACAGGAGCGGCTGACGGCTCAACGCACCGCCCGCGTCGGCGACGCCGGCCGGCCCGGGGGCACGCCTCAGCCAGGCGGCCGCCGTGGGAATGACATACCCGCCCAGGACGCCGGCAAGCCCGAAGATTGCCGCGCGACCCAGGCGGTCAACGCGCCACCGGCCGTCGACTTGCAGCGGCGCTTCGAGCACGCTCACCAGGACTGCCCAGGCACCCGGCGCCAGCAGCCACGTCCAGCGCGAGTCATAGGCATAGTAGGACGCCAGCGCGATCAGCGCGGCCGCGACCCACACAGGACGGAGGCGCACGGCCACTGCGACGAGAACGGCGCTCAGCACCAAGGGCGTGTAGATCGGCCCCTGCGCGAGAAAGACGATGCTCCAGGCGGCGAACGCCAGCGTCCAGGCGCGGCCGTGCTCGTGCGATCCACGGTGCATCGCCGCCCAGCCAAACAGGGCGTACGGCAGCGTGAACAGGACGGCGTTCCACAGTCGCACCAGGACGATCGACGCACCCGGGACGAGGAACACCAGACCCCAGAGCACCTGGCGCCCCGGCGAGAGGTACGCGAACGGCTCCTGCCCGCCTGGAATGACATAGCGGTCGCGGCCGAAGGCAAGGGAGTAATCCCACATTCGGTTGCCCTCGGACCAACTCAAGGAGAACGGATAGTCCGTGACTGTGGAGAACTCACGGGCCAGAACCAGGGCCACCCCGGCCCCCAGGGTCAGGGCCAGGAACGTCGGCCATGCCCGACCGGATTCAGATTCCCGGCCGAGGATCCACGCAACCGCCAGACACGCCGCCAGCAGGAGAATGCGTACCGGCAGCCCTGGGAACGTACGCCCCAGCGGAGTGTAGTAGACGCAAACTGCGGGCAACACGATCAGTGCGGCAACAGCCGCCCAGCGCAAGGCCTTCACCTTGGCCAACGACCTTGAGATTCGATCCAGCGCTTGGGCCAGCCGTTCCGGCCGCCACAGGGCGAGCAGTGCGAGGACAATGAACGCGGCCACCCCGGCGGCGAAGGCCGCGAACGCGGCTGCCCAGCCGGCGGACATCCGGCCGATCCAATCGCCCGTGCCCCACGCCGCCCGTCCGACCTCGAGGCCGGCAGCCAGGCAGAGGGCCAGGATCGCCAGACTCACGACGACCGCTGCTCCGATTCTCATCATTCCCTGCGCGGGGTGACCAGCGGATCGGTCTTCATGCGAGGATCCCAACGAAATAAGGCGGCCCATCGAGCGCGGTTCCGCTGACAGGGCCGCGGCTATGATACCACCGAAGGCCGCGGCGATTGTCCTCCAGGCGAGGGGCCGGGTCCGGGAAGCATGATACACTCCCGGCGCAGCGGGTCGGCCGCAGCCGCACCACAAGTCGCATGCACTCCATCTGACGCGCGTGGCCGACGGCGATCGCCCCGCGTGTGCCAGGGGTCATTGGACAACAGCGTGAGCGCCGCTCCGGCCTCCCCCACCGACCACCGAACACCCCCCTCCCCGCTCCAGATGGTGCAGGCCTTCTCGAAGGCCGGTCTGGGATCCGCCGCCACGCTGGCCGTCATGGCCGTCCTGAACAAGATCGTGGCAGTTGTCGGCGGGCCGACCACGCTGGGGTTGTTCTCACTCCTGCGCCAGGCCGAGCTGACCGGGATCGCCGTCGCCTCCTCGGACGGTGACAAGGCTCTGGTCCAGGGCATCAGCGCGCGCCGGGACGATCCGACCGCGCCGCGCTACATCTGGCACATCGGCGCGCTCATGCTCGCCATTAGCCTCACACAAGCCGCGCTGCTTTGGGTCACGGCGCCGTGGCTGGCCGAGGCGATCTTCGAAGCGCAGACATCTGCGTTGATCTGGGCGCTCCGCCTGGTCGGCCTGCCCGTGCTCCTGGCGGTCGGCGGCACCTGGCTGATCGCCATCCTCAAGTCGCGCCTGGCTGTGGGGAGGGCTGTATTGGTACGCAGCCTCGGCGCGGCCGCCGGCTGCATCGCGGCCTTCCTGGCCGCGCGAGACGGCCGGCCGCAGGCGTTGGTCGGAATTCTGATCGCCAGTGAAGCCGTCGCTCTCGTGACCGCCTGGATCTTCACGCGGCGCGCCGGCGCCTTGCCGGCGCGCCCGCACTGGTCATGGCCGCTCGCTCGGGCCGACGGCCGGGCCTACCTCTCGGTGGCCGGCTTTCTTCTGCTGACCGGCATCTTGCGCAACCTGTCGGTCATGATCATCCGCAGCCTGTTCCTGCGCGGCCTGGGGCTCGCCTACGCCGGGTTCTTCGAGGCGGCCTGGACCGTGGCAGGCAAGTCGCTGCTGTTCTTGCTCGACGCGATCGGGACCTACTACCTGCCGCTGCTCAGCGCGGCCCGCCAATCCGCCTATCGCCCCCAACTGCTGCGCCGCCTGACACGGCTGGCCTGGGCCGCAGGCGGGCTGGCGGTGACAGGTCTGGTCGTGCTGAAACCGCTGGTCGTCCAGATCCTCTACTCGAGCGACTTTCTCGAATCCCTGGATATGCTGCGCTGGATGATCGTGGGCATCTTCTTCCAGGCCAGCTCATGGCCGTTCAGCACAGCCATGCTCGCCTTCGGCGACGTGCGCGACGCGTTTCGCGTCGATGCCGCCTGGCTAGGTATCTTCCTGATCGGCAGCGCCGCGGCGCTGGGTGTGTTGCACCAGCCGGCCGGCGTCGGGGTCGCCTATCTGGCCGCCAGCGCCGTCATGCTGGCGGCAACGATCAGCGTGGCGGTCAGTCGCTACGCCCTGGCCGCCTCGCCGCGCATGCTGGCGACCTGGGCACTGGGCCTGGCCGTCGTCATCGGCGCGTCGTGGAGCACCTGGGGACAGACGCAGGTGAGCTGGCTGAACGCCGCCGCCTGGATCGCAGCGGCGTCGATCGTCGCCCTGGCTGCGCTGCAGCCCGAGGAGCGTACGGCGATCTGGAAGCGGGTGATCAGGCGCCGCCCGCCGGACTAGTGGCCGGGCTCCGGACGGACCCCAAGCCCCTCCGCCCACAAGGCCAACACGACCAGCGCCCATAGACGCTTACCGTGGTCGTGTGTGCCTTCCCGATGCTCGCGAAGCAGGCTTTCAAGCGCCTGCGGCTCGAACCAGCTGTGCAGCAGCGAGCCGCGCGCTCGCATCAGCTCCTCCGCCCAGGCCGCCAGTGGCCCGCGGAACCACGCCCCCACGGGCATGCCGAACCCCTGCTTGCCGCGCCGGCGGACCGCCTCCGGCAGTTCCCGCTCAAATGCCTTTCGCAGCAGGAGCTTCCCGGTCCGCCCGCGCAAGCGGTAGCGCGCCGGAAGGCGCGCCGCCCATTCCATCAGCTGGTGGTCGAGGAAGGGAGACCGTCCCTCCAGGGATGCGGCCATGGTCATCCGATCGGCTTTGACGAGCAGATCCCCGGGCAGATAGGTGTGGATGTCGGCATACTGCGTCCGGTCAAGCCGGCAGTCCGCCGGCGCGTCTTGGTACAACCCGGTCAGAAGCTTCTCCGGCCGATCGAAAGCCAGCAAGGGGTGGAACGCCGTCCGCCACAGCGCCCGACGCTGCCGGGCCGAGAAATACGACCCCCAGCGCAGGATGCTCGCCCGGCGATCGACCTCGGGCAGCAGTTCGAGCCGCCTCAGCCCGTCGCGCCAATCCGACCCCACCGGCCGCTCCGCGCCGCGCGGCAGGCGGCGAGCTAGCGAGGGGATGATGTTGCCTGTCAACACGGGCGGCAGGCTCAAATAGCGGTCGGCCCACGCATCGAGCCAGTAGCGATGGTAGCCGGCGAAGGCCTCATCGCCGCCGTCGCCGTTCAGGGCGACGGTGACATGCCGGCGTGTCAGCCGCGAGAGGTGATACAGCGCCAGCGCCGACGGGTCGGCCAGCGGTTCACCCAGGTGCTGCACCAACGACGGCAGAGTGCGCTGCACGTCACCGAAGCTGACCACGAACTCGTGATGATCGGTCGCGTAGCGTTGCGCCACAGAACGCGCTTGCGGAAGCTCCGAGAAGGATTCCTCCTCAAAGCCGATCGAGAACGTTTTGACCGCACCCTGACCAGCCTCGGCCATCAGGGCCACGATGATGCTCGAGTCGATCCCGCCGCTCAAGTGCGCACCGAGGGGCACATCGCTGATCAGGCGGCAGCGCACCGCCTCACGCAGCAGCAGCCGCAGCTGCTCGATCAATTCACCTTCGGAAGCTTGCCACTTGGGGAGATAGCTCAGGTCCCAGTAGCGCTGCAACGTGAGGTCGCCCCCGGCCCAGAGCAGCCGATGCGCGGCCGGCAAGCGGGCGATCCCCTCGAAGGGAGTCCACGGATCGGGGATGTACTGGAGCGCCAGGTACAGATCGATCGACTGAAGGTTGAGCGCCGGGCGTTCCGGCAGCGCCTGGAGAAGGCTGGGGAGTTCGGAGCTGAAGATCAGCGCCGGGCCCTGGCGCGTGTAGTAGAGCGGCTTCTTCCCCAACCGGTCGCGCGCCAGCAGCAATTGCCCGCGCCGCTCGTCCCACAAAGCCAGGGCGAACATGCCCCGCAGATGTTCGACGCACGACGGGCCGACTTCTTCGTAGAGATGCAGGATCGTTTCGGTGTCCGAATGTGTCCGGAAGCGGTGGCCGCGCGGCTCGAGATCGGCGCGCAGCTCGGGGAAGTTGTAGATCTCACCGTTCAGGACGATCCAGAGCGAGCCGTCTTCATTCGAGATCGGCTGATCCCCGCTGACCAGGTCGATGACGGCCAGGCGGCGCGAGGCCAGCCCGACGCCGGGCCGGACAAGCTGCCCATGGCTGTCCGGTCCACGGTGAATCAGCGCCGCGCTCATGCGCCGCAGGCCGTCCCGATCGACGGGGCTGTGGTCCGCAGTGGCGATGCCGCAGATGCCGCACATCAGGCTGCCTGCACCGCCCGCGCCAGGAGGTCCCGGTACTCGCAGGCCACCCGCTCCCAGGTATAGTGCTCTTCGACGCGCCGCCGGCCGGCAGAACCCATTGCCGCCCGTCGGCCTCCGTCCGAAAGTAGTGCGCCCAGGGCCTGCTTCAGTCCGTCTGCATCCTCGGACGCAAAGAGCATCCCGGTCTGCTCGGCCGCGACCAACTCCTCATTGCCGGCGATGCGCGAGGCGACCACCGGCAATCCGGCCGCCATGGCCTCCAGAACGGCGTTCGGCATGCCCTCGTGCCGCGAAGGGAAGACGAACAGGTTCGCCTCACGATAGGCACGACGCAATTCATCACCTCGCAGCCATCCGGCGAAGCGGATGCGGTCACCCAACCCCAGGTCGCGCGCGCGCGCCTGCAGCGGTTCCCGCTGAGCGCCGTCACCCACCACGACCAGCTCCCAGGGAATCTCCTTCAGGCCGGAAAGCGCTTCCAGCAGCAGGTCGAGCCCCTTCTGGTACACCACCCGGCCGACGAAGAGCATGCGGGCCGGCTCCCAAAGCCGCTCGTCGACAGCGAACTTCTCCAGGTCGACCCCATTGGGGATGACCGCGATCGGGCGCGCCGCGTCGAACGCGGCGGCCAACCGCCTCAACCCCTGGCTGTTGGCCACGATGGCCTGGGCGCGGCGCCAGACGCGCCGGATCAGCGGCGCCGTCAGTCGGTGATAGCGCGCGAAATCATAGGGCCTGAATCCGGGTACGTCGCCGCCGCGCAGGGAAACGACATAGGGGAGCCCGGCCGCGCTCCTCAGATGGAGTGCCACAGCTCCGCCGGGGATGCCGAAGAACGCCAGGGCGACATCGGGATGCCAGCGGCGCAGCAGACGCCGCGCGGCGACGGCCCCGGCCAACATGAAGCTGGCCTGCTCCAACGCACCGGAGCGATCGGCGCGGCGGCGCAGCGCGGAAACGCGCTCCACACGCACCGGCCCCTGCTGCTCGACGGCCGGCTGCTCGCCGAATCGGACGGTCAGGACACGCACCTCCTCGCCGCCGCGCGCCAGGGCCTGTGCCAGATGGGCGCTGGCGTTGCCCGCGCCGCCGCCGATGGGCGGATACTCGCTATTGATCAGCAGGATCTTCATGCAGCCGGCCCATCCGCGATTTCATCCTCGGGCCGAGGGGCACGCGGGATGACTCTGCGGACGGCATAGGTCGGCTTGGCCTGCGACTCGTGGTACGTGCGCACCAGGAGCTCGGCGATCAGCCCCATGAGAATCGACTGGAAGCCGAGAATGAACAACATGGTGCTCGTCTGGAACAAGGGAGAGGTGATGACCGACACCTGGAAGAAGACGCGCCGGATCAGCAGGAAGAGCAGCACCAGGGAGCTGGGCACGATCAGGAGCAGGCCGGCCCCCCCGAACAGGTAGATCGGCTTGCTGCCGAACCCGACCAGGAACTTGACGGTGAACAGATCCAGCACCACCTTCAGCGTCCGCTCCAGGCCGTATTTCGTACGCCCGCGCGTGCGCGGGCGGTGGTTGACCGGGACCTCGACGATGCGCGCCCCGACCGACCCGGCATAGGCCGGGATGAAGCGGTGCATCTCCCCGTAGAGACGGAAACCCTGCAGGACCTCGCGACGGTAGGCCTTCAGCGTGCAGCCGTAGTCATGCAGCGGCACACCGGTCACCCACGAGATCAGCCCGTTGGCGAGGCGCGACGGCAGCGTGCGGGTCAGGAACGTATCCTTGCGCTTGCGCCGCCAGCCGGAGACCACATCGTAGCCGTCCTCGATGCGTGCCAGCAAGGCCGGGATATCGGCCGGATCGTTCTGTTGATCGGCGTCGATCAAGACGATCACCTCGCCGCGAGCGTGGTCGATGCCGGCGGCGATGGCTGCCGTCTGCCCGAAATTGCGTCGCAGGGTGACCACGGTCGTGTGCCCGGGGTCCTGCTTCCCCAGGCGCTCCATGGCCTCCGGGCTGCCGTCGCTCGAGCCGTCGTCGACAAAGACCAGTTCATAATCCAGGTTGGAGAGGTGCCGGCTCAACTCGGCGTGCAGAGGCTCGAGGCTTTCCACCTCGTTGTAGACGGGGATGACCACGGAGACTCTCAACGCACCCGCCTCCCCTCTCGACACGCCTGCGGCCGGTACGCTCCGGCGCAAGCCTCAGTCGACGCCGTTGCCCGCGCTGCGGATGACCGCTGTTACCCCCGAGGCCCAGCGGTGCCAATCGCCGAAATGGCGATCGAGGAGCTTCAGTCCTTCGCCGATCGGTGTCAGCCCGACGGCCTCCATGTCGGCGTCGACCATGATGCGCGCCAGATCCTTGTAGGTCACCTTCGGGTGCCAATCGAGCAGCCGGCGCGCCTTGGAGGCATCCGCCTGCAGGTAGTCGACCTCGGTCGGGCGGAAGTAGCGCTGATCGATCTCCACCCGCTCACGCCAATCGAGGCCGGCGTAGCCGAAAGCCTCTTCGACGAACTCGCGCATGGTCGGCGCCACGCCGGTGCCGAGGACGAAATCGCCCGGCTCATCCAGCTGCAGCATGCGCCACATCGCCTCGACGTACTCCGGCGCGTAGCCGTAGTCGCGGCGCGCTTCCAGATTGCCCAGGAAGACCTTCTTCTGCCGCCCGGCCAGGATGCGCGCCACGGCGCGCGTGACTTTGCGCGACAGGAAGGTCTCGCCGCGCCGCGGGCTCTCATGGTTGAAGAGGATGCCGTTGACCGCGAACATCTTGTAGGCTTCGCGGTAGTTGCGAGCCATCCAGAAGGCGTACAGCTTGGCGATGGCATACGGGCTGCGGGGCTCGAAGGGCGTGGTCTCGCTCTGCGGCGCCGGTGCGCTCCCATACATCTCGCTCGACGACGCCTGGTAGAAACGCGCCGGGGTTCCACTGCGGCGGATGGCCTCCAGGATGCGGGTGGTCCCCAGACCGGTCACCGTGCCGGTGTACTCGGGGATCTCGAAGCTGACCTTGACATGCGAGAGTGCACCCAGGTGGTAGACCTCGTCCGGCCGCACGTTATAAATCAGGTTCGCCAGCTGCTCGGAATTGGAGAGGTCGCCATAGTGCAGGAACAGCCGCGCCGACGGATCGTGTGGGTCCTGGTAGATGTGGTCGATGCGATCGGTATTGAAGGTGCTCGCTTTGCGGATCAGACCGTGGACCTCGTAACCCTTGCTGACCAGAAGCTCAGCCAGGTAGGATCCGTCCTGTCCGGTGACCCCGGTGATCATGGCTTTGGGCATATCATCTCCCGGCCTGTGGCGCCCGGCCAAAATTCAGTCATTGAATTATACACCGGGGGAGGTGCGCGTCAAGCCGCGCCGGTCGAGGGCCACGAAGGCGCCGCCCAACAGCAACAGCGCCGCGCCCGCCGCCAGCAGGGTTCCGGTTAAGTTGAGCGCCGGGGTGCCCAGATAGCGCCCGGCGTACCACTGCGAGAACACGACGGTGACGGCTGCGACCAGGATCGCCAGCCTGGCCAGCCATGGGCTGCCCGACTGCCGGGCCTGCGCCCACCCCCACCCGGCCAGCGCCGCCTGGACGACCAGGAACGCCGCCCGATAGCGGACGTTGTCCCACCCGTCCGCACCCCCTCGGAATGAGGCCGCAATCGCGGTCACCCAGACCAGCACCGCCAGGTAGGTCGGCAGACTGCGCCAGCCGGCCGCGCGCGGCGCAGACAGCGTGGCGTAGATCAGGAAAGGCAACAGCGCGAACCAGGCCACGGCCCGGAAGATCTCAATAGCCTGTGCAAGCGGCGTGCTGGTCTCGAATAAGGCGGCCGGCAGGAAGGGGCGCACCAGGCCGTATGCCGTCGCCAGCGGAACATGCGTCCAGGCCGGGGCGCGGTCGAACAGCGCCTGGACCATCCCCGAACCCTGCTCCAGGATATGCATCTCATACTCGGCCGTGCGCGTCAGCCAGCCCAATAGCACTCGCCACGAAGTGCGGCCCCGCGGGCGCCGCCGACCGATCCGCGGTGCGGCCCCAGATCCCCGCCCCTTCCCAGGCGCGTGTAGCCAGGAAGAAGGCGATCACCGCAGCGGCGACGATTCCGACCCAGGCCAGCAGCGGAAGCCGACGCGAGCTACGTCGCTCCCACAGCCACGCCCCGGCCAGGATGGCCGCGCCCACCAGGGCGGACGGCGGGGAGACGATGACCGAAAGCGCACTCCCGACCGCCAGCGGCGCGGCGGCGCGACGCAGGCCCGACTGGCGCGCGACGGCAAAGCCGTACAACAGAAGTGACAGCCCCAGCCCCATGAACGGCTCGCGCATCTGCGACGCCCCGAGCAGGATCGCTTCGGGATACAGCGCCACCAGCCATGCCGCCAGGCGCGAGGCCGTGCTGCCGATGGCCAGGGATACGAAGCCCCAGGCGAACAGGACCATCAGCGACGAGGCGCTGGCCGCCTGAAGCACGACCAGGAGCGGACGGTGCGCCTCTGGGCTGAGAACTCGATATCCCGCAGCACTCCAGATCAGCAGGCCGCCGTACTGGTCGACGCGCAATTCCCTCGCCGATGGCTCCCACAACGGACGATCAGACCGGCCAAACTCCCAGGCGATCCGGTCGCGGTCATAGGCATCCGGGTAGAAGTAGCCGGCCTGTTGATGGACGCGGTCGCTGCCGTACAGCGGCAGGAGGTGGGTGAAAGCCACCGCCAACCCGAGCCGCAGCGCCACTGCCACCAATGCCGCTGCCGCCAGCCAGCGCGGCGGCTGAAGCGGGCCGAGCGAACGCCAGGCCAGCCAACCGGCCGCCGCGCACAACCCGGCGATCAGAAGATACGACAGCCACCCCGACCAGGAGGCGGTCCTCCCATCGACAAGGGTCAAGGCAGCCGCTATGCCTGCCAGGCTGAGGAGCCACGCCAGGATTCGCAAACGAGTGTTCACGCGGGGGCCTTCCGGCGGCGGAACCACGACACGCTGGTCCAGACCACGAGGAGTAGGACGAGCATCTGCAAGGGTACCAGAAAGCGTTCGTTGTCGCCATGATCGACAAGCGTCTGGACGATCGAGGTCAGCCAGATCACCCCGGCCGCAGCCCAGGCAAACGTGTCCCAGCCGATGAGGCGCCGCGCTCGTCGGCTGAGCGCGCCCGCGACGCTGACAGCCAGGAACAGCCCGTTCGCGGCGATCGAGAGGACCCGCCCAGCCACAACCGCCCAACGCAGGGGCAGCAGCAGTCCGGCGGCGCGCACATTCTCCGGCTGCCAATAGGGCGGCGCCTTCCAGAAGGCGATCCACCCCTCGACCACATTGCGCAGGTACAGGTCGGGGTGTTCGCGGATCAGGCGCAAGGAAAGGCGTTGCAGTTCGCGGGAGAGATCGAAGAACGACAGCCCGGTGACCTCGCTCAACTCGGGGATCGCCTCCCAAATCGTGTTGGTCTGGTCTCCCCGCAGGCGGAGGCGCTCATCCCGGTAGCGCAGGTATGTGTCGCGAATAAGCGCCTCATCATCCGGGAGGCGCTCGAAGAACACGCCCGTGTGCTGGACCCAGTTGAAGCCGGTCATGACCGTCGGCGAAAGCATGTGGTAGGTGCTCTGGATATAGGCTAGCCAGCCGCCCAGGAGCAGGATCGGCCCGAGACAGTAGAGGGCCGTGCGCAGCAGGCGCAGCCGCCACTCGCCCACAGGACCCGTCGCTCCGCTTCCGGCCGCCCACCACACGAACGGCAGCAGCCAGACGGGCAGTACGAAGAAGAGGACCCGCGTCAGCCCGGCCAGACTGGCGACGATGCCAAGCAGCAGAGCCAGCCACGCCTTCGTCCACGGGCCGGCCGATTGCCGGAGCGCCAATAGCAGCGCGAAGCTGGCGACCACATAGAACGTCGTCAGCGTCTCGGTCAGCAGATTGGCCTCAAACAGGATCTGACCGGGGATCAGGTCGTAGAGCAGCGCGACCACGCCGGCCGCGTGCGGATTCCCGGTCGCCTTGAGTGTGATCCAGAACAGAAGGAGGGAGATCGTCCAACCCAGCGCCATCTGCGCCAGCCAGATCGCGTCGCCGTCGGGGCCGACGACCGCCAGGAAGGCCGGGTATCCCGGGACACGCGTCCCATCGTAGCCGGCCATGCTCCCCTGCGAGAGGACCTCACCGAGGCGGAGGTAAGCGCCGGTGTCGCCGTAATACGCCGGCCGGTAGACCAACCACAGCGCCAGGCGTTCGAGCATTCCGAATGCGGCAACGCCTGCCAGCCAGCGCCCGGCCGTGTTGCGCGACGGCAGCGCAGCGCCCCCCTCAGCCGGCACTTTCGCCTTCCCCCAGCCCATTGAGCGCTCGCTGCGCCCGGGCTGTCCAGCTGTGACCGCTCGCTTCGAGCGCGGCGCGCCGCGCCAGCCGATCCCGGCGGGCCGGGTCGTCGCGCAGCGCAGCCAACGCCGCGGCCCAGGCGGCCACGTCCTCCGGTGGCAGCAGCACCGCGGTCTCCTCGTCCAGCTGCTCGCGCAGCACCGGCAGGTCGCTCGAGAGGATCGCCCGGCCGGATGCCAGGTACTCGAAGACCTTCATCGGGCTGGCGGTCTGCGCCGTATCCCCTCCCCCGCTCACGGCGATTTGCCGTTCATAGGGCATCAGGAGCACATCGCAGGCGGCCTGGATCAGCGGCAGTCGCTCATTGGCTACAAAACCGAGGAAGGTGACATTGGTGAGATCCGCCTGCGCGGCGCGGGCGCGCCAGTCGTCGACGGCTGCCGGCTCCCCCCCGGCCAGGACGAAGTGGACTTGTGGATGAAGCGCGGCCAGTTCCAGGATCAGCCCGACGCCGCGGCCGGCGTACAGGTGTCCGGTGTAGCCGGCGGTGAAGCCTTCGACCCAGTTCAATGACCGCCGGGCGACTTGTGGCGCGGGCAGATCGCGGTAGCGTTCCAGGTCGACGCCGTTGGGGGAGATGATCGAGAACGGCGGCTGCAGCGCCAGCCCGTAGGTCTGCGCCAACCAGGCCTCCAGCGCTGCGGTAGTGGGTAGGAGCCGGCGAGCGCCGCGCCCGCGCAGGAAGCGACGCATCAGCCACGGCCCGAGGCGCCCTGCCGGCCGATCGTGGACCTCCAGCAGGGTCGCCATGCCCAGGCTCGATGCAGCCGCTGCGGCCGGAAGCGGCCAGACGTAGCACAGATCGGCCTGCCAGGCGCGCGCGGCCAGCACCGCCCGCAGGCAGACGTCGTAGCGCCGCGCCCCCGGGAGGCCCGTCAACCACTGCACCGGAAACGCCCGGCTCAGCCCGTAGTGGGCAGCGAGCGACTCCCAGCCCGCCTCCGGCGTACGGCCAGCGGTCCACAGCCGCACCTCATGGCCCATCCCGGCCATCGCCTGGCAGACCTTCATGACCTGGATCGAGTTTGCCGTCAGCGATGGGATGCGCGAGGTGGCGATACAGCCGATGCGCACGCCCGTCACTCCAGGGGATCGGGCGCGGCCAACTCCGCCCGACGCAGCTCGACGCCCGTCTTCCACACCAGGACCCCGGTCGTCACCACGTAGAACGCACTCAGCAGGGCCGCCATGGCGCCAGCACCGGCGCGCGGCACGAAGGCGAAGATCCCCAACATCTTGGCGATCGCTGCGGCCAGGTGCACCTTCGTTGGGAATTCGGGCATGCCCAGAGGCAGCAGCACGTTCCGGTTCCAATACAGGATGTTCACCACAACCACGCCGACCAGCAAGATGAGCAGGATGTTGTAGGCCGGCAGGAAGTCCGCCCCCCAGACCGAGGCGATCAGCCAGGGCCCCAGGATGATCACGCCCACGCTTGCCGGCACGGTCCAGGCGGCGGAGAGCAGGCTGCCGCTGCGCAGCAGGTAGCGGACGTTCTTCCAGCGGCGATGGGCGACCTCGCGCGTCACCTCGCGATAGGTGGTGGAGATGAGCGGGTCGACCGGATTGATGAGCAGGGTGCGGATGGCCAGCGCCAGCTTGTACCATCCCACCTGCTCCGGCGTGCTGAACGCGCTCAACCATAGGATCTCGCTGTCCCGCGTGACCAGATTGAGCGAGGTGGTCAGGTTGGTGTTGACGGCGAAGCGGATCAGATCGCGGCGGCGATCGCTCAAGAGCGAGAGTGGAGCACGCCACCACCCCGCTCCCCAGCGCCTGCGTGCGTGCACCAAAGCCGCCGCCGTCGTCGCCAGCGCCCAGGCAACCTTGCCCGCCAGGTATGCGATCAGGACCTCGGTCAGCCCGCCGCCGGTAACGAAGAAGGCCGCGATCAGCACCAGCGTCAGCGCGCTCTGACCGATCATGATGCCGGCCAGCAGGCGGAACTGGTTGAACACTTGCAGCAGACCGGCCGAGCTCTCGGCCATCAGATTGGCCAGGATGATCAGGCCGTACAGGACATACAGGCCGACATTGGATGGGTCGTTCGGCGCCAGGTAGCGCGCCGCCAAGGGCGCGCACAGAAGCAGCAGCCCGTAGGCGATCAGCGAGCTGACGACCTCGGCCATCCCGGCGGCCTTGAACACGGCGGCGGCATGCTGCGGCTGGTCGCGGGCGCTGAACTCACTGACATAGCTGACCACGAGCTGACCCATGCGGAAGGAGGTCAGACCGTTGACGACCGTTGCGAACTGCGTCACCGTTCCGAGTAGACCGAAACCGGCGACACCCAGCAGCCGCGCCGAGAGTGCACTCTGCCCCATGCTGAGCAGCGCGGCGATCGTGCCCCCGCTGAGCAGATAGCCGGAGTTGCGGATGACGCGCCGCACCAGTGGGTTGTTCAGGAATCGACGGACAAGGGCAAAGGCGGCAGGCTGCGGTTCGGCGTGCACAATCCGCCTCAGTCCGAGGTCTCAACCAGGCTGGCCCAATCCCGCTGCGCCCTGTACCAGTCCACCAGGCGAGGCAGGCCGTCCTGGAGTGTGACGGCCGGCTCCCACCCAAGCAGGCGCCCGGCCTTCTCGACATTCGCCCAATTGGCCTGCAAGTCGGCCGCGTGCGCCGGCCGATACTCGATCCGGGCCGGCTGCCCGATCATCTTGGACATGCGTGCGACCAGGTCGTTGATGGTGATGGTCTCGTGCCCGCCCAGGTTGATGACCTCGAAGCCGAGGGGCCGCAGAGCCAGGATCGTGCCTCGGGCGATATCGTCCACATAGGTGAAGCCGCGCGACTGCTTGCCATCGCCGTTGATCCGCACCGGCCGGCCTTCGTGGATCCATTGGCAGAAGCGGAACATGCTCATGTCCGGCCGGCCGGCCGGCCCGTAGACGGTGAAGTAGCGCACCACCGTCACGTCCAGGCCGTAGAGGAAGTGGTAGCTGTGTGCCAGGTGCTCGGCCGCCTTCTTGGTGGCGGCGTACGGCTGCAGGGGCCGTTCACTGGCGGCGGTCTCGGGCGTCGGCAGGGGCGCCCCGGCCTCGTAGACGCTCGAGGTCGAGGCCAGGACGAACTTGGGCACACCTCGCCGGCGGCACAGGTCCAGCAGGTTCAGGCAGCCGGTCACATTCGTGTCGACGTAGGCCCACGGGTCCTCGACCGATTGGCGCACGCCGGCCCGCGCCGCCAGGTTGATGACGGCCGCGTACGTACCTTCCCCCCAGGCGCGCGCCAGCGCCTCCCGGTCGACGATGTCCGCGCGTTGGAACTCGAAACCCGGCAGCCTCTGCAAGAGCGCCAGCCGCCATTCCTTCACACGCCGGTCGTAGGCCTCGTTCAGATTGTCGAGGCCGACGACCCGATGGCCTTCAGCCAGCAGCATCTCGGCCACGCGGGCGCCGATGAATCCGGCGGCGCCGGTGACGAGGTAGCTCTCCCCGGCCGGCGTCGGGCTAGGGCGCTGAGCCATCACAGCCTCACGATCTTGGGGTCGGTGATCCCGGAGGCGGCCATCACGTTGCGGGCGTCGAAGATCAGGCGCGCCGCCTTGGCCAGGGCGGCGTAATCGAGGGCGCGGTGGTCGGTAACGATCACGACGCAGTCGGCCAGACCTGCGGCCTTGTTGAGATCGGATACCGAACGCAATTCGATCCCATCTCCCGCCAACGCCGGGACGTAGGGGTCGTAGTATTCCACCGCCGCGCCCTTCTCCTGAAGCAGGCCGATGATATCGAGCGCCGGAGATTCGCGCATGTCGGCGACGTTCGGCTTGTAGGCCACTCCCACGATCAGGATGCGCGCCTCACGCAGCGGCTTGCCGGCATCGTTGAGCAGGTCCTGCACGCGGCGCACGACATGGCGCGGCATGCTGGTGTTGATCTCGCTGGCCAGCTCGATGAATCGGGCGGTGTACTTGACGCTCTTCAGTTTCCACGAAAGGTAGAGCGGATCGATGGGGATGCAGTGTCCGCCCAATCCCGGGCCAGGCGTGAACTTCATGAAGCCGAAGGGCTTGGTGGCGGCGGCCTCGATCACCTCCCACACATCGATCCCCAGGCGTTCGCACATCAACGCCATCTCGTTCACCATGGCGATGTTGACCGCCCGGAAGGTGTTCTCGAGCAGCTTGGCCATCTCAGCCACTTCGGCCGACGACACGCGCACGACGGCCGACATGGCCTGGGCATACATGGCTGCCGCCACCTCGGTGCAGGCCGGCGTGATGCCGCCGACCACCTTGGGCATGTTGGCGGTGGTCCAGTCCTTGCGGCCCGGGTCGACCCGTTCAGGCGAGAAAGCCAGGAACAGGTCCGTCCCGACCCGGCAGCCTTGTTTCTCCAACTCCGGCAGGACCAACTCGCGCGTGGTCCCCGGGTAGCTGGTCGATTCGAGGATGACGACCATCTCGGGGTGAAGATGCGGCGCAATGGCGCGCACGGCCGAGACGATGAAGGAGAGGTCCGGATCCCCGGTCTTGCGCAGCGGTGTCGGCACGCAGATGCTCACCCCGTCGGCCTGAGCCAGCGTCTCGAAGGAGGTCGAGGCCGACAGGCGTTCAGCGGAGACCAGTGCGGCGATCTGGCTGGCCGGCACGTCCTCGATGTAGCTCTCGCCGCGTTGAATGGCCTCGACCTTAGCTGAGTCCTGGTCGATGCCGATGACCGTGCAGCCTGATTCGGCCAGGGTGACGGCCAGGGGCAGGCCGACGTAGCCCAGGCCGACGATGCCGATCCGACCCTGGCGTTTCTCAAAGCGCTCGATCAG
>DAIRVC010000045.1:0-17184 GCA_036803025.1 Anaerolineales bacterium
CCGGGCGCCTGCGCGCCGGCCATTACGGAGGAGGAGCAAGATGATTACTGCGCGCTTCACCCGCTGCGTGCCCGCCCTGGTCGTACTGGCGCTGATCCTGACGGCCTGCGGAGGTGCGGCCAGCCCGACACCCGAAGAGCCCGCCTCAACCGAGGCGCCGGTCACCGAGCCGGCCGCCGAACCGGTCGTACTGCGCATCGGCATGTCGGGCTCACCGGACTCGCGCAACCCGGGGAACGCCTGGCTGACGGAAGCATTCGACCTGATCGAGCTGGTCTACGACGCGCTGGTGTACATCGATTTCTCCGGCAACTACCACCCCGAGCTGGCCGAATCGTGGACGGTGTCGGATGACGGCCTGACATACACTTTCACGCTTCGCGCAGGGGCGATGTTCTCGGATGGCACGCCGGTGACCGCCGACGATGTCGTCTTCTCGCTCCTGGCCTACCGCGATTGGGGTGACTTTGGCTACCTGAGCGGCTACGCCAGCTATTTCGCCGATGCCCAGGCTCCCGATCCGCAGACTGTCGTGCTCACGCTAAGCACACCGATCGGGAATTTGGAAAGCCAGCTGCTGTTCTGCTACATCCTGCCCAAGCACATCTGGGAGCCCTTCGCCGGGGACGTGGAGGCGGCGGTGGCTTTCGAGAACGCCGAGATGGTCGGCTCCGGGCCTTTCCGCCTGGCGGAGTTCCGCCAGGGCGAGTTCTACCGCCTGGAGGCGAATCATGACCACTACCTCAATCCGCCCGTGATCGATGAGGTCATCTTCCAGACTTACGCCAACCAGGACGCTTTGGTGCAGGCGCTGCGCGCCGGCGAACTGGACATGATCACCGAGCTTCCGGCGACGGTCGTGCCGGCTCTGCGCGGCGAGGCCGACATCGTCGTGGCGGCTGGATCGAGCCGCTCTCTGCGCGACTACATCTTCAACCTGAGCACACCCGATACCTGTCCGGTCGACGAGGGCGGGGTCTGCTCCGGACATCCGGCGCTGCGCGATCGGATCGTGCGGCAGGCGATGGCGCACGCCGTGGACAAGCAGCAGATCATCGACGTGGCCGAGCTTGGGCTGGCCACCCCCGGCATCGGCCTGGTGCCGGTCGCCCTGGGAGATTTCTTCAACAGCAGCCTGGTGGACTACACCTTCGACCTGGCGCTGGCCAACCAGATGCTGGACGAGGCCGGCTACATCGACACCGACAACGACGGGATCCGGGAGTGCCCGGCCCAGATGGACTGCGGCGGACGCCAGCTCGACATCGTCATGCAGATCCCCTCCGACATCGGCAGCGGCCCGCGCGAGGCCGAGCTCCTGGCCGGGTGGTGGTCGCAGATCGGGATACGGATGACCCCTCAGGTGCTCGAGCCGGATACGGTCACGGCCAACTGCTGCCCCGCCTTCGACTTCGATATGATGCTGTGGGGCTGGAGCAGCGATCCCGATCCGTCCTTCATCTTGAGCGTGCTGAACAGCGCCGAGATCCCCACCGGGCTGAGCGAGGCGGCCTACAACAACCCGGACTACGATGCGCTCTACGCAGCGCAGACCGCTGAGCTGGATCATGCTGCCCGCGTCGGCCAGGTCCATGAGATGCAGCGCATGATGCTCGAGGACCTGCCCTACATCATCCCCTACTATCAGCAGGAGGTGCAGGCCTACAGGACCGACCGCTTCGCCGGCTGGCCGCTCCCCGCCGAGGGATCGGGCGATATCCTGTATCTGCAGGACCCCATTTCCCTCACGCTCATCCAGCCCGTGCAGTAGCCTGACCCAGGTATCCGAAAGCAGGGGCGGCCCTCGGGCCGCCCCTGCACAATGGTGCCGTCGTGCAGCGACGCGACTACCTGATCAAGAAGACCGCCTGGTCGATCCTGACCATCGTCTTCGTCCTCATCCTGAACTTCTTCCTGTTTCGCATCCTTCCCGGCGATCCGACCACCGCGATCGCCAAGGATCCCCGCCTGACCGCCGAGGCCCGCCAGGCGCTACAGGTGCGCTTCGGCCTGGATAGGCCGCTGCTCCTTAACCTGGAAGGCGGAAGCCTGTTCGACAGTCAGTTCTTCGCCTATGTCACGCGTCTGGCGCAGGCCGACCTCGGCATCTCTTTCAACTTCAACCGGCCGGTTGCCGATCTCCTCGGCGAACGACTGCTCAACACCGTCCTGCTCGTTATGGGCGGCCAACTGCTGTCGATCGTCCTGGGCGTCGGGCTGGGCCTAATCTCGGCCTGGAAGAGCCGCACGGCTTTCGATGTGGGCGCGATCACGTTCTCGTTGGCGGCCTGGTCGCTGCCCACCTTTTGGCTCGGCATCATCCTGCTCATTCTGGGCAGCTCATACCTGGGATTGCCTACCGCCGGCCGCGAGACGGTCGGCATGGACTACGCCGGCTGGTGGGACCAATGGCGCGACATCGGCCGGCACCTGCTGCTGCCGACCATCACCTTCACGATCGTCCTGCTCGGCGAGTACATGCTCATCATGCGCAGTTCGGTGCTGGAGATCCTGTCGGAGGACTACATCCTGACGGCCAAGGCCAAGGGGCTCAGCCACCTGCAAGTGCTGTGGGGCCACGCGCTTCGCAACGCGCTCCTGCCGGTCGTGACGCTTATCGCGCTCAACCTGGGCTTCACGGTCTCCGGGGCGATCCAGGTCGAGACGGTCTTCTCCTGGCCCGGACTGGGAAGCATGATCTTCGATGCCGTCCGACGCCAGGACTATCCGGTCCTGCAGGGCGCCTTCCTGTTGATCGCTGTCAGCGTCGTCCTGGCCAACCTGGTCGCCGATCTGATCTACAGCGTCCTCGACCCTCGGGTGAAATCGGCATGATCACGCCGCCGCCAGAGCCTCCGTCACGCGACGCCCCGACGGCCTCCGCTCAGTTCAAGCAGCGCTCCTTGCGCATGCGTCAGGATCTGGCCGGCATGCTCGCCCAATTGCGGCGAAGTCCGCTGGGCGTGGTCGGAGCGATCATGCTCGGCCTGGCGCTGATCGCGGCGACGTTCGCCCCCTGGCTGGCCCCCTACGACCCCGAGCAATCGATCCACGTCACGATCGAGGACATCTACGCCCGCCCGAGCGCCGAGCACATTCTGGGCACCGATGACGGGGGCAAGGATGTGCTGAGCGCATTCATCTTCGGGTCGCGTGTCTCGCTGCTGGTCGGCTTCTCGGCCTCGCTGATTTCGATGTTCATCGGCGGGGCGGTGGGGTTGGTGGCCGGCTTCTACGGCGGGCGTATCGGGAACGCGCTCATGCGCCTGACCGACATCTTCCTGGTCATCCCGGATCTGCCGCTGATGATCGTCATCGTCGCCATGGTCGGCCCGAGCTTGTGGAACATCATCCTGGTGATCGGGATCCTGGGTTGGACCGGGACGGCGCGCATGGTGCGCGCGCAGGCGCTGAGCCTGAAGGAGCGCCAGTTCGTGCTGCGGGCACGCGCTCTGGGCGCCGGCAACTTCCACATCCTGCGCAGACACATCTTCCCCCTGGTCCTGCCGCTGATGGTGGCCAACACCGTCCTGGTCATCTCCCTGTCGATCCTATCCGAATCGACGTTGAGCTTTCTTGGATTGGGCGATCCGACGACGCTGAGTTGGGGGGGCATGCTCAACTTCGCCTTCACCCGCGGCGCGATCAGCGCCCGGGCGTGGTGGGCCCTGGTGGCGCCCGGACTGGGGATCGTCTGGGTGGTCCTGGCTTGTACACTGGTCGGCAACACGCTGGAGGAGGCCTTCAACCCGCGGCTGCAGAGCCATCATCTGCAGGGGGAGGACAAGATGATCGCCTCGCCCTCCCACATTCAGGCCGAGGGCTGACGCCCGATGGAACGCGCCGAGACACCGCTGCTCGAGGTGCGCCACCTCTCCACCAACTTCGTCACGGACGAAGGCGTGTTCCGCGCCGTGGAGGATCTCAGCTTCCAGCTGCGGCGCGGGGAGTTCCTCGGCCTGGTGGGCGAAAGCGGCTGCGGGAAGACCACGGCCATGCTGAGCGTCCTGCGGCTCCTTCCGGCGGCCGGCCGCATTGTCTCCGGGGAAGTCCTTCTGGAGGGGGAGGACATCCTCAAGCTGGATGCGGCCGAAATGCGCCGGATGCGTTGGCGCAAGATGTCGATCATCTTCCAGGGGGCGATGAACGCGCTCAACCCGGTGCGTAACGTGGGCGACCAGATCGCTGAGGCGCTGGTGCTGCACGACATGGCGCCGAGTCGCCGCCGGGCCGCCGCCCGCGTGGGCGAGCTGCTCGAGCTGGTCGGCATCGATGCCGACCGTGCCGATCAGTTCCCGCACCAGTATTCGGGCGGGATGCGTCAGCGGGCGATGATCGCCATGGCGCTGGCCTGCAGCCCTCAGGTCGTCATCGCCGATGAGCCGACCACTGCTCTGGATGTCATGATCCAGGCCCAGATACTCGAACTGCTGGAGCGCCTGCAGCGCGAACTGGGGCTGTCGGTGATCCTCGTCACCCATGATCTGAGCGTCGTGGCCGAGGTGTGTCACGACGTGCTGGTGATGTATGGGGGCGTCCTGGCCGAGTACGCCACGGTCGACGAGATCTACAACGAGCCCTTGCATCCCTACACTCGCCTGTTGCTGGAGGCCTTCCCCGACCTGAGCCGCCCGGATGAGCGCATGATCTCGATCCCCGGGCAGCCGCCGCGCCTGAACGACCTGCCGGCAGGCTGCCGCTTCGCGCCGCGCTGCCCGATGGTGATCGATCGCTGTCGCCTCGAACCGCCTCCCGTGCGGCAGGTCCGCCCGGGCCGCTGGGCGACCTGCCACCGCATCGACGAGGCGGGCACGTGAGCGCCGCGCTCCCGGCCGGCGACGCCGGAATCCGCCCGGCGGCGGACACGGTCCTCGAGGTCGAAGGGCTGTTCAAGCACTTTCCGCTGCCGCGCGGTCTGCTGGGCGCGCTGCTCGGCCGGCCGGGCCGGGTCGTCCACGCCGTCGACGGCGTGTCCTTCACCCTGGCGCGCGGCGAGATCCTGGCCCTGGTCGGGGAGAGCGGATGCGGGAAGACGACCACCGCGCTGGCGCTGATGGGGCTGCAGCCGGCCAGCGCCGGCTCGATCCGATTCAACGGCCAGGATGTGACCCACCTGAGCGAGCATCCGGGCGGCGTACCCCGGGCGATGGTGGCGGCGCTGGACGGCGCCGCCTACCGGCGTGAACCCTCCGTGGCCCCGGCGCTGACACTCAAACGCCTGCGCCGGCAGATCCAGATGGTCTTCCAGGACCCGTACGAGTCCCTCAATCCGCGTGCCACAGTGTACGAGGCCGTCGCCGAGCCGCTCGAGGTGCACGGATTGGAGCAAGACCGCGAGAGCCGGCTGAACCGCGTGCGCGGCGCCCTGGAGGACGCCGGCCTGAAGCCGGCCCAGGCGTACCTGAACCGGCTTCCGCACGAGCTGTCGGGGGGGCAGCGCCAACGCGTCGTCATCGCCGGCGCGCTGGTGCTCGAGCCGAGCCTGCTCATCGCCGACGAACCGGTGAGTATGCTGGACGTCTCCATTCGGGCCGAGATCCTGAACCTGCTAGACGAGCTGCGCAGCCGGCGCGGCATCTCGATCCTGTATATCACCCACGATCTGGGGACGGCGGCGTGCTTCACCGACCGGATCGCGGTCATGTACCTGGGACGCATCGTCGAGATCGGGCCGACGCGGCGCGTGCTGGCCGATCCGCAGCACCCGTATACGCGCGCCTTGCTCTCGGTTGTGCCGGTCCCGAACCCGCGGCTGCGGCGCACGCGCCAGATCCTGGGAGGTGAGACTCCCAATCCGATCGATCTGCCGCGCGGCTGCCGCTTCCGCCCGCGCTGTCCCGTGGCCGTCGAGCGCTGCGCGGAGGTCGACCCGAGTCTGACGCCGCTCGGCGACGGCCACGAGGCGGCCTGTCTGCTGCTGGACGGCGCACGGCTTCTGAATAGCGCCTGAGGCGGGGCGAACCCTTATGTTGGGAGTGACGCAGGATGCCAGACAAGTATCTGCAGAGTCTGCTCGGCTCAAGTGAGGAGGTCATTCTGGTCACCCGACAGCACTGGCTGCGGCTGCTGCGGGCGATCGGGCTGGAGGTGTTGCTGGCGGCCGCCCTGCTGGTCGTCGTCAGCTTGCTTGTGCCGGCCTTCCCGCCCATCGTGGGCGCCTACCTTCTCCTGGCGATTCCGCTCGGGAGCCTGGTCCTCGAAATCCTGGGCTGGTGGAACCGCAAGTCCGTGGTCACCAGCCGACGGGTGATCAAGGTCAGCGGCGTGGTCAACAAGAACGTGATCGACTCGTCGCTGGAGAAGGTCAACGACGTCAAGATGGAGCAGTCATTCTTCGGGCGTCTGTTCGAGTACGGTGACGTGGAGATCCTGACCGCCAGCGAGTTGGCTGTCAACCGGTTCGAGTTCATCGCCGACCCGATCCATTTCAAGACGGCCATGCTGAACGCCAAAGAGAAGATGGGATACGATGAAATCGGGGCAGGCGGCCCGCGCCCGCCGGCCGCCGAGGACGTGCCCGCCATGATCGCCCGCCTCGATCACCTGCGCCAGCAGGGTGCGCTGACCGAAGAAGAGTTCCAGACCAAGAAGCGCGAGCTGCTGGCCAAGCTGTGACCTGGTCTGCTTTCCAGACTCCCGAGCCTGCGTTTACGAGCGAGGTGCCCGGATGACAACTTCCCCTGCGGCGACGATCAATGACAAGCGTGAGATCCGCGGCTGGGCGATGTACGACTGGGCCAATTCGGCCTTCAGCACGACCGTCGGCACGGTCTTCCTGGGGCCGTATCTGGCCTCGCTGGCGGCCGAGGTGGCCGCCGGGTTTTCCGACGGCATGGCCCGCCTGGGCTCCATACCCATTGCCCCGGATTCCTTCCTGCCGTACTGCGTCTCCATCTCCGTCGGACTCCAGGTTCTGTTCCTGCCCATCCTGGGCGCCATCGCCGACTACTCGCATCTGCGCAAGGAGATGATGCGGCTCTTCGCCACGATCGGCGCCCTGGCCACCATCGGCCTGTTCGCCGTGACGGCTCCGTTGTGGTGGCTGGGCGGCCTGCTGTTCATCATCGCCAACCTGGCTTTCGGCGCAGCCATGGTCTTCTACAACTCCTATCTTCCCGATATCGCCAGCGAAGACCAGCGCGACCGGGTCTCCTCGTATGGCTGGGCGATGGGCTACCTGGGTGGCGGCCTGTTGCTGGTCTTGAACCTGGTCTTCTATCTCATGCGAGAGAAGCTGGGGGTACCGACCGGCCTGGCGGTGCGCATCAATCTGGCTTCGGCCGGAGTGTGGTGGCTGGGCTGGTCGTTCCTGACCTGGACGCGCCTGCAGCCGCGGCATGCCCGCCGGCCCCTGCCACCAGGGCAGACCTACGCCGGCGTCGGCTTCAAGCAGTTGGGCAAGACGCTGCGGGAACTGCGCAACTTCCCGGAGACGCTCAAGTACCTGCTGGCCTATTTCCTGTACAACGACGGCATCCAGACCGTCATCGCCGTATCGGCCACGTTCGCCGCTGCGCCGCTGCTGCGCGGCGGGCTGGAGGTCGACCAGTCCACGTTGACGATGGTCATTCTGATGATCCAGTTCGTGGCCTTCGGCGGGGCGCTGTTCTGGGGCAAGCTGGCCAAGTGGGTCGGGGCGAAGAACTCGATCCTGATCAGCCTGGTGATTTGGGCCGGGGTGGTGATCTATGCCTACTTCGGCTTGCGCGGCGACACGCGCGTGCTTGAGTTCTGGATCCTGGGCGGCTTTATCGCCCTGGTGATGGGCGGGAGCCAGGCGATCAGCCGCAGCCTGTTCGCCCAGATGATCCCGGAGGGCAGGGAGGCGGAGTTCTACTCGTTCTACGAAGTCAGTGAGCGGGGGACGTCCTGGATCGGGCCGTTGCTCTTCGGGGTGATGAATCAGGCCTTCGGCAGCCTGCGCCCGGCGATCCTGTCACTGATCTTCTTCTTTGTCATGGGGTTGATCATCCTGCCGTTCGTCAACGTCCGCAAGGCGATCGAGGACGTCAAAGCCTATCGGGCAGAGACGAGCTAGCCGGTCGACTCGGGGCGCTGATCGGTCCGACGGGACGCCAGGCTGAGCGCGTGACCGCGAAGGTGTGCCGGGGTCAGGCGACCCCGGCACACTCGCGCTCGCAGGTCAGCCGAGGGTTGCCGTATACCGCGCACGCGAGGGGATTGGAGTCTCGCAGGCGATGCGATTGCCACGCGCCGGCCGTCAGGCCGGCGCTCGCAATGACAGCCATCGAGAGTGTCATTGCGAGGAGGGCGAAGCCCGACGAAGCAATCTCCTTGCAGGCGTCGGGCTGTCTCAGCGATTCGGAGCCCGCCCGGCAGGCCTCACAGCTTCGGCAGGACGATGGTTTGCTGCTTCTGGTACTTTCCCTTCTTCTCGGCGTACGACTGCCGGCATTCCTCATCGGCCTCGAAGAAGAGCACCTGGGCGATTCCTTCGTTGGCGTAGATGCGCGCCGGCAGCGGCGTGGTATTGGAGATCTCCAGCGTGACGAAGCCTTCCCATTCCGGCTCGAAGGGAGTCACATTGACGATGATCCCGCAGCGGGCGTAGGTCGATTTGCCGACGCAGACGGTCAGCACGCTGCGGGGGATGCGAAAGTACTCCACCGTGCGCGCCAGCGCGAAGGAGTTGGGGGGGATGACGCATACCTCGCCTTTGAAGTCGACCATCGAGCGTGTGTCGAAGTGCTTCGGGTCGACCACGGCCGAATAGATGTTGGTGAAGATCTTGAATTCGTCGGCGACGCGGATGTCGTACCCGTACGAGGACACGCCGTACGAGATCACCCCATCGCGCACCTGACCGTCTTCGAACGGCTCGATCATGCGGTGCTCGCGCGCCATGCGCACGATCCAGTGGTCGGGTTTCAAGCCCATGCAGCGCCTCCGCCGGAAGGGATCAGCGTCCGCGACGATCGGCGCGGACAGGGTTGGTCAGCTGGCCGATGCCTTCGATCTCGACGCTGACTTCGTCGCCGTCCAGGAGCGGGCCGACGCCGGCCGGCGTGCCGGTCAGGATCACGTCCCCCGCCTCCAGGGTCATGAACGACGACACGAAGGCGACCACCTGGTGAACGGGGAAGACCATGTCGCGCGTCGAGGCCATCTGGCGCATCTGACCGTTCACCGAACAGGTGATCAGCGTGTCGGCCGGATCGAGCTCGGTTTCTATCCAGGGTCCGAGCGGGCAGAAGGTGTCGAAGCCCTTGCCGCGCGTCCATTGCCCGTCGCTGCGCTGCAGGTCGCGGGCGGTCACGTCATTGGCGATGGTGTAGCCCAAGATGTGTTGGCCGGCCTGCTGCGGCTCGATCCAGCGCCCGCCGTGTCCGATGACGACCGCCAGCTCGCCCTCGTGCTCGACCTCCTGCGACTGCGGCGGTAGCAGGATGGTCTCACCAGGGCCGATCACGCTGGTCGGCGGCTTGAGGAAGATCAGCGGCAGTTCGGGGACTTCAGAATCGTGTTCGGCGGCATGCGCGGCGTAGTTGCGCCCGACACAAATGACCTTACCCGGCCGGACGGGCGTCAGCAGCCGCGCGCTTTCCGCGGGCAGGCTGGCCTTCTCACGCCGGTATTCGCCGAATGGAGACCCATCCAGGACGCCGATCCGGTCCTCCGACAACCAGCCCCACGTGGGCGTCGATTGCAGTGCCTGGGTGTAGCGTACGATCTTCATGCACCCTCTCCGCCATTCACGCCCGTTGTGGCTTGCGGGCCCACACCAGATCATAATCGATCTGCCAGCGGTAGGTTTCGACGTCCTGCAGGCCGAGCCCGGTTAAGACTTCCGGGAAGCGCTGGCGCGTGAAGGTCCGACCGAAGATCCAGCGCGCCTGCGACCCGACTCGGTTCGTCACCAACAGCCATCCGCCCGGCCGGAGCACCCGCACCATCTCCTCCAGCGTCCGGCGCGGCTGCGGCGTGAACTCGATCATCTCCAGGCCGACGGCCATATCGAACGACTCGCTGCGGAACGGCAGCGGCACGGCCCAGGCGCGCACCCAGATATTCCGGCCGCCGGCGGTCAGCTGGCGGCCGAGACGCTGCATGGCGCGAGACGGCTCAACGGAGATGATCGAACCGCGGAACTCTTCTAGGGGCAGTGCGGCCCGGCCCAACCGGCCGGTGCCGGCACCCACGTCCAGGAGCAGGGCGTCGGTTAACCCGCCCAGCGCCGCGGCGACCGGCTCACCGAGAAAGCGTGACTCCCAGGCCGGGGTGAAGCGCTTGATGCGGTCGTAACGAGATGCGGCCAGGTCGTACAGCCAGACGACAAAGCCGCGGCCGAAGTGCGCCCCCTCGCAGATCCAGAGTTCCCAGATGAGGATGGCCGCTCCCAGCGTGGCGGCGATCAGGGCTGCGCCCATCGGGCCCCCTGGCGGAGCGACCGGGTGCGAGCGGGCACTTCAGCTTCGACGCGGCTTGGCCGGGCGGCCGTCTGAATCGGCCGAGTCGGAGATCAGGTGTTGGGTCAGCTCGTCGACGCGCTCGGCGGCGGCCTTGAAGCGGCCCGGCCGCACCTGAGCCAGCATGCTGACCAGCGCGTAAACCATGGCGCTCAGGCTGACCGGCCCCAGTGCTGCGTCGGCGCTGGCGTGCGGGGCGATCAGGATGTCAGCGTGGCGGGTGATCTCCATGGAGGGGATGGCCGCCAGTGCCGCGGTGACGATGCGGCTGGATTGGGCTTGCGCCAACGCGCGCGGCAGGAAGGGGGTCTCCTCCACGGCCTGGATGGCCAGAATCAAATCGCCCTTGCGTGCACCGGCCAAGGCGCGGGCCAGATCGGCCGGGTTTCCGCCGGCCAGGTGGACGCTGTAGCCGCCTGACTCGAGCCAGGTCGAGAGCGTGCGCGCCTGCGGCAACGCGGCGCTCTCCGCCAGGACGATCACCCGTTCCGTTTCGTCAAGGGCAGCCAGCAGTCTGGCGGCCGCCTCCAGCGGGAAGGTGCGTCGCACCAGCTCCAGGTGACGCACGACATCGGCCAGGGCCGTCTCGGCTGCGGCCGATGGGCTGTCCGGCGCGGCGCGCCGGTCGCTGATCAACTCGCGGCGGACCTTATCGCGGATCTCGCGCTGCAGTTGAGGGTAGCCCGGATAGTCGAGCTTCTGCGCGAAGCGCACGACTGTGGCCGGATCGATGTCGAGCGTATGGGCCAGCTCGGTCGCGGTCAGGAAGGCCGCCTGGATCGAGGAATCGAGCAGGAAGTCGGCCAGCCGGCGCAAGCTGGGGGAAAGCGATGGCCGGGACTCCCGGATGCGTTCCTCGTATGAGCCCATGCGGCGCCTCCTGGGGCGGCGCGATTCCCGGGATGGGGGCAACCAGCGGCGAACTATAGCACAAGGCCCAAGGGCGGGCAACGCGGGGCTTCGTTGACGCTCCCCTGACGCCCGGCTATAATGCGCCAGGGCGGATAGCTCAGTTGGTTAGAGCACTTCTCTTACACAGAAGGGGTCGCAGGTTCGAGTCCTGTTCCGCCCACCTGGGGCGTCGCGCGCGGCGCCCCAGATCTCTGAGGACACGGGAGGCGTGTGTGCATCGGCGTTGGGGCATCGCGCTCATCCTGCCGGCACTGCTGGCCTGTGAAACCGTCACGTCCCTGCTTCCGGCTGCCTCCACGCCCACCCGGCCGGCGCCGGTTACGCTCCCGGCGGCCTACACGCCGACCGGGGCGCCGCGCGCGACGGCGACCCTGCCGGCCACCCCGACCGCCTCGACCAGCCTCTCCGAGCATGGGGCTGCCCTGCGCCCCGAATTCTCTGCCGATCTTGCCGCCCGGCCGCAGTTGACCCGCTACTGGATCGAGGTCGAGGTCGGGCTGGACCTGGCCAGGGCACGCGCCACGCTCGACGGCCAGGCGCGCATCCGCTACACCAATCCGCTCGATGACCAGCTCGAGGACGTGGTCCTGATGTTGTGGCCGAACGACGGCCAGTATGATGCCGAGATGACCGCCGGGCCAGTCCTGGTGAATGGCGAGAGCGTCGAGCCGAGGCCGGAGATGGGCGGGATCGCGCTGCGAATTCCGCTGCCGGTGAGCCTGGCGCCGGGCGCCCTGGTGGACCTCAGCCTGCCGTTCCACATCCAGGTCGACGGACTCATGACGGCCGATGCGCCGAGCCGCTTCGCCATCACGCAGGGCGTCTTGATCGCGCCCACGTTCTACCCGTTGTTGCCGCGGCTTGTGGACGATGCCTGGCAGGTCGAGCCCGCGCCTCCAGGCGGCGACACGACCAACTCCGACGCCGCCTACTACGATCTGCAGATCACCGCGCCGGCCGACCAGGCACTGGCGGTCAGCGGTACGGTGGTCGACACGGTCGTGCATGCGGACGGCCGGCAGACGGTGCGTGTAGTGACCGGACCGATGCGCGACGTCGCACTCGCCCTCGGCCCGCTGGTCCTGGAGGAACGGGAGGTCGACGGGGTCAATCTGCGCGCCTGGGTGCTTCCCGACCATACCGGAGATCTGCGCCGAATGCTGGACGCGGCCGAGACGCAGCTGGTTGCGCTCAGCGAGTGGATCGGCCCCTATCCGTATGCCGAACTTGACCTGGTCGACGCGCCCGGCGCCTTCGGAGGGATCGAGTATCCCGGACTGGTCTACATCGGCACGCTGGGGACCTCGTGGATCATCGAACCGGTCGTTCATGAGGTCGGCCACCAGTGGTTCTACGGCCTGATCGGCAGCGACCAGCTTGAGGCGCCCTGGCTGGACGAAGCTGCCGCCTCCTACACGGAGGTCCTCTACTATGAGGCCGCCGTCGGCCCCGAGCGCGGCACGACCTTGGTGCGCGAGTTCCACGATCTGGTGGCCGGCTTCGCCAGCCGATCCCAGACACCGATCGGGCTGCCGGTGGGCGAGTACGCCTCGGAGAACGAGTACGCGCTGATCGTGTATGCCAAGGGCGCGTTGTTCTTCGATGCGTTGCGCCGGCAGCTGGGGGATGAGGTCTTCTTCCGCTTCCTGCAGGAGTATTTCGGCGACTACCGCTACGGTTTCGCCGAGCCGGCCGACTTCGCCCGTGCAGCCGAGTCCGCCTGCCGCTGCGACCTCGATCCTGTCTTCGATCTGTGGGTGGAGCGGGGCGGCCCGCTCCCCGGGCCGTAGGCGGCACTCGCGGACCAAACGCACCCCCTGCGCATGACCCCTGTCCTTGACCCTCGCGCGGCCCGGACATACAATGGAGTTGTCTGACATTTCCGCGCCCGGTCCGAGCCCTCTCACACCGGTTGGAGTGCCTCATGCCCGATTTCCTCGTCCGCAGCGAACTCGCTGATCTGGACCCCGCGCTTCATGAACTCGCCCAGATCGAAGCCGAACGCCAGTATCGGCGCATCATCCTGATCCCGTCTGAAAGCGCCGCACCTCCGGCGGTCCGACAATTGCTGGCCTCCGCGTTCCAAAACATCTATGCCGAGGGCTACCCCGAGGAAGCCACCCGGCGGATGACCGAGGCCGAGATTCTGGACTACGCCGCCCGGCTGGCCGAATACCGGCGCGATTCCGATCCGCGCTATTACAAGGGTGTCGAATACGCCGACACGGTCGAGGCCCTGGCCCGCCGCCGCTGCGCCGAAGCCTTCGCTGCCAATGGCTTTCCAGCGGAGAAGATCTTCGTCAATGTGCAGGCCCTGTCCGGCGCGCCGGCTAACAATGCCGTCTACCATGCGCTGGTCACCCCCGGCGACGTGGTCATGGGCATGGACCTGCTGCATGGGGGTCATCTGACGCACGGCTCATCCGCCAATCGCTCGGGCAAGTACTACAAAGCAGTGCACTACACTGTTGACCCGCAGACCGAGCGGATCGACTACGCCGCCATCGAGGCCCTGGCCCTCGAACACCGACCAAGGCTCATCATTGCCGGCTACTCCTCGTATCCGTGGTCGGTCGATTGGCGCCAATTCCGCCGCATTGCCGACGCCGTCGGCGCCTTCCTGCTGGCGGATATCGCCCATGTGGCCGGATTGGTGGCAGCCGGGGTGTATCCTTCGCCCGTCGGGATCGCCGACGTGGTCACATTCACGACGCACAAGTCCTTGTGCGGGCCGCGCGGCGCGGCCATCCTGACCACCTCGGCCGCGCTCTCGTCGAAGATCGACAAGGCCGTCTTTCCCGGCGAGCAGGGGGGCCCGCACATGAGCACGATCGCCGCTCAGGCGCTGACCTTCAAACTCGCCACCACCGATTCGTTCAAGGCCATGCAGCGGCAGGTTGTGGCCAACTGCCTGGCGTTGACCAAAGGTCTACAGGAGTCCGGCTTCCGCATCCCCTTCGGCGGCACCGACACCCACCTGACGAATCTGGACTGCCGCTCGATCACCGGTCCCGACGGGACGCATCTCTCCGGGGACCAGGCGGCGCGCATTCTCGATCTGGCCGGCATCGTTGTCAACCGCAACACCATCCCGGGCGACCGCTCCGCCGCCAGCCCGTCGGGTATTCGTCTGGGCACGCCCTGGATCACCCAGCGCGGCTTCACCGAGGCAGATGCGGCGGCCGTCGCCGGCATGATCGGCCGGTTGCTCAAAGCCTGCACCCCGCACACGCTGCAGGGCCGCAAAGGCCCGCAGCGGCGGGCCAAGGTCGACTTCGAGGCGCTTCAGAAGACTCGCATCGAGGTGCGCGACCTGGCCATGCAGAAGGGTGTCGAGACTCAGCCAAGCCGGCACGGGTCTCCGCACTTCTACTACCCGGACGATCCGCCTCCGCAAGGCAAGTTCGCCAGCCTGGGCCTGCGCGGTTCGCGCGCGCAGGACTTCCTGCGCTGGGCGACGAACGTCCGGCCGGAAGGTCTGAAGCTTGGACAGTCAGTCAAAGCCGCGCTGAACACGCCGCGCAAGGCGATCGACTCGGTTCTCACGCGCACTCAGGCAGACACATGGGAATTGTGCCTGCCGGCGGCGGAAGTACCGCTGGCGCTGATCTGGCTGCGCGACCTGTCGGACGGCTTCGTAGCGTTCGACGCAGCCGATCCGCATAAACGGCTCCCCGGCCCTGTCGCCGTCTGTCTAAAGGGCGTCGCCGAGAAACCTGCAGCGGCGGGGGCCGTGACCGAGGACAAGCCCTGGTATGTCGGCATCCCGGCTGGGGCAGGTAAGGCGTTACCGTCCTTCGAATGGCGGGAACCCCCCGAGGGGGAGCCGAAGAAGACCGCGCTCAACGCCACTCACCGCGCCCTGGGCGCCAAGATGGTGCCCTTCGCCGGGTGGGATATGCCGGTCTGGTATACCTCGGTCATCGAGGAGCACCTGGCCACTCGCCAGGCTGCCGGCTTGTTCGATGTCAGCCACATGGGCGTCTACCAGGTCGAAGGACCTTCGGCCTGCGCTTTCCTCGACAGCGTGGTCGGCAACGAGGTCGCTTCGTTGGAGGTCGGGGAGTCGCTCTACTCGCAGTTCCTGCTCCCCGACGGTTCGGTTCTGGACGACACGATGGTCTACCGCCGCCAGGAGCACGCCTACCTGGTGGTGGTCAATGCCTCCAATGACGACAAGGATTGGGCCTGGTTGACCGCGGTCAAGGAGGGGCGCGTCCAAGTCGATGTTGAGCGACCCTGGGCGCTTGCCTTTGGGAGGGACTGTGTCTTGCGCAACTTGCGCGACCCGAAGGAAGGCGGCCAGATGCGGGTCGACATCGCCCTTCAGGGCCCGAAGAGCCTGGAAATCCTGCTGGCCCTCGGCGCGGAACCCGCGACCGCCGACCGATTGCGCCGGCTGAAGTGGGCCGGGGTCATGGAGGGCAGCCTGGGCGGATTCGATCTGGTCATCAGCCGGACAGGCTATACCGGTGAGCGGATCGCCTATGAACTCTTCGTCCACCCCGACCGGAGTGTGGCGCTCTGGGAGGCACTCCTGAAGGTCGGCCAGCCGTACGGGATCAAACCGGTCGGTTTGGGAGCGCGCGATTCGCTGCGGACGGAGGCCGGCCTGCCGCTGTACGGGCATGAGATGGCCGGCTCGCTTGGCCTAGGCGTCGGCGACGCCGGTTTTGGGTCCTATGTGAAGACCTACAAGCCCTGGTTCATCGGCCGCAGCGCCTTCCTGGAACAAGAGCGCTCCCGAAAGGGTGAGGTGACGCGCTTCCGCTTCGACGAGAAGGGGGTGCGCATGGCTCACAACGGCGACCCGGTCGTGGATCGGCGCGGGCGCGTGGTTGGGACGGTGACCTCCTGCGCGGTGGACAGTGAAGGGTACTTGCTCGGGCAGGCCTACCTGGAGAAGAAGGCCGCCGTCGAGGGGACGCCCATCGCCGTCTACCAGGGAGCCCCCAAGGAGGCCGGGAAGCCGCCCTCCGAGATGAAGATCGGCGACCGGGCGGTCGTTCCGACCTCGGCGACCGTCCTGCGACGCTTCCCCGCCGCCTAGCGGTCGACCGTAGACCTGGACTTGGACCGGGCCGGGGTGGGGGACCCCGGCCCGGCGTGTTGACGGCCCGCGACCTGCGGGCCGGAGCTTCGTAGATAGATGTAGGTCAAACCGAAGGGATCGGTAGTGAGAGTCACCTTTGGCCAGTCGGAGGCAGAGTGGGTAGCCAGGGCACGCGCCGGAGATGGCGAGGCGTTCGCCCGCCTGGTAGAGACCTTCCAGGTGCCGGTCTACAACCTGTGTTCCCGGATGCTGGGCGATGCCGGCGAGGCCGAGGACGCTGCACAGGAGACCTTCCTGCGCGCGTTCCGCAACCTCAAGCGCTACGATCCCCAGCGCCCCTTCCCGACATGGCTGCTGTCCATCGCTTCACACTACTGCATCGACATGATCCGCCGGCGCCGTTTCCTGCCGGCCCCGGGAGAGGACGTTCCGCGCGAACAGGAGCCGGCCGATTCGGGCACGGGTCCGGAGGAGGCGCTGGCGATCCGGGAGCGAAGCGACCGCATCAGCAAACTGACCCGAGGCCTTGGCCCGCAGGAACGCGCCGCGATCACCCTGCACTACTGGTACGACCTTTCCTACGAGGAGATCGCCGAGGTCCTGTCGACTTCGGTGGGCGCCGTCAAGAGCCGCATGCATCGGGCGCGGCGAACGTTGGCAGAGCGCTGGCGGGAAGGGGAGCCCCAGCCGGCGCTGGCGCGAGGGAGACACAATGAGCCATCAGCCGTTTGAGGCCTGGCTGTTGATGCGGGACGAGCTGACGCCGGACGAGTCTGGACGCCTGCGGGCGCA
>DAIRVC010000046.1:0-16560 GCA_036803025.1 Anaerolineales bacterium
ATGATACGCGAACCGGGGGGAGATGTCAACTGTCAGCCGCTGGCGGCGGGAGGGACGGGCGGGCATTTGTTCCAGCCCATAGCCCTTCCCTGGCCGTGGCGACAGTTGGGCGCGGGCGGACTGCCCTCAGCTAAGCAGCTTCATACGATCGGTGCTGGCCGGATTCGTCCCCAGCCCTTGCCGCCCACTTTCAGGGGGAGGGTCGGGCAGGCGTGAACCTTCACCGAGCTCTTGCCTTCAGGCATTTCCGCCGACCGCCAACCCCCCGCCCTGGCCCGCGCCCTACTGGAGTTGCGATTCGCCGGGGCTGGCGCGACGGCCAGTGGCCTTTCAGTCCTCCCCCGCCTTGGCCGCCTCCCAGAGCGCGTCCATCTCGGCCAACGTCATCTTCCCCATCGGCCGCCCAGCCGCTGCTGCTGCCGCCTCGATCGCGCTGAAACGCTGACGGAAGCGCGCATTCGCCTGTCGCAGTGCCGCCTCGGGATCGACCTGCAACCAGCGTGCATAGTTGACGACCGCGAACAGAACGTCCCCCATCTCATCCATGACGGCCTGCGGTCCCCGCGCCTCCAGGACCTCGCTTAGCTCCTCGGCGATCTTGGCCGTCACCCCATCCATATCGGGCCAGTCGAAGCCGACGCGGGCCACGCGGCCCTGGATCTCGGCCGCCTGCGCCAGCGCAGGCAGCCCTGTTGGGACCCCGCCCAACAGCCCGCCCGCCTCGCCGTTCTCCGCTCGCTCGACGGCCTTCAGAGCCTCCCAGTTCTGCAGAACATGCTCGACGCCGCTGACGGCCACATCGCCGAAGACGTGTGGGTGCCGGCGGACGATCTTGGCATTGATGCTGCGAATCACGTCCGCCATGTCGAACTCACCCACCTCACTGGCGATCTGCGCCTGGAGCACGATCTGGAGCAGCAGGTCGCCCAGTTCCTCGCGCAATGCGGTCGGATCCTCCTCATCCAGCGCGTGCAGCGCCTCATAGGCCTCCTCGAGCAAGTGCGGCCGCAGGGACTGCGGAGTCTGTTCTCGGTCCCAGGGGCAACCGTCCGGGGCCCGCAGGTGTGCGACCGTCTCCTGGAAGGTCTCGAAGGCCGACGGTTCAGGCAGGGCTGGGACAAACAGCGACGTGCGCGGGCCGATCGACGTTGATCGATCGATGGCGTGCAGCGGCAGCGCCTCGACCTTCTGACCCTCGCCGCCGGCGTCGTGGATCAGCCGAACAGGGTGCCCATCGGGGTATACCGCCATGAGCGTCAGTTTGACGTCGGCGGCGACCATGCTCGAATAGAGCTGCGCCACCAACGCCGGCCGATCCGGGGGGAATGGAGGGTGGTGGGCCGCAGCCAGCTCGAGGGCATCGACGACCGAGAGCCCATCCAACGCATCCACCTCTGCCGCAGCCAGACTGGGTTCAATGCAGCTCAACCCGTGGATCAGCCGCACGGGCAGTTCGCCGGATCTCAGCAGCCGCTGAGCCGCCGTCTCCCCGACGGTCGCATCGCCGGGCACGGCGTAGACCACCCCCTGCGGGCGGCGGCCGAGCGCCATCAGCCGCTCGACGATCGCGGCGTAGACACTCTCGAAGTCGGCTGAGCCCTCATACAAGTCATCGAATGAGTGCAGCCGCTCGGCGGGAAGCGCCGCCACGCACGGGTGATGGCTGGTCCGCAGCCAGATCTCCTCCGCCTGGGTGAGCACCTCCCAGGCAGCGCGAGTCAGCAGCTGCGCGTCACCCGGCCCGAGGCCGACGATGGTAATCCCTGGCGGCATGCGCTCCTCCTTCCGGAGTCGGCTCCTCCTGGCGGCGCGATTGTAGCATCCCCGAACAGCCGCGCGGGACAACAAGCGCGCCGGGGAGCAGCGAGCTCCCCGGCGCGACGATGTCCGATCGAACGCGCGACGCTTTCGGGCTAGCGCTTGGTGTAGGTGGGAGCCTTGCGGGCGCGCTTCAGACCCGGCTTCTTGCGCTCCTTCTCGCGCGGATCGCGCGAGAGCATTCCGCCACCGCGCAAGGCGGCGCGCAGATTCTCGTCCATCGCCACCAGCGCTCGCGCCAGTCCGTGCCGTACGGCGGTGGCCTGCCCGGTCACCCCGCCGCCCTGTACTTTGGCGGTCACGTCGAGCTGGCCCTCCAAACCCACCGTGCGCAGCGGCAAGAGGGCGGCATCGAGATCGCCGAAGCGAGGGAAGTACTCATCGACCGGCTTCTCATTCACGACGAACTTGCCGCTGCCCTTGATCACCCGCACGCGGGCAGTCGAGGTCTTGCGGCGTCCAACGCCTTCGTAATACTGAACGGACATACGCCTTGCCTTCCTCTCCTTCGCTCGACCTAAGCCAGCGGCTTGGGATGCTGCGCCTGGTGGGGATGGTCCGGCCCGCCATAGACCTTGAGCTTGCGCAGCAGCTTCCGCCCCATGCGGTTGTGCGGGAGCATGCCCCACACCGCCGCTTCGACGACGCGCTCCGGAAAGCGCGCCAGCTGCTCCCGCAGCGTGACCTTCCTGACCCCGCCCGGATAGCCGGAGTGGCGGAAGTAGATCTTGTCGTCCAGCTTCTTCCCGGTCGTAGTGATCTTGGCGGCGTTGGTCACGATGACAAAGTCGCCCAGATCGACGCCCGGGGTGAACTGGGGCTTATCCTTACCCAGGAGGGTGCGCGCCACGCGCGTGGCCAGCCGCCCGAGGTTCATCCCGGAGGCATCCACCACGTACCACTCGTGGGAGAGTTCATCCGCTTTGGGGTAATACGTCTTCTGCACAGTCCTACTCCCGTTCTCAGTTCCCGTCTGGCATCCCGGCCGAGTGGTCAGGGGTTCCCTGCTCCACCCTCCGACGGGACGCTCGGGGGTCACGCTCCGTAGTCCACCGCCTCGAGGCACAGGCCTCGGGCGGGTGCCATCTTCCCCATCCAGGGGACCTGCGGGCGCTCCAGGTACTCCTCGAACGCCCCGATCTCCAGTCGACCGCTCCCGATCTCCAGCATGCAAGCCGCCAACCGGCGCACCATCCGGTACAGGAACGCATCGGCTTCGATGACGAAGTCCAGTCCCTGCCCGGTCGCACACCACTCACAGCGCAGCACATGCCGGCGGGTGTGTCCACCCGCTATCGGCGCCCGGCCGAATGCGCCGAAATCGTGCTCCCCTTGCGCCCGCCCGGCCGCCTCCGACAACCGCAGCAGATCCGGGGCCGGCCACACCCGCCAGGCAAAGCGGTCCTGGAGCGGATCCCGCTCCGCCGCGCAGCGCAGGCTGTAGCGGTAGCGCCGGGCTCGGGCCGAGAAGCGCGGGTGGAACCCGGGCGGCGCCGGCCGCGTCTGGCGCACGGCTACGTCGAAGGGCAGGTGCGCGTTCAGCGCCACGTCCAGCAATTCCGGCGCATGCCTCCAATCCAGCTCGAAGGCGATCACCTGGCCGCGGGCGTGCACGCCGGCGTCGGTCCGGCCGGCGGCCAGGATCGAAGCGCCCTGCCAACCCAGCTCGACCAGCCCCGCCTCCAAGACCGCCTGGACCGTCCGCCGCCCCCCGGCCTGGCGCTGGAAGCCGCCGAACTCGGTGCCGTCGTATGCGACGATCGATTGGTAAGCGGCCATCGCCGCGCCCCGGCCGCCGACCTACTCTTCCACCAGCTCCAGCAGCACGATTTCGGCGGCATCGCCGGCCCGCGGCCCAAGTCGGACCACGCGTGTGTAGCCGCCGGGGCGCGTGGCGTAGCGCGGGGCGATGTCGTCAAAGAGCTTCTTGACCACTTCGGCGTCGTTCAGCTGCGCCGCGGCCCGGCGACGGGCGTTGACCGCCTTCATCTCGCCCGCCGCAGTGCCGCGCTTGGCCGTGGTGATCAGGCGCTCAGCCGTCCCGCGCACGGCGTCGGCCTTGGCGCGGGTCGTGCGGATGCGCTCGTTGCGGAAGAGCTCCGTCACCAGGTTGCGCCGCAGGGCGTTCCGCTGGCCGGTGGACCGGCCCAGTTTGTGTCCAGCAACTCGATGTCTCATCCGAAACCTACTCCACCAGGGGTTCTGGCTCGGGGGCCGTCGGAGCGGCCTCCTGTTCCAGATAGCCCTTCTCCCGCAGGCGCTCCTTGAGCTCCTCCAGGCTCTTCTCGCCGAAGTTACGGATCGAAAGCATCGCCTCGGCGCCCTTTTCCAGCATATCCAGCACTTCACCCACCGTGGTGATCCCGGTCCGCTTCAGCGAGTTGAAGACGCGCACGGAGAGGTCGAGGTTCTCGATGGGCGTGTCGTAGATCTCGCTGGCCAGGCGCGGCTTCTCCTCGCGCGTGGCGGCCGCCATGAGCGTTTCCTCGCTCACGCCGGCGATATCGCGCACGTGGGCGATCAGTAGCTGAGCGCTCTGGCTCAGCGCGGTCTCGGGCTTGATCGTCCCGTCGGTCCAGATCTCGAGCACCAGGCGGTCGTAGCTGGTGTCCTGCCCGACGCGCGCCCGGCCGACCTCGAAATGGACTCGCTTTACCGGGGTGAAGATCGCGTCGGTGGGCAGCTCGCCGATCGGCAGGCGGCCGCGCTCATCCGAGGGCGAGTAGCCGCGGCCGCGCTGGACGTTCAACTCGATCTCCAGGCGGGCCTTGTCGTCATCGACCGTGAACAGGTACAGCTCGGGATTGACGATCTCGACTTCAGCCGGCGCGATGACGTCGGCCGCGGTGACCGAGCCTTCTCCGACGACCTCCAGGCGCAGCCTTGCGGTCTCGCCTTCGTGCAGGATCATGCGCAGCTGCTTGACGTTGAGCATGACCTGCAGCACGTCCTCGCGCACGCCGGGGATATCGGAGAACTCGTGGGCCACGTCCGTGATGCGGATCGAAGCCACCGCCGTGCCCTCCAGCGACGAAAGCAGAATGCGCCGCAGGGCGTTGCCGACGGTGATGCCGTATCCGCTTTCGAGCGGGCTGATGATGAACTTGCCGTAGTTGCGCGCGACAGCCTCGCGCTCGATCTTCGGCATGACCATGTTGCTTGTGATGCTCACGATAACCCTCCACGCGGGCCAGGCCCCGCGTCCGCGGCCTTCTAGCGGGAGTAGAACTCGATGATCAGCTGCTCGTTCAGGCTGGCATCGATGTCCGTCCGCTCCGGGTTCTGCAGCACCTTGCCGGAGAGGGTCTTCAGATCGCGCTCCAGCCAGCGCGGCACGGTCCGGCTCTCGGCCAAGGCCGGCATGGACTTGAAGTATGTTCGCGTCTTCGAGCCCGCCCGCACCTCGATCAGGTCGCCCGGTCGGACCAGCATGGACGGGATGTCGGTCCGGCGGCCGTTGATGTTGAAATGCCCGTGGGTCACCAACTCCCGAGCCTCGGCGCGGTTGACGGCGAACCCGAGGCGAAAGACGGTGTTGTCCAGCCGGCGCTCGAGCATCTGCAGCAAGTTCTCGCCGGTCATGCCGCGCCGGCGCAGCGCCGTGTGGTAGAAGCGGCGGAATTGCCGCTCGGTCGTTCCGTAGATGCGCTTGGTCTTCTGCTTCTCGCGCAGCTGGCGGTTGTAGTCCGAAGCGCGTCGGCGGCGGAACTGCGCGTCCCGCCCGTGTTCGCCGGGCGGAAAACCGCGCCGCTCGAAGGCGCATTTCGGCGTGAAGCAGCGCTGTCCCTTCAGGAAGAGCTTCTCCCCTTCCCGGCGGCACAGCTTGCAGACCGGTCCCAGATACTTCGCCATCTTCTCCGCTTTCCTTCCTGATCGGCTAGACGCGGCGCTTCTTGGGCGGGCGGCAGCCGTTGTGAGGCACGGGCGTCACATCGGTGATGGAGCGCACGCGCACGTTCGATCCCTGGATGGCACGGATCGCCGCCTCGCGTCCCGGGCCGGGTCCGTTGACCAATATATCGACTTCCTGCAGCCCGTATTCGGAGGCCGAGGCGATAGCCGCCTGCGCCGCCAGGCGGGCGGCGTAGGGCGTGCTCTTGCGCGAACCCTTGAACCCCGACTGGCCGGCGCTGCCCCATACGATCGTATTGCCCTGCTGATCGGTAATCGTCACGATCGTGTTGTTGAAAGAGGCATGCACGTGCACCTGGCCGTGCGAGACCATGCGCTTGCCACGCTTGGCCGCCTGACGTCGCGCGTCTGTTGGATTGCGTGCCATACTCTTCGTCTGTCCTCTCTTGTTCCCCGCCGGCGACCGCAGCACCGAGCCACCCAGCCGCGGGTGGAAGGATACCCAGACGGCCCGGAGCGTGCGCCGGCGAGGCGATGCCCGGGTTACTTCTTCTTGGCGCCCCGGCGGCGGCCGCGGCCGGCCACCGTCTTCTTCGGGCCCTTGCGCGTGCGCGCGTTGGTGCGCGTGCGCTGGCCGCGCACCGGCAGGTTGCGCCGATGGCGCAGGCCGCGATAGCAGCCGATCTCCACCAGGCGCTTGATGTTCATCTGCACCTCGCGGCGCAGGTCGCCCTCCACGGTCAGGTGCTGGCCGATGTAGTCGCGCAAGTCCGCAATCTGGTCCTCGGTCAGGTCGCGCACCCGGACCTCCGGGCTGACCCCGGTCGCCTTGAGGACCTGCCGGGAGGTCACCCGGCCGATCCCGTGGATGTAAGTCAACCCGACCTCGATGCGTTTCTCGCGCGGCAGGTCAATGCCTTCGATGCGTGCCATGGGCTACCCCTGTCTCTGCTTGTGACGCGGGTTCTCGCAGATCACATACACCTTGCCGCGGCGCCGCACCACCTTGCACTTCGGACAGCGCTTGCGGACCGAAGATGTCACTTTCATTCCCGTTCTCTCCTTGCCCCGCCTGCCGCCAGGTCGCGGTCAGCAAACGGTTCATTATACGAATCCCGACCCGGGCCGTCCAGGTCTTCATCCAGCCCGGTCAGAACCCTGGGCCCTTCGGCAGTGACCGCCACGGTGTGCTCCCAGTGGGCGGTCAGCCGACCGTCGGCAGAGACGACCGTCCAGGCGTCCTCCAATACCCGCACCTGCGGATCGCCGGCCAACGTCATCGGCTCCAGGGCGATCGTCATCCCCGGCCGCAGCAACAGCCCCTTGCCGGCGGTGCCGTAGTTGGGCACTTGCGGGTCCTCGTGCATCTGCCTCCCGACGCCGTGCCCGGTGTACTCGCGCACGACGCTGAAACCCGCCGCCTCGACCACCGCCTGGATGGCGGCCGAGACATCCCCGGTGTGCAGCCCCGGGCGCATGCGCTCGATGCCCGCCCAGAGCGCTTGCCGGGTCGTTTCGATCAGGCGCTCCGCCTCGGGCGTGACCCGTCCGACCGCGGCGGTGAAGGCCGCATCACCGACGAACCCGTCCACGATCCCCCCGCAGTCGACACTGACAATATCGCCTTCCTTCAGACGGCGGCCTGCGGGGATGCCGTGGACCAACTCCTCGTTCACACTCACCGTCGTCACCGCCGGGAAGGGCGGATCGCCGTAGCCCAGGAAGGCCGGCTGTGCACCGTGCCGGCGCAGGACCGCGGCGGCGGCCGCGTCGATCTCGGCAGTGGTCACGCCGGGGCGGATGACTCGCCGGGCAGCCTCGAGCGCCTCGGCCGTGACCCGTCCCGCACGGCGCATGCGTTCCAGCTCGGCGGCGCTCTTGAGCACCACCCCGCGCCGGCCGGCCGAAGCCCGCGGCCAACCCGACATGCGCCGCTCGTTCACGGCACGATCCCCGCCGGCAGTTGTACCAGGACGGCTTCCGTCACCTGCTCGATCGGCTGCTCCCCGTCCACCTCGATGATCGCGCCCTCACGGCGGTAGTGCGTCACCAGCGGCGCGGTCTGCTCGAGGTAGACCTGAATGCGGTTGGTCACGGTCTCCTCGGTGTCGTCGCTGCGCTTGTACAGCTCCGAGCCGTCGATATCACACACGCCGGACTGGCGGGGCGGATCGAAGTCCTCGTGGTAGATGTGTCCCGCCTTGCGGCACATCCAGCGCCCGGTCAGCCGGCGGATCAGGGTCGCCATCGACACCTGGATGTAGATGACCACGTCCACCCGACCACCCAATCCGGCGAGCATTCCGTCGAGCGCCAGCGCCTGCGGGCGCGTCCGCGGAAAGCCGTCCAGCACCGCGCCATTGCGCGCGTCCGCCCGTGTCAGCCGCTCGCGAATCATGGCGATGGTCAGATCGTCCGGGACCAACTCGCCGCGGTCGATATAGCCCTGTGCCTTGATGCCCAGGTCGGTCTTATTCTTAAGGTGCTCTCGAAACAGGTCGCCGCTCGAAACGTGCAGCAGCCCCAGTCTCTCGCACAGGCGCTTGGCCTGTGTCCCCTTCCCAGCCCCCGGCGGTCCGACGAGCAGGATGTATGCGGGCATCGCCGGCATTCCTAGCGTACAAGCAGCGACGAATCGTACCCACGCAGCTTGAGCTCGGCCTCGATCGACCGATACGTATCACGCACCACGCCCACTACGATCAGCAGTCCGGCGGACGAGACCAACAGCAGGCCGCTGTTCGGGCCGCCGATGGGCGAGACCAGGCTGATCAGGAAGGGCATGACCGCCACGAGCCCCAGGAAGACCGCCCCCGGCAGCGTGATGCGCCGCAAGACCTTGGTCAGATAACGCTGGGTGGCGGCGCCCTTGGTCACGCCCGGCACCTGGGCGCCGGCCCGACGCAGGTTTTCGCCGTAGTTCTGCTGAGCGAAAAGCGTGTCGGTATAGAAGAACGTGAAACCGACCACCATCAGGAAGTACAGCAGCCAGTAGAGCGGGCTGATTCCCCCGAATGTGTTCTGGAACCAGCCGGCAATGGAAGACACAGTCTCATTGCTGGAGTTTACGAAGAACTGCGCCACAACCGCCGGCAGCGTCAACAGCGACTGGGCGAAGATGAGCGGGATCATGCCCGCCATGTTGACCATCAGCGGCAGCGTGCCCTTGACCGGCATCGACATGCGGTTGCCTACCCGGCGGCCCGGGTACATGACCGGCACATGCCGGCGGCCCTCCTGCACGTAGATGATGGCGAAGATAGTCGCCACGGTGATGAACAGCAGGAAGACCGAGATGGTCAGGCGCTGGCTTTCATCCGTCAGCAGCTGTGCCACATTGGCCGGAATGCGCGCCACGATGCCGGCAAAGATGATCAGCGACAGGCCCTGGTTGCGGATGCCGTGCTCGGAGATCAACTCACCCAGCCAGATGGCGAACAACGTCCCGGCCGTCATGGTGGCGATGGTCGTCACCGTCGGCAGGTTCAAACCCAGATCGAAGGTGAGCACGTTCTGGCCGGTCGTCGCGTACTGGCGGAAGAGCTGGATCTGGCCGATGGCGTTGAGCGCCGCCATGGGGACGGCCAGGTAGTAGGTCCACTTCTCCATCCACTTCCGGCCCTCGCGTGGATCCTCCTCCATGCGCCGCTGGAGTGCCGGGATGACCGGTACGAGCAGCTGCAGGATGATCTGGGCGGTGATGTACGGGTAGACGCCCATCGCCAGAACCGAGAAGTTCGAGACCGTGCCGCCCGACAGCAGGTCCAACAGCGTGAACAGGGTCTGACCAGAGCCTGCCCCGCTCAGGATGCTGGCAATGGCGGCCCGATCGACCCCGGGCACCGGCACGTGCGAGGCCAGCCGGTAGATCGCCAGCAGGGCGAGGGAGATCAGCAACCGATTGCGGATTTCCGGCGAGACCCACAAGAAGCGCCAGGCTGACCGCTTCATCCAGAGCTCCTGTCCATCATTCCTGAGGCTTGGGCGGCTCGATCAATTCGATCGTACCGCCGGCCGCCTCGACCTTCGTGCGGGCGTTGCGGGTCACTCGATGCACGCGGATCTTGAGCGATTTCTCCAGCTCACCCATCCCCAGGAGGACGATCGGATTGCGGGCGTCCTGCAGCAGCCCGGCTTCGGCCAGGCTCTCCGGCCCGACCTCGGCCCCGGCTTTGAACTCCGACAGGCTGCCCAGGTTGACCTCGTTCCATTCCTGGCGCCCGACATTGGTGAAGCCGCGCATGAACGGCAGCCGCCGATAGAAGGGCAGGTTGCCGCCCTGGCGGTAGAGCTTGCCGCCGAAGCCGGTGCGCGCCTTCTGGCCCTTGGTCCCCCGCCCGGCGGTCTTGCCCTGCCCGGCGGAAATGCCGCGGCCGACACGCTTGCGCGGCCGACGCGCGCCCGGGCGCGGTTGCAGATCGTGAAGCTTCATCGTTCTCCTACTCCTCCACCTTGACCAGGTGGACGACCTTGGCGATCATGCCGCGCAGCACGGGCGTATCCGCCTGCTCGACGGTCTGGCGCACGCGGCGCAGGCCGAGCGCCCGGACCGTCCGCTTCTGGCGCTCCGAATAACCGGTCGGGCTGCGCATCAGCGTGATGCGCAGGGTCTTGGCAGCCGCGGACTTAGCCATTGCTCTTGCGCTCCCAGAACGGCTTCAGGTCGCCGGCCGACTTGCCGCGCCGCACCGCCTCATCCTCGACCCGCTTCAACTGCCCCAGCCCTTCCATAGTGGCGAAAGCGACATTGAGGATGTTGGCGCTGCCCAGCGACTTGGTCAGGATGTCGCGCACGCCGGCCGCTTCGACCACCGCTCGGACCGGGCCGCCAGCGATCACACCCGTGCCGGGCGAGGCCGGCTTGAGCAGCACCTCAGCGCCGCCGTGCTTGGCGATCACCTCGTGCGGGATGGTCTTGCCCGCCAGCGTGATCGGGTGCATGTCCTTGCGCGCCCGATCGGTCGCCTTGCGGATCGCATCGGGGACGCCGCGCGCCTTGCCGACGCCCAGGCCGACCCGGCCCTTGTTGTCGCCGACGACGACCGTCACGCGGAAGGAGAAGCGCCGTCCGCCCTTGACAACCTTGGCGACACGGGCGATGTCGATCAGGCGCTCGTCGAATTCGTCTCGCTCTTCGCTCGGAACCCGGAAGTCTCGTCTCACGTTGCCTCTCTCCATCCGCGCCTAGAACTCGAGGCCGGCCTGGCGAGCCGCCTCGGCCAGCGCCCGCACCCGTCCGTGATAGCGGAAGCCGCCCCGATCGAACACAACCTGGCCGATGCCTTTGGCCTTCGCCCGTTGGGCGATCAGTTCGCCGACCAGTTTGGCCTGCTCGGTCTTGCTCAGGCCCTTCAGCCGGGCCTTGATATCGGCGTCGAGTGTCGAAGCGGCCGCCAGGGTTACACCGGCGCCGTCGTCGACGACCTGGGCGTAAATCCCCACCAGGCTGCGAAACACGTTCAGGCGCGGCCGCTCGGCCGTCCCGGCAATGTTCTTGCGCACCCGCACATGCCGGCGGGAGCGCATCTGTTCGCGACTCTTCCTCGTCATGACTACGCCACCTTGCCGGCCTTGCCCGCCTTGCGCCGGACGTGTTCCCCCTGATAGCGGATGCCCTTGCCCTTGTACGGCTCGGGCGGGCGGACCTTGCGGATATCCGATGCCAGCTGGCCGACCAATTCCTTGTCGCGGCCCTTGATCTTGATCGTCCGGGCGCGCGCATCCACCTCAAAGCGGATGCCTTCCGGCGGGGGTATGCGCACCGGGTGCGAGTAGCCGACGTAGAGCACCAGCGTATCGCCCTCGAGGTCCGGGCGGTAGCCCACGCCTTCGACCTCCAGCGTACGCTCGAAGCCTTTGCTGACGCCGACAACCATGTTGTTCAGCAGGGCACGGGTCATCCCGTGCAGGGCGCGCACGCTGGGGGCATCCGACGGCCTTTCGACGGTCAGCTTGCCGTCGCCGTAGCGGATTTGCATCTCGGGCGGAAAGGTCCGCTCCAGCGCTCCGCCGGGGCCCTGAATGCGCACGCGTGCGCCCTCGAGTTCAACACGCACGCCGTCGGGGATGACCACCGGCATGCGACCAATTCTAGACACACCCACCTCCTCTCCGGACCGGGCCGATCAATCGGCCGGCCGGATCACCACACCTGGCAGAGCACTTCGCCGCCGACGCCCAATTGCCGGGCGCGCGTCCCCGTCATCACGCCCTTGGGGGTGGATAGGATCGCCACGCCCAGGCCCGAGCGCACCCAGGGGATTTCGGATTTGCCCACGTAGACGCGCCGCCCGGGGCGGCTGACGCGTTTCAGGCCGCTCAGGACGGGGCGGCGTTCGCGGCGCTCGCCGACGTATTTGAGCCGCACGCGCAGCACCTGGCCGGGCCGGCCTTCGGCCGCCACTTCCTCGAAACTCTCCAGGAAGCCTTCGTCCTGCAGGATGCGGGCGATGGATAGCTTGAGCTTCGAGCTCGGCATGGCGATGGTCGGATGCCCGGCCATGGCCGCGTTGCGGATGCGGGTCAACATGTCGGCAATCGGGTCGGAAATTGTCATCGCATAGCTCCCACTACCGGCCTACCAGGACGACTTGACCACGCCGGGGATCTTGCCTTCCAGCGCCAAGGTGCGGAAGCAGATACGGCATAGCTGGAAGCGGCGCATATAGCCGCGCGGACGGCCGCAGACTCGGCAGCGGTTGCGCACCCGGACCGGGTACTTGCGGTGCGTCTCTCGAATCGGCATGCACTTCTTGGACATGGACTAGGCCCTTCTCCCGAATGGCATCCCCAGCATCTCGATCAGCCGGCGGCCCTGTTCGTCGTTTGGCGCCGAGGTGACCATCGTCACCTCGAAGCCGCGGATCTTGTCGATCTTGTCGTATTCGATCTCCGGGAAGATCAACTGCTCACGAATGCCGAGGGTGTAATTGCCGCGGCCGTCAAAGCTGTCCGGGGTCACACCGCGGAAATCACGCGTGCGTGGCAGCGCCACGTTCACCAGACGGTCGACGAACGACCACATGCGCTCGCCCCTGAGCGTCACCTTGACGCCGATATCCCGGCCCTCGCGCAGCTTGAAATTGGCGATGCTGCGGCGGGCCTTGGTCACGATCGGCTTCTGGCCGGTGATTGCGCCGACGTCGGCCACGGCCGCCTCGAGCGCCTTGGCATTATCGAGCGCCTCGCCCACGCCGACGTTGACCACCACTTTCTTCAGGCGCGGCGCCTGCATGACGTTGTCCAGGCCGAACTCCTTCATCAGAGCGGGCACGATCTCTTTGCGATAGCGTTCCTGCATCGGGTGTCCCATTCTGCTCTACCTTTCCGCCCGCTCAGGCATCGATGATCGCCTGACACTGCTTGCACACACGCTGGGCCTTGCCGCTCTCGCGGCTGACACCCGCCCGCGTCAGTTTGTCGCACTTCGGGCAGACCAGCATGACATTCGAAATGTGCAGCGGCGCTTCGAACTGGATGATGCCCGGATTCATGGTGCGGCCGCCGGCCTGCACCTGGCGCTGGTGCTTCTTGCGCATGTTGACGCCCTGCACCACCAGGCGGGCCTCCTTGGGCAGCATGCGGATCACTTCCCCGCGCATGCCCTTGTCGCGGCCGCTGATCACTTCCACGGTATCGCCCTTCTTGATGCTCACGCTCACTTGCCTCCGCCGGTCACCCGGCCGCCCTAAAGCACTTCCGGCGCCAGCGAGACGATCTTGGTGAAGCCTCGCTCGCGCAGCTCGCGCGCCACCGGGCCGAATATGCGCGTGCCTTTCGGGTTGACCCCGTCAGCGTCCAGTAGCACGGCGGCGTTGTCATCGAAGCGGATGTACGAGCCGTCCTCGCGGCGGTATTCCTTGGCCGTGCGCACAATGACCGCCTTGACGACCTCGCTCTTCTTGACCGCCCCGTGCGGCGCGGCCGCCTTGACTGTGGCCACCACGATATCGCCGATGTAGCCGTAACGCCGCCGCGAGCCGCCCAGGACGCGGATAACCAGCAGCTCGCGCGCCCCGGTGTTGTCGGCAACCGTCAGCCGGGTCTCCTGCTGGATCATGCCGCGGCCCTCCTTCCGCTTACCCTTGCCGGCCGCGCTCTCATGCCTGAGCCTCCACGACCGGGGTCTCCTCGACCACGCTGGCCGCCGCCACCTCGCTCTCGCTGGCGCGGCTGACCACCGTCTCGACCGCCCAGCGCTTACGCTTGGAGATCGGCCGGCTCTCGACGATCTGCACCTGATCGCCCGGCTGGCAGCCCAACTCGTCATGCGCCAGGAAGCGCTTCGAGCTGCGCATCACCTTGCCGTACAGCGGGTGCCGCGTCGTACGGTCCACCCGGACGGTGACCGTCTTGGTCATCTTGGTCGCCACCACCACCCCCACCAGTCGACGACGGTTGTTGCTCATGCCTGTCTCCCTTCCGGCTCCGCCGACTCGCGCTGGCGCAGGATGGTCGCCAGGCGGGCGATCTCGCGCCGCGCCGTGCGCAGCTTCGAAAGGTCGGTCAGCTGCCCGACGGCCGCCTGGAAACGCAGCTTCTGGTAATTCTCACGGGCGTCCTCCAGTCGGCTGGCGACCTCTTCAATCGAGAGGGCCCGGATCTCGGCTGGTTTCATGACTACTCGCCTCCCACCGTGTCGATCCGCTCGGCGAACTTGGTCTTGATGGCCAGCTTGTGAGAGGCCAGCCGCATCGCCTCTTGCGCAGCTTCATGCGGGAGTCCCGAAATCTCGACCAGGATCCGCCCCGGCCGCACCACCGCCACCCAGTGATCGACGGCCCCCTTGCCCTTACCCATGCGCGTCTCGGCCGGCTTTTGCGTGACCGACTTGTCGGGAAAGATACGGATCCAGATCTTGCCGCGCCGCTTCATGTAGCGCACCAGTGCGCGCCGGGTGGCCTCGATCTGCCGCGCCGTCACCCAGCCCGGCTCGAGCGCCTGCAGCCCGTACTCCCCGAAGGACACTTCCGTCCCCCGGGTTTCCTTGCCCTTCATCCGGCCTCGCATCTGCTTCAATCGGCCGCGCATCACGCGCTTTGGCATCAACATGATCCCACCTCGTAGGTCCGCAGGCGCGGCTACTCGCTGACGTACACGTCCATCGTCTCGGCTTTGACCGGTTCCTCCGGCGGAACCGCGTCGCCACGATAGATCCACACCTTGACGCCGATCCGACCGTAGGTCGTCAGCGCCTCGGCCCGGGCGAAATCGATGTCGGCCCGCAGCGTCTGCGCCGGGACCCGCCCCTCGCGCATCCATTCCCGCCGGGCCATCTCGATCCCGCTCAGCCGCCCGGCGCACATGACCTTGATCCCCTGCGCCCCCTGACGCATCGCCTGCTGCATCGCCCGTTGCATCGCCCGGCGGTGGCTGATGCGCCGCTCGAGCTGCGAGGCGATGTTCTCGGCCACCAGCCGCGCGTCCAGATCGGGTTCCTTCACTTCGGCAATATCGAGCTTGACCTTGCTGCCGGTCAGGACCTCGATCTGGCGCCGCAGCTCTTTGACATTGGCGCCCTTGCGGCCGATGACGATGCCCGGCTTGGCCGTGTGCACCGTGATGTGGACGTTGCTCGTATCGCGCTCGATCTCCACGCGCGAGATGCCCGAACGCGGCGCCAGCTTGAAGACCAATGCGCGGATGGCCAGGTCCTGATGGAGCAGATCGGCGTACAACCGCGGCCGGGCGAACCAGCGCGATTCCCAGGTCTTGTTGATCCCCAGGCGGAAGCCTATCGGGTGGACTTTGCGCCCCATACTCGCTCCTCTCAAGCCGCCGGCTGGGCGGCGGCCTCATGCTCACGCAACACGACCGTGATGTGCGACGCACGGCGCAGGATCGGCTTGAAACGGCCGCGCGCCCCGAAGCGTCGCCAGCGTCGCGTCGGCGCCTCATCGGCGGTTATCTGAAACACGACCAGCTCGGACCGGTTGACTCCGAAGTTCTCCTCGGCGTTGGCGATCGCCGAGCGCAGCACCTTCGACACCGGCCGGGCAGCGGCCTTGGGCGTGAAGCGCAGCAGCTCGAGCGCCTCGTCCGCCTTGCGCCCGCGCACCAGGTCGACCACCAAGCGCACCTTCTGCGCCGACATCGGCACGTAGCGGGCTACCGCGTGAATGTCATGCACATCGACCATCGTCAGCCTACCTCGTCGGGGTCGACGTCGGCGTTGATGTCGGCGTCGAAGTCGGCGTGGAAGTCGGCGTAGTGGTGGTCGTCTTTTCCTTGCTCACATGCCCGCGGAACGTCCGCGTCGGGGCGAACTCGCCCAGCTTGTGGCCGACCATGTTCTCGGTCACGTAGATCGGGACATGCCGGCGGCCGTCGTGGACGGCGACCGTGTGACCGACCATCTGCGGGAAGATCGTGCTCGCCCGGCTCCAGGTGCGGATGACCTTCTTCTCGCCGCGCTGGTTCATCTGCTCGACCTTCTTGAGCAGCTTCGGGCTAATGAACGGGCCCTTCTTCAGAGATCGCGACATCTGACCTTGCCTCCGACGTCTCTTGCCGGCCGACGACTAGCGGCGGCGCTTCGACCGCCGACGAATGATGTACTTGTCGGACGGCTTGCTCAAGCGCGTTCTGTAACCGCGCGTCGGCTTGCCCCACGGGCTCTTTGGCCCGGGCATACCGGTCGGCTGGCGGCCTTCGCCGCCGCCGTGCGGATGGTCGCGCGGGCTCATGGCCGTGCCGCGCACCGTCGGGCGGATGCCCAGGTGGCGCTTGCGTCCCGCCTTGCCCAGCTTGATGTTGCTGTGGTCCTCGTTACCCACCTCGCCCACCGTGGCATAGCACGTCTGCCGCACCCGCCGCACCTCGCCGGACGGGAGCCGCACGGCCGCATAGGCGCCTTCCTTGCCCAGCAGCTGCGCCGAGGTGCCGGCCGAA
>DAIRVC010000047.1:0-16495 GCA_036803025.1 Anaerolineales bacterium
CGGGTGAATCTGCCATAATGCGGTATGCTGACGCCGGCCGGTAGGCCGCCCCTCAGGCTATGGACCGCGCCCTAGAGACCATCCTGCGTTGCCCGGTCAGCGGACTCGACCTGGCCTTCCTGGCGCCGCGCGATCTGGAAAGGCTTCGGTCGAGGATCCGTTCCGGCCGGCTGCGCCATCTCAACGGCGCACCGGTGCGCCTCGACCTGGAGGAGGCGCTGGCCACGCCGGATGGCCGCTACGCCTACCCCGTGGTCGACGGAATCTTCGTCCTGCTGCCCGGTATGGCCATCGCCGACGAATCGGCGCCTGCTCTGCCCGCCGAGGCGGATATCGACGCGGCCACCCAGGCGGTGATGCAGTTCTATGACGAAGTCGGCTGGAAGAAGGCGGACAGCGCCACATACGCCGACGCGCGGCTCTTCGAGGATCTTCGGCCCGTCAGCCAGGAATACATCCACCGATGTCACCTGCGCTTGCGGCGGCATTTCCCGCAGCGGGGCACCTACCTGCTTGACGCGGCTTCCGGGCCGATCCAATACGCAGAGTATCTGACCTACTCGGAGGGGTACGCGTGCCGCTTGTGCGTCGACGTGTCCTACGCCGCCCTGGTCGAAGCGAAACAGAAGCTGGGCGAACGCGGCGCCTACCTTCAGTGTGACCTCCAGCATCTGCCGCTGAAAGATGGGGTGGTCGATGGTTTCGTTTCGCTGCACACCCTCTACCACGTCCCCGCCGCCGGACAACGCCGGGCGATCGTGGAGCTGCTGCGCGTGTTGAAGGAGGAAGGCCAGGGCGTCGTGGTCTATTCGTGGGGAGAGCGCGCAGCGCTGATGCGGCTGCTGATGCCCAAGGCCGGCTGGCTGGGCGGCATACGCCAACGACTGCGCCGGGGCAGCCGCACCAGCAACTCGGCGCCGCAGGCTGCGCCTGGTCCCTCAGCCGAGGCGGTGGTGAATGCAGCGGGGCCGAACGTCGACCCCGGCAGACGCCCGGGATTCTTCGCGCACGACTATGGCTGGTACCGGCGAGAGCTGGCGCCGCTCAGCCGGACAGATCTCGCCTGTTGGCGGAGCGTCAGTGTGCGCTTCCTGAGAAGATTTATTCGCCCAGGCTTCCTGGGACGGCAGTTCCTACGGCTCCTATTCGGGCTCGAGAGTGCATTCCCGCGCTTCTTTGGCAGATATGGACAGTATCCGGCGCTGATCTTCAGAGGGCGGGGCGTCCGTTGAAGCCGGGAGGCGCCGCTCTGCCCAGCCGCCTCTCGCAGCGACGATGGACCTCAATCCCGGCGGCGCGTGTACAATGCGCCTCTGGTCCACATCCCCGCGGAGGCTTGCGATGACCCGCTTCCCGTACGGCAAGACATTCCTGCTCGGCTTCGGCTTTTTCGGCATCAGCATCATCTGGCCCCTGTTCAACAGCCTGATCCCGCCCATGCTCGAAGACCTCGGGCTGTCGGCCCTGATAGTCGGATTCATCCTGACCTGGGACAACATCATCAACATGTTCTTCCAGCCCTGGGTCGGCAGCCGATCCGACCGCACCCGTACGCGCTTCGGCCGGCGCAAGCCCTGGCTGATGATCGGCGCGCCGCTGGCGGCGCTCTTCTTCATCCTGGTCCCCTTTGTGCGCGACAACTTCATCCTGATCGCATTGGCCATCCTGGGCACCAACATCGGCATGGCCCTGTTCCGCTCGCCGACAATCGCCTATTTGGGCGATCTCTTCCGCCCCGAGGATCGCAGCAAGGCCAACGGCGTGATTAACCTGATGGGCGGGCTGGGCGGCGCGGCGGCCTTGTTCGGCGGCGGCGCCCTGTACCGCCTCGGCGTGCCGCTGCCCTTCATCGTCGGCGCCGGGGTGATGCTGGCGGCGATCGCCCTGCTGCTGATCGTTATTCGCGAGCCGCAGACGGCGGTGCCGGCCGCGGCCAGCCGGGCCGAACCGGGCGTGATCGAGAATCTCCGCCAGCTGGCCAGCGGGCCGGACAAGAGCGGCTTGTGGCTGCTGGGTGCCATCTTCAGCTGGTTCGTCGGCTGGAACGCGATGGAGGCGTTCTTCACGCTCTACGTACGCAACGTCCTCGGCATCGAGGTCGGCCGGGGGACGCAGATGCTGACCGCCTTTGCTGCGACCCTCATCCTGTTCTCGATCCCGAGCGGGTTGATCGCCACGCGGGTAGGTCGGCGCCCGACCATCCTGGTGGGGATCGCCGGGATGTTGATTGGCCTGATCGCCGGATTCTTCCTGCGCCAGCCGACGCCGCTTCTGATTCTGCTGGCCTTGATGGGCGCCTTCTGGGCGCTGATCAATATCAACTCACTGCCGATGGTCTACGACCTGGGCGGCAGCGACCGGATCGGGGCCTTCACCGGCCTGTACTACTTCTCGTCCTCTGCGGCGGCAATCACCGGCCCGATTCTGGCCGGCCAGCTGATCGACCTGACCGATCATGCCGCCATCTGGGCCTTCAGTGCGCTGTTCATGGTGCTGGCCGGCCTGTGCATGTGGATGGTCCGGCCCCGCCCGGCGGCCTGACCGGCGCACGAGTCTGCTGGAGGGAATGATGACCGCTGTCCTGGGCGCTCTGGTCGGCCTGGCGCTGCTTGTGCTGGGCCGCAAGCTGTACTGGTTGTTCGTGGGCGGGATCGGCTTCGTCGCCGCGCTGGGCCTGGCGACCCGCTTGATGGGCACGATGCCGGAGTGGCTACAGATCCTGGTGGCGGTGGCCGCCGGGCTGGTCGGTGCGCTGCTGGCCGTGCTGGTGCAGAAGGTGGCGATCGGGCTGGCCGGCTTCGTCGGGGGCGGATTGATCCTGGCCCTGGGCCTGGAAATGTTCGGGGTGGATCTGACCGGCCTGTGGTGGCTGGCGGCCTTTATCGTCGGCGGGTTGATCGGGTCCTATGTCGTCTCGGCCGCGTTCGACTGGGCGCTGATCCTGATTTCCACGCTGGCGGGGGCCTTCCTGATCGTTGATGCGCTTACGCTGAACAGCGGGCTGGAAATCGCCATCTTCGTGGTGGCGGCTGTGATCGGGATCGCGGTGCAGGCAACGCTCAAGCGCAAAGACAAGCACGACAGCTAGGCTGCAGGCGCGTCGGCCGGCCCCCGAGTGACTCACCTGCGGGGGCCGGCCGCCCTGTCAGGGTGCGATGACCGTCCCGGCCTGGATCACGGCGTTCTTCGGGACGACGACGATCCCCTCCCGCACCGTCCAGTTCTCGGCATCCATCTCGACGCCGGCGGGGAAAGCCTCGATGCGGACGTTCGGGCCGATGCGAGCGTTCTTATCGATGATCGCGCCGGAGATGCGAGCGCCGCGGCCGATGCCGATGGGCGGCACATCCGGATCGGCGGGGGGCCCCTCAGCCTCGTAGTAATCGGCGCCCATGATCACCGCCCGCCTGATGATCACGTCCTCGCCGATCATGCTGCGGATGCCCACGATCGAATCGCGGATCTCGGCCCCCTCGACGATACAGCCTTCGCACAGCAGCACGTTATCCAGCTGGACGTCGTGAATGCGCGAGCCGGGCAGGAAGCGCGGATGCGTGTACATCGGGCGGATCGGGTCGTGGAAGCTGTACGGCGGGTTGGGTTGCGTCAACGCCAGGTTGGCCTCGTAGAAGGAGCGGATCGTTCCGATGTCCTCCCAGTAGCCGTCGAAGGCGTAGCCGTACACGCGGTGGCTGCGGATGGCGGCCGGGAGTACGTCCCCGCCGAAATCGTCGTGGTCGGAACGAAGCAGGTCGACCAGCACGTCGGTGCGAAACAGATAGATGCCCATCGAGCCCAGGTACGGCAGCTGCGCATCCGCCCGGCGGGCGAAGTCCGCGCCGATCTCGGCTGGGCGCGGCTTCTCCAGGAAGGCCGTAATGCGCCCCTCCGAGGAGAGCTGCAGGATGCCGAAGCGGTGGACGTCGTGCGCGCCGACCGCTTTGACGGCCACGGTGACGTCGGCCTGCCGCTCGCGGTGGAAAGCAACCATGGCGGCGTAGTCCATGCGGTACAGGTGGTCGCCGGCCAGGATGAGCACATCCGAGGCGCCGGTGACCTGAATCTCGAACAGCTGCTTGCGCACCGCGTCGGCCGTCCCCTGGTACCAATCGATGCTGGAGAAGGTCTGCTCGGCAGCCAGGATCTGCACCCAGCCGGGGCGAAAGACGTCGAAGTTGTAGGTGTGCGAGATATGGCGGTGCAGGGAGACCGAGTTGAACTGGGTCAGGATAGCGATCTGGTAGATGCCCGAGTTGAGGCAGTTGCTGAGCGGGATGTCGATCAGGCGGTACTTGCCCCCGATCGGGACGGCCGGCTTGGCGCGTTGCTGCGTCAGAGGCCACAAGCGCGTGCCGCGCCCGCCACCAAGGATGACGCCGAGGACCTCCTGGACCGGCATGTCAGCCTCCCCGTGCGCAGGAGTCGCGCCAATCGGGATTGTAGCCCCGATCGGCCGGGCCGGCCGTCACCCGACGGTCGCGATCAGGAGCGCCGCTCCCGCCCCGAAGAGCGAGGCGGCGAAGTTGACGGCGTCGTTCCCCAGCCAATGCCAGCCGCGCACCGGCTGTGTGTGCGCTCCGCATGCATGCAGGGGATGGCGCTCGGTTTCCTTCAGGCAGGCCGGACACCAGAACATCGCCTGGATGGTCGCACCCAGCAGGCTGTCGAACAGGGAGCCCGCCAACCCGCCGGCCCAGGCGGCGGCAGCCATGAACCAATCCCCGGTCAGCAGACCGGCGGTCGCTCCGATGACGGCCGAGCCGGCCGCTGCCGCCAGCGTCCCCTGGAGGCTGACCCCGCCGGAGGTGCCCGGGTCGACACTGGCGCCGGTCGTGATCAGGCGCGGGCGGACGCGGGATAGGATCCCCAGCTCGGTCGCCCAGGTATCGGCATTGACAGCCGCCAGGGCGCCCGCCAGGCCGACCAACCAGAACGGTTCACGCGTCAGCCCGTAGCCGATCGAGAGGGCCGACGCCAGCCCGCCGTTGGCCATGACCTGGCCGATATCGCGACGTGATCCCTTGGAGAATGTGGCGGCCGCGCCGGTCTTGCGGCTGTGGCCCACGCGTGACAGTCCGCTGGAGGAGACAAAGAACAGGCTCAGCAGTATCGCCGGCACCCAGCCGCCGATCCCGAACGTCAGGGTGCCCACGAGGACGGCACCGGCCGCGCCGCTGGCTGACAGGGAGCCCAGACGGTAGGCAGCGGCGGCGATCGCCACGGCCAAGGCCGCCCCGAGCGCAAGCTGCGGGAGGGTCACGAATTCCTCCCCAGCGGCCTGTGGATAACGCCTGTGAATCCTGTGGATATCTGGGGAGAGGCGGGGGAGAACCTGCTTGAACGCCGGTCGCCCATGCTAGAAGAATTCCCCCTGGGCGGCGAGCAGGCCAGAGACTTTCCCGGGCAGGAGCAGGGTGCTTGCCGGCTCGGCTGCGCCGGCGGCCAGGAGGAGCAGGACCGCGCCCCACATGAGCAGGCCGGTCAGGATGGCGACTCCCCACAACATATAAGCCAAAGGTCGGTCGGCCTCTCGGCGGAACAGCCACACGCCGGCGGCCAGGTCTGCCAGCCAGCATAAGCCGGCGATCAAAGGCAACAGGAGCAGCCGCCCGGGAGGCGCCAGGGCGGCCGGTTGCCCGCCGGGCAGGAATCCAAACGGCACTCCGCCGGCCGGGAGCGATGGAGCGCGCACCGCCAGGTAGACCAGCAGCAGCAAAGGCAGAGCCAGCCCAAGCGAGATCAAGACTCGTGCCGCGGGCGCCTCCCAGACGCGCCCGAACAGGAAATCCGGACGTTGTGAGCGAGCAGGGACGCGCTCCAGCGAACCCAGGCGCACCGAGTTGGTGAACGCTTCCAGGAACGAGTCGACCTTGGGGGGAGAAATAGCCAGCGTGCGGTCGCCGGTCCGCAGCAGGACCATTCCGGACTTCCCCGTCGTGGCGAAGAACTCGACCGGTCCGAGCCCGTCGGTCTGGCGCCGGCCGACGACGCAGCCGGGCCACCACAGGCCGCGCGGCGACCTCAGCTCCCCTGACCAATGGGTGGCCAGCTGCGGCCGGGCAAGGTCGGCCAAGGGGATCTGCTCGAAGGCCAGCCCCCAGGTGAGGGTGAAGGCGTCACGGTCCAGGCGGTAGCGGGCGGTCAGCAATCCATACAACCGGTAGGCAACCAGCAGCGCCAGGGGGAGGCCGAGAAGCGGGAGCACCACCCAGAGCACGACCCAGGGGGTGACGGCGGCCGTGCTCAACCGGGCGAGCGAGAATCCGATCGCCCCGAGCAGGGTGAGCAGGAACAGGCTGCCCAGGAGCAGGCCGAGTCGGCGGCGGGGGACGAAGGTCATCGGAATCGCAGGCGGGGGCGGCGACCCGCACGGCCGCGCCCCCGCCCAGTATACTCGCCCAATGCGTCAGTCGGCTGCAGCGCGCTCGGCGATGTAGACCGGCTCGTTCCAGTGCCGGTATTGGGGCAGCCGGCCGCGCACGGCGTCGTCGTACAGTGCGCGCAGCTGCTCGGTCACCGGCCCGATGCTGCCATCGCCGATGGCGCGGAAGTCGACGCGCGTGACCGGGGCGACGGCGGCGGCGGTCCCGGTCAGGAACAGTTCATCGCACAGGTACACCTCGGTGCGGTCGATCGGGCGCTCCACCGTCTCCAGCCCCAATTCCTGGCGGGCCAGGGTCACGATGGTCCGGCGCGTGATGCCCTCCAGGATGTTGTCGGTCACCGGCGGGGTGATGAGCGCGCCGTCGCGCACGATGAAGACGTTCATGGCGCTGCCTTCGGAGAGGTGGCCTTCCTGGTTGAGGACCAGGGCCTCGTCGAAGCCGGCCTGGTGCGCATCGGTCTTGATGAGGGCCGAGTTGACGTAGGCGCCGCTGATCTTGCCGCGGGCAGGGATGGCGTTGTCGTCGATCCGCCGCCAGGCTGAGAAGGTGACGTGGGCTTCGTCGTGCTCGAGGTAGCGCGTGAAGGGGATGGAGAAGATGGTCAGCTCGGCGTGCAGGTCATGCAGGCGGACGCCGATGATCTCGTCGGATTTGTAGGCCAGCGGGCGGATGTAGCAGTCCTGGCGGAGACCCTCGGCCCGCAGCACGGCCACGGTCAGGTCGCGCAGTTTCTCGGGTGTCATGTCGAGATCCATGCGCAGCAGGCGGGCCGAATTGAGGAACCGCCGGAAGTGGTCAAGCGGGCGAAAGACGAAGAGTTGTTCGTCGTCGCTGTTCCAGTAGCCGCGAAGGCCTCCGAATGCACCCGTACCGTAATTCAGGGCATGCGTCATCACCCCCACTTTGGCTTCCGAGTAGGGGACGATCTTTCCCTTGAAGTACGCGTACTTGGGCAGGCTCACGGGGGAGTACCTCCTTGCCAGGCACGTGGGCTCGTCCGGGACGACGTGGGCATTAAACCGGGAGGTCCTGGCAGTTGATTATAGGGCCGGCCTCGATGGGCTGACAAGGCACGCCACGCCCACGCCTGACCTATGAATTGGACCCATCCGGCGCTTGCTTGTGGGAGGCCGCACAAGGACGGCGCGAAAACGGGGCCGCCCCCCGCAAGCCGGGGCGGCCCCGCTACAGGGGAGCCGGGAACTCAGGTCTCGCGGTACTCCCCTTCGACAACGTCGCCTTGTGCTTCGCCGGCGCCGCCCTGGGCCGGGCCGTCGGCCGGCGGGGTACCCTGCTGGGCATACATCTGCTGGCTCAGGGCGTTGGAGGCCTGCTGGACCTCTTCTGTCAGGCGCTTGATGCGGCTGATGTCGTCGCCCTTGAGCGCTTCGCGCAGTTCCTTGAGACTGTTCTCGATCCGGCTGCGGTCGGCGGCGGGAACCTTCTCGCCCAGATCGCGCAGCGCCTTCTCGGCTTGGTAGGCGAGCGTGTCGCCCTGGTTGCGCGCCTCGGCCAGTTCGCGCCGCTGGCGGTCTTCCGACTCGTGCTGCTTGGCCTCCTGGACCATGCGGTCGACGTCGCCCTTGCTCAGGTTGGTCGAAGCGGTGATGGTGACCTTCTGCTGCCTGCCGGTGGCGCGGTCCTTGGCGGTCACATTCAGGATTCCGTTGGCGTCGATATCGAAAGCGACCTCGACCTGCGGCATGCCGCGTGGCGCCGGCGGGATGCCCTCCAGGCGGAAGCGCCCCAGAGTCATATTGTCGCTCGCCATCGGCCGTTCGCCCTGCAGCACGTGAATGTCCACCGCCGTCTGGTTGTCGTCGGCGGTCGAGAAGACCTCGCTCTTGGCGATCGGGATGGTCGTGTTGCGCTCGATCAGCGTGGTCATCACGCCGCCAAGCGTCTCCACGCCCAGGGACAGGGGTGTGACGTCGAGCAGGACGACATCCTTGACGTCGCCAGCCAGGACGCCGCCCTGGATCGCGGCGCCAACCGCCACGACCTCGTCCGGGTTGACGCCCTTGTGCGGCTCCTTGTCGGTCAGCGAGCGGACCAGGTCCTGGACCATCGGCATGCGCGAGGCGCCGCCGACCAGCACGACCTCGTCGACCTCGCCGGCCTTCAAGCCGGCGTCGCGCAGCACGGCTTCGAAGGGACCGCGAATGCGAGCGACCAGCTTCTCACTCAACTGCTCGAACTTGGCCCGGGTGAGCTTCATCTGCAGGTGCTTCGGGCCGGAGGCGTCGGCGGTGATGAAGGGCAGGTTGATCTCGGTCTCGGTTACCGTCGAGAGTTCGATCTTGGCCTTTTCGGCCGCCTCGCGCAGCCGCTGCAGTGCCTGGCGGTCCTGGCGCAAGTCGACGCCGGAGTCGCGCTTGAATTCGTCTGCGATCCAGGCAACGATGCCCTGGTCCCAGTCGTCGCCGCCCAGGTGCGTATCGCCGTTGGTAGCCTTGACCTCGACCACCCCGTCGCCGACATCGAGCAGGCTGACATCGAAGGTGCCGCCGCCCAGGTCGAAGACCAGGATGGTCTCGCTGCCCTTCTTGTCCAGCCCGTAGGCTAGAGCCGCGGCGGTCGGCTCGTTGATGATGCGCATGACCTCCAGGCCGGCGATCTTGCCGGCGTCTTTGGTCGCCTGGCGCTGCGCGTCATTGAAGTAGGCCGGGACGGTGATGACCGCCTTGGTCACCGGCTGCCCCAGGTGGGACTCGGCATCGGCCTTGAGCTTGGCCAGGATCATGGCCGAGATCTCCTGCGGGCTGTATTCCTTGCCGTTGACCGGGATGCGCACGCGCGCGTCGCCGGCCGGGCCCTTGACCACCTCGAACGAGACCATCTTGCGCTCGGTCTCCACCTCCTCGAAGTGACGCCCGATGAAGCGCTTGATGGAATAGACTGTATTCTCCGAGTTGACCACCGCCTGGCGTTTGGCCGTCTGGCCTACCAGGCGCTCGCCGGCCTTGTTGAAGGCCACGACCGAAGGGCACAGCCGGCCGCCTTCGGCGGTCGAGATGACGGTCGGATCGCCGCCTTCCACGACGGCGACCACGCTGTTGGTCGTTCCCAGATCGATACCTACGATTTTCGACATGCCATTCACCTCAATCTGAAGATCGCTGATTCTATGCTAGGCCGAGCGCACAAGAGCAGCGTTAACGGCCGGTAAGAGCGCCGTCGGCGGGAGGGATGTTCGGCAGGGTATACTCGGGGGCCAAAGGGAGCTTGCATGCCAGGGCTGGTGACGCTGATCGGCTCGGGGGAGACCGCCGCCGGGATGGCGGGGGTGCACCGCGGCCTGCTCAAGGCGTTGGGTGACCCGCCCCGGCCGGTATTCCTGGATACACCGGCCGGTTTCGAGCTTGGGGCGGAGGCCATCGCCGCCCGCTTCGTTGACTACTTCGCCCAACGCTTCGACCTGGCCCTGGCTGTGGCCAGCCACCGGCGCGCCGACGACGACCCGCGGCTGCAGGCGGCCGCGCTGCAGGCGGTTTCCCGCGGCAACTACTTCGTGGCCGGCCCGGGCAGCCCCTCCTACGCCGCGCAACAGTGGAAGCGCTCGCAGGTGTATGCAGCGGTCATCGACCGATGGCATGCCGGTGCGCAGCTGGTCCTGGCCAGCTCTGCGGCGATCGCCGTCAGCCGCTACGTCCTGCCGGTGTACGAGATCTACAAGGTCGGCCAGGACCTGCATTGGCTGGATGGCCTGGACTTGCTCGGCCCGTTTGGATACCGGCTGGCAATCGTGACCCATTGGGACAATGCCGAGGGCGGCACGCACGACACCCGCGCCTGTTTCATGGGACTGGAACGCTTCGCCCGGCTGCGGTCGATGCTGCCTGGCGAGGCGGTCGTGCTGGGGGTGGACGAGCACACCGCGCTCACACTCGACCTGGAGCGCGGAACGGGCCGGGTACAGGGGCGCAGCGGGGTGACCGTCCTGCGCGGGGAAGCGGAGAGGCGCCACCCGGCCGGGACGTCGTTCGACCTGTCCGAACTGCTGCCCGCCGGGGAGGCCGCGCCGGAGCCGTCTGCTCCCGCCGATCGGCAGGCCCGCATGTCAGACTCGATTGCCCGAGCCTCGGCGCAGATCGCCGGCGGGGAGCTGGCCGCCGGGCTGGAAGCCGCTGCCGCGGCGGCCCGGCCGGAGGTGGCCGTCCTGCTCCACCAGGCGGCCCAGGCGATCCAGGACGAACCCCCGTGCGATGAAGCGGAGGCGCAACTGCTGGACGTGCTGGTCGAGCTGCGCGCCGGGCTGAGGTCGGCGAAACAGTGGGCGCTCGCCGACCTGGTGCGCGATCGGTTGGCTCAACTCGGCTATGTGCTGCGCGACACCCCGGAAGGGACCATCTGGGAGAAGGGGACGCCCAGCGATACCTGAGCTGCCTGCGCGCCGTCGGCATCGAGAAGGAAGAGAGCCGCGCCTCCCAGGGCGCGGCTCTGCGTTGCTTCAGGAGGGCTGGCCCTCTGGGTATCTAGGGGATAGGGATGCCGTAGCTGGCCAGGAACGCCCGAGCGGAATCCGAATCCGTCCGGTAGGCGAAGTCGGTCCCGGAGCAGCTGCTGCTCATCCCGAAGGAGGTGATGCCGACGACGACATCGGTCCCGGTCAAGAACAGCGGGCCGCCGGAGTCGCCGAAGCAGGTTCCGCCACTCGGGGTGTCAGGATCGTCCGGCCAGTTGCCGGGGTTGTTGGAGGTCTGGATATTGTAGCCATCGGTCAGAGCGCTCTGCAGGCTGACCAGATGGGATACGGCGTAGTAGCGGACGCGGTAGGAAATGCTCTCAGGGTAGACGTCGTTCAGGCCGTAGCCGACGGAGGTGAAGGTGACCTCCTGCAGGCCGCGACGCGTGGCCAGGGCATCCAGGTATCCGGCGTTTGGCAGCTGACCATAGCCAAGCCCATAGACTGGCGTCTCGAGGATGACCAGGCCGATGTCGTGCGTGTCGGGCACGATGATGCCCTGGTAGTATGGATTGGCGATCGGCGTGCCGTAGTAGTCGCTCTCGCAGGGGTACCCGTCCCAGGTGTTCGGATCCAGGTCGCCGCACTCCAGGTCGGGATCCAGGAACCTTGGATCGAGAACCACCGGTTCGCCGGTCTCGGTGAACCACAGCCGGGCGAAGGCGGGCGTGCCGATCTCCGGGTCGGGCGAAGTGCAGTGGCCAGCGGTCAGAAAGACGGTCGGCGAGAGCAGCGTCCCCGAGCAGCGCCAGAGCCAATTGCCATTCTCGTCGAAGAACCCGACCAGGCCGACGAACGGGTGCGCCGAGTCGACCGCACCGTACGTGATGGCCGCAGCCGGGATGACGGCCGCCAGGAGCAGGGCCGTCGCCAACAGAATCCCAAGAACGTGCTTGCGCATGCCTTCTGCCTCCCTCTGGTTGGTTGACGCCCGCAACGCGGGCTGAGCAAGCGGTGTCTATCTGATTAAGACGTTCTGGTGAGGCAGGGGATACGGCCTGCGCGCGCCCGCTTGCGGGGGTCCAGCGCGGCGAGTGTCCCGGATCAGCCGGCAGGGCGCTGGCGGCAGTGCAGGCTCCACAGGCGGCCGAAGGCCTGCTCCAGCCGAGTCAGTAGCGCCTCGCCCCCGGCGGTGGTGACGTCATCTTCGTTCTCGAAGACGATGTACGGCAGACGAGTCGAGCCGACGTGCAGGAGCTCCGGGTCGGCGGCCGAGAAATCCTCCCAGTCATCCTCCCGATACAAGCGCTCCATCTTCTCGTCGGTCAGGCCGTGCTCGAGCAGGCTGTCGGGGCGTTGGGGGTTGAAACGCCGGCGGTTCTTGCGGAAGGACTCGGCGTAGGAGACCCGGACATACACGCAGGCCGCCTGCGCCAGCACTTGCGGACCGAGGTGCTGATAAGCGGCCCGGTAGCCGCCATGCTCGGCGCCGCGAGAGAACTCCAGAATGGTGGTGTGCGGCTCGGGGTGATCCCGCTGTGCCCTGGCGAACTCGAGGCCCAGGCGCCGGATGAGCAGGTGCCATAGGTCCGGATGCTGGAAGTAGACCTGTGCGGTTGTGTGCAAACGCGGGCGCTGGAACACCTGCTCGAGCAGGGCGTCCTCCTCGAACCAGGCCCACAGCATCGGGAAATCATCGAGGACGATCATCTCGCCGACGTGGAAACGCTCGATGCGGGCCGGGAGCGGTGTTTGCGCGAGGGCGTGCAGGATCTCGCTCTTTCCGGCCGCCGGCCGGGCGTTGAAGATGAGGGTCGAGAAGAGAGATGGCATGCGCGCCCTTCCCGGTCGAGGTTGCCGAGATTCTGGTCTGAGCCGACTCATCCGTCAAGCGCGCGGGCGGCGGGCGCCGGCAGGCTGAGCCGCCCTCTTCTTGATGGCGGGGCGGATCAATCGGAGCGGTAGAAGAACATCGTGATCGTCTCCGGCGAGGCCCCGCGCGTGTCGATCTCCAGCCGGTCGGGCAGACATCGATAGGGCGCCTCGCCGGGGACAGGCAGCGAGTAGCTCGGCCCGGTCCCCGGCATGGTGGCCACCTGGCCGTCTTTGTAGGCAGTCCAGGCCAGGACCTGTTGGTCGGATCCGATTGAGTTCAGGAACAACTGACCGTCCCCGGTCGTGTAGGTGCCCGAGGTGCCGAAGCGGCCGTCGGCTTCCAGGTAGGCATCCGGTCCCAGGTCGATGCGCAAGACGAAGATATCGGCGTGGTAGCTGAAGGCCTCGCCGTCGAACTCCATGAACAGTTGTCCGTCCGCCACGCGCATTCCGGGCACAGGCGCCAGCGAGGACACCAGCAGGTCGAGGTCCCCGGTATCCATTCTCCAGCTTCCGACCAGGCACGGGTCACTCCCGGCCGGGATCTCGGCGGCGGGCTCGTCGGGCTCCGGCGTCGGGATCGCCGTGGGCGGCTCGGGGGTGGCAGGTGTCGGAGCGGTGCAGGCCGCCAGCAGGGCGGCAGCCAACAGGATTGTGAGCGGGCGCCACGATCGGCGAGCAGTAACGGGCACGACAGCCTCCAGTTTCAAATAAGACACAACACATCCGATAATTGTGTGAGGCTATCGTCGAGCGGGGAGAATGTCAAGGGCGCCCGAGGCGGCTGGCCGCCCGGGGGTCAGGCGGCCGCGGCGATGAAAGCCGTCAGGGCTTCGGCGACGGCGTGGGCGACCTCGGCCGGCATGCCTTCGCGGGCGTGAGGCTGGAAGCGCAGGTCGATCGGATCATTGACATAGTCAACCACGATGAAGCGGCCGTCCCCCACCCGGGCGATCTCGGTCGAGAACAGTTGCAGGCCCGAGAGGCGCGCCGCGGTCTCGACGATCGACCAGAGCGGGTCCAGTCCGTGGCGGCTGCGCTCCTCGGCAACGACCGGCGTCCCGTACAGGCGTGTGCGGTCGTCCCACCAGCACGGGATCAGCCGCCCGCAGGCGTACAGGACGCGGAACCAGGCGCGCCGGCCTTCCAGGGAGGTCGGCTCGATGAATTCCTGCAGGATCAGGTCCTCGCCGGACAAGTGCTTGCGTGCGACCTGAACGTCGTCCCAGCCCTCGGCGGTGGTGACCACGCCCCAACCTCCGCCGCCGAGATCGGGTTTGATCGAGAATGGGCGGCCCAGGGCGCCCAGGTCGGTGGGCGGATCGAGCGTGGGCTGTCGGCGCAGGGAGGGTATGGCAATGGTGTAGGGTGTGTGGATGCCGGCGGCGATAAACTCCCAGTGCAGATTGGTCTTGTACCAGATTTGCCTGCGGCGCTCGCCGGGATTCAGGTGCACTGGGATGTTGGCCTCGGCCCACTCGTCGAGCGGGCCAAATTCCGGCGAGGTATCCGAGGCGCGGTCGAGGTAAGTGCGCGCGCTCAGGCGACCGGCCTGCACGGCGTCCATGCAGCGCAGGAGCAAACGCGGGGAGACCGCGGCCAGGCGCAGGCCGGCGCCGGAGAAAGAAGAGCTCAGCACCTCGAGGAAGGGCTCGTCATAGAGCCAATCGTAGGCCAGCAGCAGGTCGACCCGGCCGCCGGGCAGCGCGTCGGTGAGCGGCACGCCTTCAGTATACTGGAGGACACCCGGCGACACGCCGACGAGGAGGAGGCATGCACACCGACGAGTTGAAGCTGCTTCGCGCGGAGAAGGACGAGTTCTTCCGCAGCAGTCTAAACAGCCCCCTGACCGAGGCACAGAAGCGCTCGTTCTCGGGCCTGAGGTACTTCGAGGCCGCGCCGGCGCTGGATCTGTTCGTCGCGCTGGAGAGATTCCCCGGCGGCGAAGAAGTCCTCATGCAGACCAGCACCGGCGATGTCCAGCCCTATGAGCGCTTCGGGCGCTTCCGCTTCACGGTCGAAGGTCAGGAGGCGGCGCTGACGGTCTACCGCGGCGAGCACGGCTACTTCCTGCCGTTCGCCGACAGCCTGGCCGGCGTGGAGACCTACGGCGCCGGACGCTATCTGGAGCCGCAGGAGCTGCCCGACGGCCGTTTTGCGGTCGATTTCAACTTGGCCTACAACCCCTACTGTGCCTACAACGACCAGTGGTCTTGCCCGTTGACGCCGGCCGAGAACCGGCTGAAGGTGCCGATCCGAGCGGGGGAGCGGGTCTTCGAGGCGCACTAGTCGACGGCGCGCCATCCGCCGCCAGGTCTGCACGATCATCGTCACTGAGGCCCTGATCCCTTCCGGGATCGACATGGCCTTTGGCCTGCTGTCCGGGATCTATCTCGGATACATGGCGGTACACGCGATGAACGAGGCGGGGTTCCCACTGGAGCTCTCCTTCCCCGCCGTCGGCGCGCCGGTAGCCGTCGTGGCCGGCATCCGGTTCGACGCCCTACGTTTGGGTTGCCCGAGGTCGCCGCCCAAATGACCTGGCCGGCCGACACCAAGATCGCCAGGCAGCTGACGACCGTCGTAGCCTCGATCGTGCTGAGGATCCTGACCGGACCAATTCTCCACGCTCTGGGGCTGAAGCCACTGCACGCGAATCCGGGCAGGCCTGGGCGCGCCGGGCTAGAATCTGGCCCCGGCTGCGAGCGTGCTCATGATCCACCACCTGAACTGCTTCACCTGCAATGCCCGCTTCCCGAGTCACTGGCATAGCGGGGCGCTGTGCCTGCTGGTCGAGACGGATCAGGGGCTGGTCCTGGTCGACACCGGCTTGGGACAGCACGACTACGTCCGGCCTCATCTGATGATGCGGATCTTTCAGGTCGTGACCCGGACGCCGCTGGATCCGGACGAGGCCGCGATCACGCAGATCCGCCGGCTGGGCCGCCGTCCCGAGGACGTCCGGCACATCGTCCTGACCCACATGCACTTCGACCACTGCGGCGGGCTGCCCGATTTCCCCTGGGCCACCGTGCATGTGCATGGCCGCGAGCACGAGGCGTTCTTCGGCAAGCCGCACAGCTGGTTGGAGTTGGCCTATGTCCGCCGTCACACGGCCCACAACCCGGCCTTCGCACTCTACACGGAACGGGGCGAGCGCTGGTTCGACTTCAATGCGATCCGCCTGCCGTTCAGTCCGGAGATGTGGATGATCCCCCTGCCCGGACACACGCGCGGACAGTGTGGGGTGGCCATTCGTGAGGGAAGCGGATGGATATTTCACGTCGGGGACTCCGCTGCCATCGAGTTCACCAGCGAGACGCCGGAATGGCTCGTCCGTCTCGTCCTGGGCCCGCACCAGCCCCGGCTGCGGGCGTTCGCCGCCGCTCACCCTGAGATCCGCATGACGACCGGGCACATGTGGCTGTCGTCGTTCAAGCCAGCGTAGCCACCGTCACGCCCGTGTCATTGCGAGCAGGCCCGCACGGATGTGCGGGCCTACGTGGCTATCTCCTCGCTGGCGGCTGTAGCGTGCGCGCGAGGAGATTGCTTCGCCCCGCCGACAGGAGGGGCTCGCAATGACACGGACTGGATCGGCGGGGCGCGCTTCGCCCGCAATGACAGTTCCGTGAGGGATCGCCAGGTCGGAGGCCTGCGCTCCGGCCGGGGGATGATCGCCGTGGGCCCTTATTCCCGGTCGAGGCACTCGACCCACGCCTGCCAGGAGGCATACGGCGCGGCGAATCACAATGCCCCGTTGGGAGCGACGGGCGCTAGTGTTCCCTCGCCTCGGAGGTGCGACGCAACGATTCGTAGGAAGCGCGCACGT
>DAIRVC010000048.1:0-16277 GCA_036803025.1 Anaerolineales bacterium
CATGTACTTCTTGGCCACGCTGATGACCAGGCGCGAGTTGGCGGTGATCAGGTGCTCGCGGGCCGCCCACCCATCCTCGATGCCGACCTGCAGCTCTCGCCGCCGCCGGTCGGAGCCGACCCCACGCGCCAGTTCCTCGCGAGCCTTGCGGCCGCGCTCGATGCGCTTGGCCAGCTGCACTTCCTGCTCGGCAGTCAGCAGCGCGACGCGTCCGACCTCTTTGAGGTACAGCCCGACCGTATCGTCGGCATCCACGCCGGCGAGCTGGGCGTCCTCTTCCATCTCCTCGCGGCCCATGTCCTCTTCGGCCAGCTCGGACTCGGCCGGCTCATCTGTCTCAGAGACGTCGTCCAAATAGGTGACGCCGGCCGCCAGCAACGCGGCGTAGGCCTCTTCGAGCTGGTCGATATCGCGCTCGGCGTCGGGGAAGAGGGCCAGGATGTCATCGATGGTGACATAGCCCCGCTCCCGGCCGGTCTCGATCAACTGCTCGATCGCCGGATTCTCTTCCTCGGCGGGCAGGGTCTCCTCGGCCGGCTCCTCGATCAGCCGCGGCTGCAGGTCGGCGCGCGCCCCTTTCCGGGTCTGCGGCCTCGCGGTCCGGCCCGGGCGGTGCGGCCTGGTAGCCTTAGCTGCTCGGATACTGCGTCTCTTCGCCATTCACACTCTCGATGGACTGATCTGGTGCCGCCTCAATGCCACCGTTGAAGTCCACATTACCTCGGCAATGTTAACCCTTCGCTAACACCCGGGCACCAAGAAACACCTTCAGGGAGTAATCGTTGCGGCCGACGCGCTGGTCTCGGTCGCGGAAGGCGGGGCTACGGGCGTCCCCGTCTCCGGGGCCGGCGTTGGTGTCGCCGTCGGGACCGGGAGCGGATCGAGCAGGCCAAGCACTTCGCTCAGCCCGTACTTGCTGAGCACCAGGACGCCGGCACGACCTTCCACTCGAACATAGGTCATGGTCCCGGTCGGAGCCTCGTCCCCCACCTCGAATGTCAGCTGGCGATCGTCATCCAGCCGGGCCGTCACCCGCTGGTGGGGCGCTTCCAGGCCGAAGACCGACAGGTCGTCCGCCTCGCTCAACTGGCTGCGCGGAATGGGCTGCTCCAGCCAGGCTGCGGCCTGCTCCAGACGGAGCGCATCCGCCGGTCCCGCCAGCGGCTCAAGCAGCCACCACGTCCCATCCTCCCGCAGCTCGGCTGCCACGTGGGTCCCCGCATCCAGGTCTTCCACCTCTATCCAGACGACCTGGGAGGCGCCGACGTTCCATAGCGCCTGGAGCGTGGGCGTGGCCTCCTGGGCGGCGCCTTGCTCGGCCGGTCGGCCCCGCTGCCACCAGATGGTGAAGGCCAGGAGCAGCCCGAACATCCCAAGAACGATCCAGGTCCCTCGCCGAATCATGGTCGCAACCTAAGCCTGCTTGCGCCGGCGCAGCCAGACCAGGATGCCGGCCACAATCACCGCACCGGGCACGAGCACCACGGAAACCAACAGGATCAACCCCTGGACCTGAACCGAGGGGGGCACGACCAATCGCTGCGTGGTCGTCCGGGCGGTCAAGTCGATCAGGTTTTCCTGCTCGGCCGCCCAGTCGATGCTGTTGACGAGCAGATCCCGGTTGCCCAGCTGTGTCACCCAGGAATTGGTGCCCAGGTCTGAGTCGCCGAACACGACCACCCGAGCGCCCGTGGCGGCGTTCTCGGCGCTGACCGCCAACGTCAGCGGGCCGGTGACATCGGCCGTCTCGTCGAACTCGGGCAGTTCCTGTGTCTGCAGGAAGCGCATGTCGGTCTCGCCCCAGGAGATATCACTGGTGGTCACCAACGCGGTCTGCGTGACCCCGTCCACCCCGCCGAGTGTCAAGGAGCGGGCGCCGGGGAAGAGGCTGGCCAGATTGTCCAGCCGAGCCGTGACCGCATGATCGCCGTAGCCGAACGAGACGGCCACCAGGAAGCTGCTCGAGCGGGGTTCGATGACCAGGTCGTCGTTCACCCGGATCCCCCAGCTCTCCTCCAGGTAGTCGAGCAGAGGCTGCCCCGGCTGCGCGGCCTCGGTCTCGACCGACGGCTGCAGCAGAAGCACCAGCGAGCCGCCGGAGTCGAGGTAGCTCCCCAGGGCTTCGACCTCTGCCTGGCTGAGGCCGAAGGTCGGCCCGGCCACGATCACAACCATCGCCTCGGCCGGGATGTTCGGATCGGCCAGAAGGTTGAGCGAGTTGACGGTGTAGTTCTTCCCCGTCAGCGCATCCCGCAGCTGCGAGTAGCCGGCGTCGCTGACATCATCCAGATCGGCCTCGCCGTGGCCGGTCAGCAGGTAGACGTTGCGCGGATCGGGATTCGAGAGCCGCACCAGCGCGCCGGTAATCTCCTGCTCGCTGCCAAAGGACAGGACTTCCGAGCGGTCGCCGACGGTGACGACCAGGCTGCCGTCGCGCTCGACGCCCAACTGGCGGGCAAGCAAGGGATTCTCGACCGGGTCGATGAACTCGTAGCTCAGCAGCCCGTCGCTTTCACGCTGGTATTCCTCGAGCAGGGGCCGGATGTTCTCACGCGAGCCCTCCAGATCGACCGTGTAGAACCCCTGGATCACTGCCGGCTCGGCAAGCGCGGCCAGGGTCAAACCGGTCTCAGGCGCCAGGGTGTACTGCTGGTCCTCGGTCAAGTCGGCGCGAGCCGGGTTGGCGAAGGCCAGGATGTTGAGCAGCACCAGGATCCCCAGGACCCCCAGGCTGATCAGCAGGCTGTTGCTGCCGTGCCGGGCCTGGCGCCCCGTCAGCGCGCGCCGCACGCGCGCCAGGTCGAGGGCGATCGCCGCGACCAGCGCCGCGGCCGCCAGCTCAAGAGCGACCCAGGCGTAGACATCCATCTGCCGGTTGACGACATACCAGGCCCCGAAGGCCAGCAGCAGCACCAGCGCCGCGCCGTACAAGGGCGTGGCCAATTGACGCCAGTCGCGCTTCATCGCCATCTCCTTGCCTCAACCACCTGGCTGGCCAGAAAGAGCGCCAGCGTTGCCAGGCTGAGGAAGTAGACGGCGTCGGTCAAATCCACCACGCCCCGGTAGAAGTGGGTGTAGTAGTGGTCCACGAAACTCAGATAGCGAATGACCTCGCTCCCCGCCCCGGTCGCCGTGCTGGCGAATCCGCCGATGATCCACAGGCCGAGGAGCAACCCCAACGTCGTGAAGAATGCGGCCACGCTGCTGGAGAAGAAGGAAGAGACAAGCACCCCGACTGCGACCATGGCCATGGTCATGGCGCCGAGGCCCAGGTAGGCCGAAACCAGGACCCCCTGGTCGATCCCCGGCGAGGTCATGCGGTTGAGGATGAGCGGATAGACCCAGGTCACTCCGAGCAGGCACCACAGGAACCCGGTGGCGCCCAGCCACTTGCCGACGACCAGCTCCCAGTCGCGGACTGGCGCCGTCAAGAGCAGCTCGATCGTCCCCTGGCGGTGCTCATCCGCCAGCAAGCGCATGGTCAGCGCCGGCGTGGCAAAAATCAGGATTGTCACCAGCGGGCCGACGACCATGCGCCCGTCGGGGGAGATCTGTCCGTTGACCAGCCCCACGTAGATGTTGATCGAGAAGATCCCCCCCAGGATCAGCAGCACGACGGCCGCCACGGTGTAGGCCACCGGGGAGGCGAAATACGTCCGGAACTCCCGGCCGGCGATGATCCACGCGTTGCGCATGTCCTACTCCCCCGCCTTCTCTGCAGGTTCTTCGCGGGTGAGCTCCAGGAAGATCTCCTCCAGGCTGATGCCGCGCCCGCGCAGCTCAAGCAGATCCATCCCCGCTTCGACCACCCGGCGTGCGACGCGCGGCCGGATATCGACGCCCGGCGCGCTGGTCACCTCGACCTCGCCTTCGACCTCGCCGGGCTGGACGGAAGTAACGTCGGCGATCGCCGACAGCAGCTGGACCAGCTCGCCCGTCTCACCGGCCGTGCGCACCAGCAGCCGCTCGGCCCCGGCCAGCTGCGCCTGCAGATTGGCCGGAGTGTCCTCGGCGACGATCTCCCCTCGATTGATGATCATCACCCGATCGCAGACCTGCTGCGCCTCGGACAGAATGTGGGTGGACAGCAGAACGGTCCGCTCCCGGCCGAGGTCCTGGATGAGCTTGCGCACCTCGATGATCTGGGCCGGGTCCAGCCCGATCGTCGGCTCATCCAGGACGAGGACTTCGGGCTGATGGAGCAAAGCCTGGGCCAGGCCCACCCGCTGGCGCAAACCCTTGGAGAGGTTGCCGATGTAGCTCGCCGCCCGCTCGCTCAGATGGACCTCGTCGATCACGGCCTCGACGCGTTCGTCCAGGTCAGGGACCCGGCGCAGTGAGCCCATGAACTCCAGGTACTCGACGACCGACATCTCCGGGTAGAGCGGGACGGTCTCGGGCAGGTAGCCGATCCGTCGGCGGACCTCCAACGACTGCTCGACGACGTCGTAGCCGGCCACCCGGGCAGTCCCGCTCGTGGGCGGCATAAAGCCGGTCAGGATGCGCAAGGTTGTCGTCTTCCCGGCGCCATTCGGCCCCAGGAACCCGAGGATCTCGCCCTTGTCGGCGTGGAACGTCAGACCCCGGATGGCAGGATGTTGACCGTAGAGTTTGGTCAGGCCTTCGACCTGGATCATGCTCTTCCTCGAAGGAACGCCGAATGATGACGGATGGCGCCTTGCGCCAGGCTGCCGGCGAGGCAGCCGTCGTGTCGGGACGGGCCCCGGGGGACGGAGACCATCCTGTGAGAAGCCCTGGAACACTATACAGAATATGAGAGAGCCAAGTCAAGCAGGGGTGAGCCTTCTCATCAAACGCTCATTCTGAAGGGGAGCCCTCCCCCGCAGGGGCTTGGCTTGACATGCCCAGTACCCCTCAGTACAATCACGGCGCTTCCCCGGACCGACCTACAATCGAACCAGGAGGACATGTACTCATCATGGAAGGTCTGACCACCTTCGAGCAGGTCGCCCTGTACGCCGTCCTGGGCGTGGCGATCCTGGGGCTCCTGTACGCCCTGTTCCTGCGCCGCCAGATCCTTCGGGAAGACAAGGGGACCCCGAAGATGCAGGAAGTCTGGGGAGCCATCCGGGACGGTGCAGATGCCTACCTGCAACGCCAGCTTCGGTCGATCGTCCCCCTCATCGCCGTCCTGACAGTCGCCCTGTTCCTCTCGGTCTATATCGTCCCCCCCTCCCCGGAAGCCATGGAGCGTTTCGCCGGGCAGAGCGAGGAAAGCGTCCGCCTGATCATCGGCATCGGGCGAGCAGTGGCGTTCGTCCTGGGCGCGCTGTTCAGCCTGTCGGTGGGCCAGATCGGGATGCGCATGGCCGTTCAAGGGAACGTCCGCGTCGCCTCCGCCGCACGGCGGTCCTTCGGGGACGCACTGCGCATCGCCTACCGCACTGGGACGATCACCGGGATGCTGACCGACGGGCTGGGCCTGTTCGGCGGGACGATCATCTTCCTGTATTTCGGCAAGGCGGCCCCGGATGCCCTGCTGGGATTCGGTTTCGGCGGCACGCTGTTGGCGCTGTTCATGCGCGTTGGCGGCGGAATCTTCACTAAGGCGGCTGACGTCGGGGCCGATCTGGTCGGCAAGATCGAAGCCGGCATCCCCGAAGACGACCCGCGCAACCCGGCCGTGATCGCCGATCTGGTCGGCGACAACGTCGGCGACTGCGCCGGTATGGCCGCCGACATCTTCGAGTCCTATGAGGTCACCATCGTCTCCGGCCTGATCCTCGGACTGGCATTGACCTCGGTCACCGGGCATATTGAGTGGATCATCTACCCGCTGCTGGTGCGCGGCATCGGCGTGCTATCGTCCATCATCGGCACCTATCTGGTCCGCAGCGGCCCAGGCAAGTCGGGGGACGCCATGAAGGCGATCTTCACCGGCTTCCTCTCCTCGGCCGCGATCTCGGTCGTGCTCTTCGGGGTGGTGGGCTACCTTTATATGCGGGACGTCCCGGGCGGCTGGTGGCGCCCGTTCCTGGCCACGGCGGTCGGCGTCCTGCTGGCCATCGTGATCGACCGCCTGACCGAGTACTTCACCGGCACCCATGCCGGGCCCGTGCGCGGCATCAAGAAGGCGGCCGATACCGGGCCGGCGACATTGATCCTCTCCGGCATTTCGGTCGGGTACGAGTCGTCGGTCTGGTCGATCCTCGTCATCGCCGCGACGATTTTCGCCTCGATCGCTATCTTCGGCGGGGTCGACCCGGCCGCCTCGGCCGTGTACGTCCTGTACGGGGTGGCCATGGCCGGTATCGGCATGCTCACACTGACCGGCAACAACGTGGCCATGGACTCGTACGGCCCGATCTCCGACAACGCCAACGGCATCGGCGAGCTCTCCTGGCACGGGCTGCAGGACGAGGATACGCGCCAGGCGCGCCAGATCATGGCCGACCTGGACGGCGTCGGCAACACGACCAAGGCCATCACCAAGGGTGTGGCCATCGGCTCCGCCGTGATCGCGGCGGTGTCGCTGTTCGGATCGTACCTGGTCGACGTCAGCCGCGCCCAGGCCTCGGCCGGCATCCCGCTCGCCGAACGGATCAGCACCCTCGGCATCCGCGTCGAGGTGCCGCAGGTCTTCATCGGAATGCTCATCGGCGGGGCGCTGCCGTGGCTGTTCTCGTCTTTCGCCATCAATGCCGTGAGTCGGGCGGCCTCCTTGATCGTGCAGGAGGTCCGCCGCCAGTTCAAGTTGGGCGTGCTGGAAGGGAAGGTGCCGCCCGACTACCAGAAGGCGGTCGAGATCTCGACCCAGGCGGCGCAGAAAGAGCTCATCCCGCTGGCGCTGCTCGGCGTGATCACCCCGATCGTCGTCGGTCTGGTGCTCCAGGTCGAGGCGCTGGGCGGCTTCCTGGCCGGCATCATCCTCTCGGGACAGCTGCTGGCCGTGTTCATGAACAACGCCGGCGGGGCCTGGGATAACGCCAAGAAGATCATCGAGGACGAACCCGACGACCCGGCTGCCAACACCGGCAAGGGCTCCGAACGGCACAAGGCCAGCGTGGTCGGCGACACCGTCGGCGACCCGATGAAGGACACAGCCGGTCCGGCTTTAAACCCGATGATCAAGGTCGTCAACTTGGTGTCGGTCATCATCGCCCCGGTCGTGGTTCAATATCGCACGCTGGGGGTGGTGGGCTGGATCATCATGGTGGTCCTGCTGGCGGCCTTGGGTTGGGCGATCTGGCAAAGCAAGCGGCACGTGCCTGCGCCGGGCGGCAGCTGACGGCGCGCGCCGGTCACGATCATGACACCGTCGTCTGAGACCGACTTCGGAGGTCCTGCGGGCCCCCGAGGTCGTTTTCTCCCGATCGCCTACTCACTCGTCCCCTCCCCCGAGCACGATCTCGGCAGCCACCCCGAGAACCATGCTCGCTTCGCCCATCTGAAGGATGCGCTCGGCTCATTCCCAGCCGGCGGGCTTGTGGCTGTCGAGGCGCCCGAAGCCCCGCAGGAATCCGAGCTCGAGGCTGTTCACCCTGCCGCCTATCGGCAGGCACTCGAGCAAGCCGTGGCCCAGGGGCCGGGCTACGTCGACTACGCGCCCACCTATGTGACGACCGGCTCCTTCGCCGCCGCGCTGCGCGCCGCCGCCGGCACGTTGGCGCTCGTCGAAGCGGTCGCCGCCGGCAACCCTCCGCGCGCCTTCGCCCTGGTGCGGCCTCCCGGCCACCACGCCACCGCCACGCGCGCCATGGGATTCTGCCTGCTCAACAACCTGGCCCTGGCCGCTCGCCGCGCCCAGGCCCTCGGCCTGCGCCGCGTGATGATCGTTGACTTCGACGTCCACCACGGGAACGGCACCCAGGCGATCACCGAGCACGATCCGGACATCCTGTACGTTTCGACCCACCAGGAGGGGATCTACCCCGGCTCCGGCGCGCTGGCCGACACGGGCCAGGGCGACGGCAAGGGGAGTGTCGTCAACCTTCCACTGCCCGCCGGCGCCGGCGATGCCGGCTTCGACGAGATCGCCCAAAGCCTGCTGGTGCCGCTGGCAGCGCGCTTTCACCCGGATCTCCTGCTCGTCTCGGCCGGCTTCGACGCTCACTGGCGCGACCCGCTGGCGAACCTGCAGCTTTCCGGCGCAGGCTACTACGCCCTGTCGCGCTGCCTGGCCGAGATCGCCGACCGCCACTGCGGCGGCCGGACCGTGTTTGTCTTGGAAGGCGGATACGACCCGCGGGCCCTCTCAGCCAGCATCGCCGCCGTGCTGTGCGCCCTGTCCGGCCGGCCAGCGCCGGCTGACCCGCTTGGTCCAGCGCCCAACCCCGAGCCGCCCGTTCGGCGCATTCTGGAGAACGCCGCCGCTATTCATGGGCTGTAACGGTATCGGGCCCTTTGAGCCCAGGAGGGGGATGTGAAGAGACGGTTGACCGCGCTCGAGGAACAAGAGATCCGGCGGGTGTTCGCTGGCGGGATCGACTGCAGTCTGGTCCGTATCGCCGAGGGCGCCGATTGGACGAATGCGATCGCCCGCTGGACGGCGCGGCTGCGCGGCGGACCTCCACCCGACTTCGACAACTCCGTAACGCTGGGTAACACGATCCACTTCCCGCGGTCGATCCATACGACGGCCGCGGATCTGGTCTCACCTACGTTGGGTGACTTCCCCTGGCTCCTGCACGAGGCCATGCACGTACGCCAGCATCAGGCCGAGGGGCTGCCATCGCTGTTCCGCACCCTCAAGGCACACCTGAAGTTCGGCGCGGCGGTTTACGATTATGGCGGCCCGGCCGGCATCGACCAGGCGCGCGCCCAGGGCAAGGGCCTGGCCGGCTTCAACCCCGAGGCCCAGGGTGAGATCGCCCGGGACTTCTACAGGCGCCTGAGGAAGGGCCAGGACATCAGCGCCTGGGAGCCGCTCTTCGTCGAAGCGCGCAAGTCGCCGCCCAAGATCCACCGCTGACGGTGCAGGCGGAATCACAAGTCCCCCGCCAAGGACCGGCGGGGGACATTCGCAGGTCGCAGCCCCAATCTACTCGTTGAACAGTTCGCCGACCGAGCGGCCCTCGTGGGCGCGCAGGATCACCTCGCTCAACAGCGGCGCCACGGACAGCACCTTCAAGTTGGGCAGCCGCTTCTCGGGCGGGATGGTGATCGTGTTGGTCGTGACCAGCTCCTTCAGGCCTTCTTCCGCCAGGCGCTGGACCGCCGGCGGGACGAGCAGCGCGTGTGTGAACGACAGGTAGATGTCGCGCGCGCCGTGATCCTTCAGGATGCGGATCGCCTCGACCATCGAGCCGGCGGTCAACACCTCGTCGTCGACCAGAACGATGTCCTTGCCGGTCACCTCGCCGATGATGGTCGTGGCCGAGGCGCGCGGGTCATCGCCTTTGCGGCGTTTCTCAACGAAGGCCAGCGGTGTGCCAAGCTTGGCGGCGAAGTTGCGGCCTTTCTTGGCGAAACCCAGGTCGGCGGTAGCTACCACCGCGTTGTCCAGATGCTTGGTGACGAAGTAGTCGCTCAGGATGTGGAAGGCGGTCAGCACGTCGCCCGGGATCGAGAAGAAACCCTGGATCTGCCCGGCATGCAGGTCGATGGTCACGTAACGGTCGGTCCCGGCCACTTCGATCATGTCGGCCACCAGCCGGGCGGTGATCGGCACGCGCGGCTGGTCCTTCTTGTCTGAGCGGGCGTAGGCCATGTAGGGGACCACCACCGTGATCCGGCCGGCCGAGTCGCGCTTCAGACAATCGACCATGATGAGCAGTTCCATCAGGTTGCGGTGCACGGGCGGCGACATCGCCTGGATGACGTACACGTCCTGGCCGCGCACACTGCGATGGAGCCGGATGAAGATGTTCTCGTTGGGAAACTCGACGCGATCGTAGGGCTCCAGCGGCACGGACAGGTAATCGCTGATCTCCTGTGCCAGCTCGCGGCTGGCCGATCCGGAAAACAGCTTGATGCCGCCGTACCCGTAGATCATGCCCATGGCGACTCCCCTTCTGCGCGGCCGCCTCACCCCCCACCCGGCGCCGCCTCTCTGCCGCGGAGTCTACCTCCGGCCGGGCTTGCGTGCCACTGCCCGAGCCGCTCAGGCGCCTTCTGGCGACGCCAGTTCGACGGCCGCGCGCCGCGGTGCAATCTCGCGCCGGAGGACACGCTCGAGCGCCGCCTCGAAACGTCCGTCCGGCTGGGCAGCCCGCCAGCGCGCCGCCAGCTGATCGCGCAGCAGCCCGTCCAACTCGGCGCGCACCCGCTCACGCTGCCGGGAGGCGAGCTCCCCGGTCTTCAGAAGGTGGGCCCGATGCTGTTCGAGCGCCCCGATCAGCGCCTCAATGCCCTGGCCCTGCGTGGCGACGGTGGCCAGGATCGGGGGGATCCACAGGGACTCGACGGCCGGTGCGGGCGCAGGCGCGCCGGGACCGTGATGGGACCACTCCGCCCGTGTCGGATGAGCCAATTGAAGCGACGCCCGCAGGAGCTGCATCGCCTGGTCGGCGCCGGGCAGGTCGGCCTTGTTGACCACCAGGACGTCGGCGATCTCGAGGATCCCGGCCTTGATCGCCTGCACGTCGTCACCCAGCCCGGGGGCGTCGACGACGATGGTGGTGTGCGCCGTGCGGGCGATATCGACCTCGGTCTGTCCGGCTCCGACCGTCTCGATCAGGATCAGCTCGAATCCGGCGGCGTCGAGGGCCTCGACCACGCTGAAGGTCGTATGCGCCAGGCCGCCCAGGGCGCCGCGGCTGGCCATGCTGCGGATGAACACGCCGGGGTCTCCGGCCAGGTCGCGCATGCGGATGCGGTCCCCCAGGATGGCGCCGCCGGTGTACGGGCTGCTGGGATCGACGGCGACGATCCCGACGGTTGGGGAGCCCTCACCCTGGCGCAGCCCCAGGGCCAGCTTGTTGACGAGTGTGGATTTGCCGGTGCCGGAAGCGCCGGTGATTCCGATGATCTGAGCCTGGCCGGTGCGGGCATACAGCGCCGCCAGGGCGTCATGACCCTCGGACTGGTCGTTCTCGAGCAGCGTCAGCAGCCGGGCCAACGCCAAGCGGTCCCCCGCCGGGACCCGTTCCGCCAGGTCCATCACCAGCCTCAGCCGCGGGCTCGGGCGTCGGTGACGGCCTGGCGCACCGCTTCGACCACACTCTGAGTGTTCGTCCCGGGGCCGAAGACGGCCGCCACGCCTGCCTGCCGGAGCGCGGCCACGTCGTCGTCGGGGATGATGCCGCCGAGGAGGATCGCCACCCGTTCCTGTCCCTGCGTGCGCAGCAACTCGATCACCCGCGGCACCAACCCCATGTGGGCGCCGGACAGGATGGAAAGGCCGACGGCGTCGACGTCTTCCTGCAGGGCAGCCTCGGCGATCATCTCGGGCGTCTGGCGCAAGCCGGTGTAGATCACCTCCATGCCGGCGTCGCGCAAGGCGCGGGCGATCACCTTCGCCCCGCGGTCGTGGCCGTCCAACCCGGGCTTGGCAATGAGCACACGGATCTTCTTCTCGTCCATTGCGCCTCTGTGAACGGAGATCCGGCTCGATTATACACTGCCGCGCCGGATGACCGGTCATAGGGAGCGCGTCGCCTCCCGGTCGCGCAAGTACGAGCTGTGCGCGCCCGCACTCTGCCGATGCCGTGACGATAGTCCGCAGGCTGCGCTGTGGGTGCAGCGACGCAGGCAGCCGGCTTCCGGCGGCCAGGTCAGCGGATCGGGTTCCGGGCGCGGCCGGATGTGCCGCGCAACCCGTGCTATTCCGGTAGCCGGTACAGGCCCATCGCCTGGCGCACACGCGCCATGGTCGCCCGAGCGACCGTGCGCATCCGTTCGGTTCCCTCGCGCAGCACCTGCTCCGGCCGTCCGGGCTGTGCCGCCAGTGCTACGCGGCGGGCGCGAATCGGCGCCAGGACCGCCTCCAGGGCGGCGATCAGGCGCTGCTTGACCTCGATGTCGCCGACCTTGCCCGCCAGGTAGCGGGCCTCCAGATCGGCCAGCTCGGCCTTGTCGGTGTTGAAGGCGCGGTGGTAGATGAACACCGGATTCCCCTCGACGCGGCCGGGGATGTCTGCGCGCACGCGCTGCGGGTCGGTGTACATGCCCATCACCTTCCGCCGCACGGTCTCAGAATCGTCGGAGAGGTAGATGGCGTTGTCGAGCGACTTGCTCATCTTGGCCTGGCCGTCAGTACCCACCAACGTGGGGACTTCACCGATGAGCACCTGCGGTTCGGGGAAGGTCTCCCCGTACAGAAAGTTGAACCGGCGGGCCAGCTCGCGGGCGACCTCGACGTGAGCCTCGTTGTCCTTGCCCACCGGCACCAGATGGGCACGCGGCAGCAGGATGTCAGCCGCCTGCAGCACCGGGTACCCGAGCAGCCCGAAGGGCATGACTTCCAGGTGGGCGTCACGAGCCATGTCCTTCAGGCTGGGGACGCGTTCCAGGCGCGGCACACTGACGAGCATCTCCAGCAGCAGGTTGAGCTCGTACGTTTCCGGCACAGCCGACTGCAGGAAGATGACGCTGCGCCCCGGGTCGATGCCGACGGCCAGGTAGTCGAGCAGCATCTCCTGCACGTTGCCGCCGATTTCGCCGATCTCCTCCCGCGCCTGTCGGGTCGTGAGCGTGTGCAGATCGGCGACGACGAAGTAGCACTCATATTCGTCCTGCAGGCGAACCCGGTTCAGTAGCGACCCGACCAGGTGGCCGAGGTGCAGGCGGCCGGTCGGCCGGTCCCCGGTCAGCAGGCGTTGCCGTTGTGATTCCATCGTGCGCTCCTCTCTCCGCGCTGAAAGCATGCGCCCGTCCCCGGCCGGGGACGGGCGCAGTCAGGCCCGTGGTGCCACCCCACTCGAGGCCGGAACCAAGGAGACCCCGTCGGTGATGCGACGGGGTCTCAGGCCAGCCTCACTCTTGCGGGCACGGCGGCTCGGCCGCGATGCCCTTTGCCCTGATAACGGTGGCAACTCCGGCGCGGGCTACTCGGCCAAGCCTTTCGCCCTGCAGCTCCGAGGCCCATTCCGTGCCGCCGTGCGGGCGAGGTTCGCACCCTTCCCCCGCTCTCTGGGCCGCCGGCGCGGCACGTACTCGTCCTCTTCGCAGCCTTTGGTCGCTCGATTGTTGCGCCGAGTATACGGCCCGCCGGCAGGGCTGTCAACCGGCAAGTGAGAGGGGCCGCTCACGAATCCGGCGCCGGGCTGGCTATTGCGGCAGCAAGCGCCAGCCCGGCGCCGGACCAAAGCCTGATGCTAGATCTCCAGGTGCGGGCCGAGCCGCTCCATGATCCGTTTTTTGGGGAGGTAGCCCGACAAACGTTCGACCGGCTCGCCGCGGATGAAGAGGATCAACGTCGGGACACCCATGACGCCAAAACGCATGGTCGAAGCGACGTTGGTGTCGATGTCCAGGCGGCCGACCTTGACTCGTTGCCCCCACTCCGCGGCCAGCTCATCAATGATCGGGTCGAGCTGCCGACACGGGTGGCACCACTCGGCCCCGAACTCGACCAGGACCGGCGTGGTGGCATGCAGCACCTGAACTTCAAAGTCCGCATCGCTCAGCTCGACGATCGCCACGAAGCACCTCTCACGGTGTGATCCCGGTCTTCGGCCCGCCCCCGCCCAAGACCGAGGCAATCCTACCGGCGAGCGAATGCCCTGTCAAGCGAGGCTCCGGGCATGGCCGGCCCGGCCGATGCCGGCGGGCTGCGCGATCGCGCGCAGAGCGGAAGCCCGTGCGGAAGCCCTTCCGAGCCACGCCGCTTGACGGTGAAGGACCCGCATGGTATCCTAGACGCCGCTCGATTAGCACTCTCACGCCGAGAGTGCTAACGGAGGCTTGGATGGCGCCGGCTTTGACGGAGCGTCAGGAGACCATTCTGGCGCTGGTCATCCATGAATACATCGATACCGCCCAGCCGGTCGGCTCCAAGAGCCTGGTCGGGCAGTTCGACTTGGGCGTCAGTCCGGCGACGGTGCGCAATGAAATGGTGGCGCTGACGCAGGCGGGGATGCTGCGGCAGCCGCATACCTCGGCCGGCCGCGTGCCGACCGAAGAGGGCTACCGCTACTTCGTGCGGCGATTGGTGGGTGAGACCGACCTGCCGCAGGAAGAGAAGCGGCTGATCAGCCACCAGTTTCACCAGGCCCGGGCGGATGTCGACGAGTGGGTGCGTTTGGCGGCCTCGGTGCTGGCCCAGCACTCGCGTGTGGCCTCGTTGGTGACCGCCCCGCGGTCGACACGGGCGGTCTTCAAACATCTGGAGCTGATTGCCACAGCCGGACGGCAAGTGCTTTTGGTGCTGGTGCTGCAAGGCGGAGATGTCCGCCAGCAGATGCTCACGCTGGCCGAGGTTGTGCCTCAGGAGCGTCTGACCGAGACGGCCGGCAAGATCAGCCAGGCCTGCCTGGGCCGTGATGCCGCCGGGGTGCAATCGCAGGCCGGTCACTTCGATGCGCTGGGCCAGGAAGTCTCGCGGCTGGTGGCCGAGGTGATGTCTCGGGCCGATGCGGTCTCCGCCGGCGAGCTGGTGCACGACGGCCTGGCCAACATGCTCAGCCTGCCCGAGTTCGCCGACTCGGAGACAATGCGTCAGTCGCTGCGGCTATTGGAGGAGCGCTCCTTCCTGGAGGAGTTCCTGGCCAAGGCGCTCAGCCCGGCGGTCGGCGGTGTGCAGGTGGTGATCGGCGGAGAAGGCGCCTGGGAGGAGCTGCGCGACTGCTCGATGGTCCTGGCCAGGTACGGCGCACCCGGTTTCGCCACCGGCGCGCTGGGTGTGCTCGGCCCGACTCGCATGGCTTACGGCCGCACGATCTCGGCCGTGCGCTACGTCGCCGGGCTGATGAGCGACCTGGTGGTCGAGGCGTTCGCCGGCTGACGGAGACGCCGGAATGGAGAAGGGGAAACGGTGAAGCGATCCAAGCAGACGAAGGAAGGGGTCAAATCGACGGGGGAGGCGCCGCAGACGGAGACGCCGGAGGCGGAGGCGGCTTCGCCTCAGCCCGACCGGACCGGCACGCAGCCGTCAGACGAGACGGAGGCGGGGCCGGCGCCCGTTGAGGCGGCCGCGCCGGAGGGCGCGGCCGAGCGGGCCCCCGCCCCGGCCGAGGCGGCCCCGACCACGCTCGAAGAGGCGCTGGCGCGCTGGGGTGAGGCACGCAGCCTGGCCGACGAGTACCTCGACGGCTGGCAGCGGGCGCGGGCTGAATTCGCCAACTACAAGAAGCGCGTCGACCGCGAGCTGGAACAGGCGCGCGGCACCGTGGCGGCTGAGGTGCTGACGCACATTCTGCCGATCTTGGACGATCTGGAGCGGGCGCTGCGCGACAGGCCGGAGGCCGAGAACCTGCAGGCCTGGGCGGAAGGGATCGAGCTCATCCACCGCAAGTTGGCGACCCTGCTGGAGGCCGAGGGGGTCGAGCAGATCCAGGCCGTGGGCGAGACCTTCGACCCGAACGTGCACGAAGCCATCACATTCGAAGAGAACGACGAGGTCGAGCACGGAAAGATCATCGACGTCATTCGCCAAGGATACCGGTTGGGCGAGCGCGTACTGCGTCCGGCCATGGTCCGCGTGGCTCGCTAGAAGAGGACGGAATGGGAAAGATCATCGGCATTGACCTGGGGACGACCAACTCGGTCGTCGCGGTAATGGAGGGCGGCGAGTCGGTGGTCATCCCCTCCTCGGAAGGCGGCCGCCTGGTGCCATCGGTCGTGGCGGTCAACCCCAAGACCGGCGAGCGCATGGTCGGCCAGGTCGCCCGTCGACAGGCGATCGTCAACCCGGAGAACACCATCTTCTCGATCAAGCGCTTCATGGGGCGCAAGTTCTCCGATGCGGAAGTGCAGCGCGCCCTGGCGCTGGTCCCCTACAAGGTCAGCGCCGCGGCCAACGGCGACGTGCGCGTGCGGCTGGGCGACCGCGACTACTCGGCAGCCGAGATCTCAGCCATGATCCTGGCCAAGCTCAAGGTCGACGCAGAAGCCTACCTGGGCGAGCCGGTCACGCAGGCGGTCATCACCGTCCCGGCCTACTTCAACGACGCCCAGCGCAACGCCACCAAGGACGCCGGCAAGATCGCCGGGCTGGAGGTGCTGCGCATCATCAACGAGCCGACGGCGGCGGCGCTGGCGTACGGCCTGGACAAGAAGAAGGACGAGAAGATCGCGGTGTTCGACCTGGGAGGCGGGACGTTCGACATCAGCATCCTCGAGGTGGGCATCCTCGAGGTGGGCGAGGGAGTGGTGCAGGTGCTGAGCACGAACGGCGACACGCACCTGGGCGGCGACGATTTCGATCAGGTCGTCAT
>DAIRVC010000049.1:0-16167 GCA_036803025.1 Anaerolineales bacterium
ACCGTGATCTTCTGCACGTCGCCGGCGATGATCGCATCGGCCACCTGGCTGAGGGTCAGGCGATCGGGCTGCGGCGTCCCGCCGTTGAAGCGCAGGACCAGCACGGCGATGATCACCAGCAGGACGACGAGGACCAGCGAGTTTCTGCCTCGCGGCGTATTCACAATTGCCTCCTAAGCGTACCAACACCAACGGTCCCGTGAGGGACGCGAGTGCATTATACCGCGGCCGATTGCCGCGCCGGACCGCAGCCTGCGGGAGACTTCAGCGACCGGCCGAATTGCGCAGGAAGACCAACAGCCAGAGAGGGATCAGGCCGCCGATGGCCAGAAAGGCCATCAGCCCCAGGAAGACGGCCAGCCAGTCGACCTGGCTGTCGCCAGCCGCCCGGGCCGGCGGCGCTTCCGCGGCCGGACTCGTGGCGCCGACGCGGGTCGCCTCGACCGGCCCCGAGTCCCCTTGAAGGGGCTGGGCGACGAAGGTGGTCAGGACGCGCGCCAGCTGATCGGCGGTGCGGTAGCGCGCCGACGGCTCTTTGGCCAGGATCTTCAGAACGATCTGCTCCAACGCCGGCGGCACTTCGGGATTGAAGCGCCGCGGTGAAGGGGGCACGCTGCTCAAATGCAGCTGTGTGAGCGCCTCGGCGCTGTCGGACTCGAACGGTAGGCGGCCGGTCAGGAGCTCGAACAGGATCACGCCGATGCCGTATACGTCGCTCGAGGGCGAGGGAGGACCGCCGGCGGCTTGCTCGGGGGCCATGTACTGCGGGCTGCCCCAGACGACCTCGCTGGTCTCGTCCGGCTCGATCGAGGCCAGCGCCCGGGCGATGCCGAAGTCGGTGATCTTGGCCCGCCCGTCGGGTGAGACCAGGATATTCTGGGGCTTGAGGTCGCAGTGGACCAGGCCGGCCCGGTGGGCATAGCCGACTCCGGAACTGATCTGGATGCCCAGGTCTACGGCTTCGGGGATGGTCAACCGCCCGCGCCGGCGCATGTAGGTCTTCAGGTCGGTACCCTGCACGTACTCCATGACCAAGAAGTAGCGTGAGGCGTCGTGGCCGAAATCGTAGATGGTGACGATGTTGGGGTGCAGCAGGTTGGCAGCGGCGCGGGCCTCCTGCAGGAAGCGGGCCTGGAAGGCCGGGTCGTGGACCAGGTCATCACGCAGCGCCTTGACCGCCACCTCTCGCTGCAGGTTGAGGTCGCGGGCGTGGTAGACGAACGCCATCCCGCCTGAGCCGAGCTGCCGCAGGACCTGGTAGCGGCCGCCCAGAAGCATCTCGCCGGGTGTGATCACGATCGCTCTCCCGGATCGTCATTCTAACCCCGTCTGGCGGCCGCGCCAATCGCTCGGGGCGGGGGGCGCGCTATAATGGGCGCTCGCGTGGAGTCGTCCGTGTGAGCACAGGCTGGCTGATCCATAACCCCGCCGCCGGACGCTTCCCGTCCGGCCCGTTCGTGGGCCGGGCGGTCGACGTCCTCACCCGCGCCGGATGGACGATTCGGGTTGAAGAGTGCGGCCCGGGACAGGACCTGAGCGCGCGGGCTGCTCTGGCGGTGCGGGCCGGCTGCGACGCGGTGTTCATCGCTGGCGGGGACGGCTCCGTCGGGCGAGTGGCCGGCGCGCTGGCGGGCACGCAGACGGCGCTGGGTGTGCTCCCGGCCGGGACGGCCAACGTCTGGGCCCAGCAGTTCGATCTGCCGCGCCTGGGCTGGACCAGCCCCTTCGCCCTCGAGGAGGCCGCTTCCCGATTGGCACGCGGCATCGTGCGCCAGGTCGACATCGGGACGTGCAACGGTCAGCCGTTCTTGATGTGGGCCGGGGTCGGGCTGGACGCTCAGGTGGTCAACAGCATCGAGCCGCGCGAGCGCTGGGAGAAGGTGCTGGCCACCCTCCACTACGCGATCCAGACGGTCTGGACGGCCTGGAACTGGACCGGGATCCCGGTGCGGGTGACGGCCAACGATCAGGTCTGGGAGGACCGCTTCCTGGTAGCCGTCGCCACGAACATCCGCGCCTACGCCGGCGGTCTGCTGGAGCTCTCGCCGAGCGCCAAATTCGACGACGGCCTGCTCGACTTCTGGCTGATCGGCGGCACCTCGCTCAGCGACACAGTCCTGCGCGTGGCGCAGATCCTGACCGGGCGTCATGTCGACGCGCACGGGGTGGTCAACTTCCAGGCGGCGGAAGCGCAATTCGAGCTCATGGCGGAGACGCCTGTCCATCTCGATGGGGAGCCGGGGAAGGTCGGATCACCGGCGCGCTTTCGTACCGAGAAGCGCGTGCTACGCGTGCTGGTGCCCAGCGGGACCAGCCCGCTCCTGTTCTCCGAAGCGGAAGCCCCCGTGCCCGAGGCCTCATGAACCGAGTCGCAGCGCTGCGTCTGTTCCGCAACCCCCTCTATTGGCTGGTCATCCTGGCGCCGCTGGCCGTCTACCTGGCCTGGCGGGATGCTCCGCCGACGCTCGTATTGGTCATCTCGGCGCTGGGGATGATCCCGCTAGCCGGGCTGATCGGCGAATCGACCGAGGCGCTTGCTTCCTACACCGGACCGCGCATCGGCGGACTCCTCAACGCCACGCTGGGCAACGCGGCCGAGTTGATCATCACCATCGTGGCCATCCGCGAAGGACTTCTCGAGCTGGTCAAGGCCTCCATCACCGGATCGATCCTGGGCAACCTGCTCTTCGTGCTGGGGGCGAGCATGCTTCTGGGTGGGTTGCGGCACGGCGTACAGGGTTTCGACCGGGCGCGCGCCTCCAGCGATTCGATCCTGCTTGTCCTGGCGGTGGTCGCCCTCACGGTCCCATCCCTCTTTTCCCAGGCGACCGGCGGCCTGGGCGAGGTCAGCGTCGAGGTCCTCAGTCTGGGCGTCGCCGGTCTGATGATCATTCTGTACGGGTTGGGCATCTACCAGAGTCTGCGCGGCCCGGCCGGGCCGCTGACCCGCCCGTCGGCCGAGGCTGCCGTCCACCACCCGACCTGGACGCCCAGGGGGGCGCTGGTGCTGCTGCTGCTGGCTACGGTCGGCGTGGCTTGGCTGAGCGAGATCCTGGTGGCGCAAGTGGAACCGGTCGTCCTGCAGCTGGGCATCTCGGAGTTCTTCCTGGGTGTCATCCTGATTCCGATTGTGGGCAATATCGCCGAACATCTGGTGGCCGTAACCGTGGCGTTGAAGAATCACATGAGCCTGAGCGTCGAGATCGCCGTGGGCTCATCGCTGCAGATCGCGCTGTTCGTCGTGCCGGTATTGGTATTCGTCAGCCTGCTCATGGGGAACCCGCTGACGATGGTTTTCAACGAATTTGAACTAGTGGCGCTGGTCGGCGGGGTGTTGATCGCGGCGTTGGTCGCATCCGACGGAGAGGCCAACTGGCTGGAGGGCGCAGAGCTCCTGGCCCTGTACCTGATGCTGGCCCTGGCCTTCTACCTCCTGCCGCTATGAGATCGATACGCACACTGCTGGCGAGGTTGTGGTCGTCGGGCGTCGGCCTGTGGGCGGTGGTCGGTGCGCTGGTCGGCCTGTTCATCCTGTTAGTCCTGATCATCGTCAGTGCCTTCGGGCGCGGCGGCGCGGCTCAGCCCGTCGCACCGACGCCGATCCTGACAGTCCTGGCGCTTCCCTCGCCGACGGATACACCCGCACCGACGCTGACGCCGACGCCGGCGCCGACCGTGGCGGCCACGCCGGCCACCGATCCTCAGGCGGGCGAGGGGTTCGGCGTGGGCGATATGGTCGAGGTCTATGGGACAGGCGGGGACGGCCTGCGCCTGCGCGCCTCGCCTGCGCTCAACGCCTCCATCAACGTCCTGGGCGTCGAAAACGAGGTCTTCCAGGTCTCGGACGGCCCGGTAGAAGCCGACGGATTCACCTGGTGGTATCTGGTCAACCTGGTCGACCAGCGCAAGAACGGCTGGGCCGTCGGCGGCTTCCTGCGCGGCCTGGGCTCGCGCTGAGTTGCGCCCGGTGCGGGTCGCGGCTATCATGACTCCCATGGGCTTCCGGCCGACGGGCGTGACGGCCTCCAGATCGCGGGGCCTGCTGATCATCGAGTGGGACGACGGGCACCACAGCGAGTACCCGCTGGCGGGCTTGCGCTCCGCCTGCCCGTGTGCGGAGTGTCGCGGCGGGCACGAGAACATGAGCGCTCACGGGTCCCCCGACATGCTCAGCCTGCCGCTGCACAGCGGACCGGCGTTCGAATTGGAGGCGCTGGAGCGGGCCGGCACGTACGCGTTGCAGCCGGTGTGGAAGGACGGCCACCGCTTCGGCCTGTACACCTGGGACTATTTGCGCGAGTTATGCCCGTGCGGCCAGCACTCCCCCCGAACGGAGACCCCCGGTGGGCCAGCCGCTTGACGATCTCCTGACGCTGGCTGAGCGCACCTACGTGCGCATGCAGGCGGGTGAGCTCCTCGGCCACTGCCTCGAACAAGGCGATATCAAGCCCTTCCAGGAATTGGTGGAACAACTGGTCCTGGCCGGCTCGGTCTCGCTGCCGGTGCTGCGCGAGATCCACGAAGAGATCTTGGCTCTGCAGTCGACGCTTCGGCAGGAGGGCCTGGCTGTCCGCCACGACCTGCGTCAGGCGTTGGCGGGCTTCGGGCTGAACATGCCGCAGCTGCTTGGCAGGGACTTCCCGGAGATGCTCTGGGAGGTACGCAGCCAGCGCCTGAGGAGCCGCATCCGCGAAGCCGCCCGCGGGCTGTCCGGCGAGGACTTGCGGCTTGTCGACCAGGTGTGCAGCGAGGCCGGCGATCGCGCCGTCCGCATCGCCACGCGCCTCGGCGTCCTCGGCAGCCTGGAGGCGGCGGTCGAGGACTGGCTCGGTAGCCTGGCCTACCAGGCCGCCCGACTCGAGAGCCGCTCGACGCCTGCAGCCGGCACCAAGCGGCCCCAGTAGCAAGCCCCGTCGCCGACTCCCGTATCGACAACGATCCGCTACGCCGTAGAAGGGATCCGGCGCGCGGGGGAGGTGTGTGATGCCGGATACACTCGCAATCGACGTCCAAGGCTTGCGCAAATCCTATGGCCGGGTGCATGCGCTGCGCGGGCTTGACCTAAAGGTCCGGGCGGGGGAGATCTTCGGCTTCCTTGGGCGGGAGATCCGCGTCGGCGGCGAGGGCAGTTGGGGGACCTGGCGTCCGCAACGCAAGCCGGCCGAGGCCTGACCCGGATCGGCGCCGGCAGAGCGAACAGAAAGGCCGAGCGGCAGCGCCGCTCGGCCTGTTGATTCCCTTCTCTTGTGGCGGACTAGAGGTAGTCCTTGAGGTTATGCTCCACGGCGTAGGCGGCCGCCTCGGCCCGGTTGCGAACGCCGAGTTTGGAGAGGATGCTGCTGACGTAATTGCGTACGGTGCCCTCGCCCAGGAAGAGCGACTCGGCGATCTGGCGATTGGTGCGCCCTTCGGAAACGAGCTGAAGGACGTGCATCTCCTGCTGTGTCAAGTCGGCGAAGGCGGAGGCCTCTTCCTCCCGGGCAGCCTTGCGGACCTCCTGGAAGACGCGCTGGGTGACCGCCGGATCGAGCAGCGCCTCGCCTCGGCCGACGGCCTCGATGGCATGCACCAGGTCATCGCCGCCGATTTGCTTGAGGACGTAACCGGAGGCGCCGGCGCGGATGGCCGAGAAGAGCATCTCATCCTCGGCGTACGATGTCAGCATGATCACCTTGGTGGCCGGAAAGCGGGTGGTGATCTCCTGGCAAGCTTCGATGCCGGAGCCGCCCGGCAGGCGGATATCCATGACGACCACGTCCGGGTTGAAGGTCATGGTCCGCTCGATTGCCTCGCGGGCAGTGGCTGCTTCGGCCACGACTTCGAAGCCGGGATTGCGTTCGAGCAGCGCTCGCAGGCCGAGCCGGACTACTTCGTGATCGTCTACCAGGAGTATGCGATGTCGGGGCACGCTGGGCACCTCGGAAATGCCATTGTAACGGACCCACGCGCCATCCGCAAGGCGCGCCAGGGATCCAGGCGGCGGATGGGGCTCGTTGCGCGAAAACGAAGAGCCTGCTGCCTCGCCGCAGGCTCTCGGGCAATGGCAGGTTGGCGCAGATCACTTGGCCTTGACGGCGATGGTCTTGGGCTTGAGCTCTTCAGCCTTGGGCAGCGTCAGGGTCAGGATTCCATTTTCGAAGTCGGCCTTGCCCTTCTCGGCCATCACGACCGTCGGCAGCGGGATGGTCCGGGAGAATGACCCAAAGCGCCGCTCACGCAGGTGATAGGTGCTCTCCTTGGTCGACTTCTCTTCCGACACCTCGCCCCGGATGGTCAGGACGTCACCGGTGACGCTGATGTTGATCTCGTCGGGCTTGACGCCCGGGAGACTGGCCTTGACGATGACCTCCTCATCGGTCTGGTACAGGTCGACGGCCGGTGCGCTCAGCATGCCGCCCGGGTTCATCCCGCGAGTGAAGGGCTCCTCAAGCATGCGGTCCATCAGCTCGCGCAGGGACATCACTTCCCGAAGCGGCTCCCAGCGGATCATGTTGGACATGGATACCTCCCTCGTGTCCGAATGTTGTGGCCCGAATCTAGGCAGGTCGCGTCAGAGGCGCGCTATCGGCGCATCAGATCCGCGTTAGAGGCCCAGGGCGGCGGACAGGCTCAGGCGGGCGGTTGGGCGGCGGAGCGGCGGTAATCGACGAAACGGTAGCCGACGCCGCGCTCGGTGAGGATGTACTCGGGGCTGGACGGGTCGCGCTCGAGCTTCTGGCGCAGGTAGTTGACGTACAGGCGAAGGTAGTGCGTCTCGTCGCGATACTCGTAGCCCCAGACCTTGGCCAACAGCTGGTCGTGGGGCACGACCCAGCCGGCATTCTGGACCAGGTGATAGAGAAGGCGATACTCCGTCGGGCGTAACTTGACCAGGCGACCCTCGACCCAGACCTCGCGGCGGTCGAAATCGATCTTCAACCGATCGTCGACCTCGATCAATTCGTGCGCCGGCGCGCCGGGCGACTCGGTCCGCCGCAGCACGGCCCGCACCCGGCTGACGAGCTCGCGCGGGCTGAAGGGCTTGGTGATGTAGTCGTCGGCGCCCAGCTCCAGGCCGCGCACGCGATCGTCCTCCTCTCCCTTGGCCGTCAGCATGATGACGGGGACGCTCGAGACCTCGCGGATCAGGCGCAGGGTCTCGAAGCCGTCCAGGTCCGGCATCATCACGTCCAGCAGGGCCAGATCGGGGAGCTGGTCGCGCAGCTTGTCGAGCGCCTGCGACCCGGAGGAGGCCTCGATCACCTCGAACCCGTCGTGCTCGAGGTTGAGGCGGATGAAGTGCACCATGCGCGGCTCATCGTCGACGACCAGGATGCGCCTGCGGTGAGGGGCAGCCGATGACATGCCCGGCCTCGTCACTCGCGTACGAACCCGATCAGCCGCTCTTCTTCGACGGTAGGCATCACTTCGATGAAATTGATTCGATGCATGGGCCAGATCACCGTGACCACGTTGTTCTGAACGTAGGTCAGGTCCTTGCCGTCCCGTTTGCGCGGGTTGGTGACCGTAATCGAAACATCGCCCGGGGCGGGGAGCTCCTCCACTTCGGCAACCACCGCATCCTCGCCGGCCAGATGGATCAACACGGTAACGGGCATTCGGCTCCTCTATCCGCGGTAGCGGGAGATCAGCTGCAGGCGCAGCCGACCCAGTTGGATGATATCACCATGGCGGACCAGCGTCGGCGTCTGCGTCTCCAGGCGGCGGCCGTTGATCAGCGTGCCATTGGCGCTTTCCAGATCGACGACGTGCACGCCCTCGGGGTTGAGGCGAATCTCGGCGTGCATGCGCGAGACGCCGTGTTCGTAGGCGTTGTAGGGCTCGAGATCGACATCCGGGACGATCGCCTGGCCGGCGATGGCCCGGCCGAGGGTGTAGTTCTCACGCCCGATCAGCGAGACGATCTCCCCGCTGGAGGCGATGCGCAATCCGAGGATGGCGCCCGACTCGAGGTCCGGGCCTTCAGGCGGCGAGGGCTTGGTGGCTAGGGCGACCGCATCGATGCGGTCGCGCGGAATGGACATGGTCGGCATGGGCGAGACATGGATCAGGCGCGTCCCGCATTCGCTGCAGTAGAGTGTGCCGACAAACTCAGTGTGCTTGCAGGCCGGACATTCGATCATGGCGCACTCGACTTGGGGGGCAGGAGCAGGGCGCGGGTGCCGTACTTCAGCCGCTTCTCGCCCTCGGTGCTCAAGTGGCGGGTCTGCATCAGTCGCCCGGCCTCACTCAAGGCGGCCTTGGCCAGGTCCCGCTCGCCGGCAGCCAGCAGGTGCGTTGCCAGGTTCTCGAGCCGGCGGGCCGCCTGGGCGGATTGGCCCAACTCGGCCTCGTGACGCGCCTTCTCCTGCATGCGATACAGCGCGATCAGGTTGAGGGCCGACACGATGTCGGACGGGGGTGGGCTGGCGTCGGGCTCCTTGGCCAGCGGACAGGCCGCCACGACCGGGACGCGTTGCTCGCCGCCCTGCATCCGGGGAACCTCGCCGACGACGCTGAACTGGGCCAGTTTGAGCTCGCGCGCCTCCATCGCCGGGTGAATGACCAGCTCGAGGATCAGGCGGATCGTCCCCTCGCGCGGCAGGTTGCCCAGCATGAGCGGCAGCGTATCAGCCATTGGCGTGGCATCGGGCAACAAGCGGAACACCGTGCGCAGTTCGACCTGCTGGTTGAAGGCGCCCTCCAGGCGCACGTGGCTGGCGAATACCTGGCTGAGGGAATCGAACGTGCGCCGCAGCAAGGACGAGACCGTCTTGGGAGTGTCCAGGAACACCGTGGTTCCGCCGGTCCGGCCGGTCATGTCATCCAGGAAGCGGTCGTTCCAATCGGCGCCGATGCCGATGCCGCTGATGGTGATGCCCTGCTTGGCAGCCCGGTCGGCCAACTCCAGGCACTGCGCCTCGTCGCCGTAGGTCCGGCCGTCGGTGATCAGCACCAGGTGGTTGACCCCGTCGCGGCTCAGATGTGCGGTAAGTTCGCTGAGGCCGGTATCCAGGCCGCGGGCGATTTCCGTCCCGCCGCTGGCCTGGAGCAGGCTGAGCCGGGCGCGCGAAGTGGTCTGATCCTTGGCGTGACTGGGCGAAACGATCACCTCGGCCGTGTCGCCGAAGGCGACGATCGAGGCGTTGTCCTCGCTCTCGAGTGTGTTCAGGATGGCCTGGGCGGCCGAGCGGACCTGGTCGAGCCGCTGACCGCGCATCGAAGTCGAACGGTCGATGACCAGGCATAGGTTGACGGGCGGGCGAGGAACGGTCACGCCCGGCGATGGGCTGATGTCGATCAGCAGGTAGTGCACCTGCGGCTCTTCGAGCTGCAGGATCGTCCGCCGGCTGTGCTGGATGTTGACCTGGAAGACGCCCGCCCGGCTGAGCTCGGTCTCGTATTCGGCCAGCTCGACGTCATAGGCGCTGCGCCGTTCCGGATCGGCCAGGACCTCGTAGGCTTTGTTGACGTCCAGGAACAGTTCGGTGTCGCCGGGGCGGACGTTGCGGTCGGGATGTAGGCGCAGCGCAGACTCGCGGTAGGCGCGCCGTATCTCGTCCAGGCTGGCGTTCCTGGCCACGCCCAGGAGCGCGTAATAGTCGTTCACCACCGGCAAGTGTCAGCCCCCCCAGTCTCTAGGTCGGAGGGAAGTACACCAAGACGACCGTGATGTTGTCCGGGCCGCCGGCTGTGTTGGCCGCCCGGATCAACTCATCGCAGGCAGCCTGCGGGTCGCGCGCTTCGCGCACGACTCTGCCGATCTCCTCGTCGGAGACCACCCCCCACAGCCCGTCCGAACACAGCAGCAGGTGCCCGCCGTGCGGCACGCCATGCGTCTGAACGTCGACCTCCAGATTGGCGCCCTGTCCGATGGCCCGGTAGAGGACATTTCGCTGCGGGTGGTCGGCGGCCTCCTGGCGCGAAAGCTGCCCGAGCTCGCGCAGGCGCTCGACCAGCGAATGGTCCCGGGTGACGACCTGCAACTGCCCGCCCTGGATGATATAGGCGCGGCTGTCGCCGACGTGGCCGATGGTCAGGTGATCTCCCAGCAGCAGCACGGCCGTCAGGGTGGTGCCGCCTCCGGGGACGCGGTCGACGACGACATTGTTGGCGTTCTCGAGCGCCTGGCGGACGGAGTCCTGCAGCGTGGGAGACGGATCGGGCTTGTCGGGATCCAGCAGCGTGAGCAGGCCGTCTTCGGTCAGGCTCTTGGCCACCGCCCGAGCGGAGACCATGCTGGCCACTTCGCCGGAGCGGTGGCCGCCCATGCCATCGGCCACCAGGAACAGGCCGAAATCAGGGATGGCTTCGGCGCCTCCGGCCGCGCCCTGGATGATCAGGAGGGCGTCTTCGTTGTGGGTGCGCTCCATCCCGACCGATTGGGCGGAGCCGAGCAGGATATGCTGGCGTCCCTCTGGGGTGGGGGGCGAAGGCAGGACGCCCGGGTCGAGGGGTGCGGTCTTGGCGCGATCAGGCGGAGCGGATTTCTTGTGGCCGAAGAGGCGCTGCCAGAGGTTCATGTGTTGGTCGTAGCCTCGTTGTCGTCCATAACCCGGCTCAGGTGAGCAGGGCGTAAATGCGGTGGTCGTTGGAGCCGATGTATAGGACGTTGTCGGCGATGAAGGGTGTCCCGGTGATCGGCCCGCCGGTCTGGAAGCGCCAGCGTTGGCGGCCGCTGCGGGCGTCGAGGCAGTAAAGCGATCCGTCTACAGAGCCGCAGTAGACCGAGTCTTCGTGGATGACCGGCGAGCCGGTCACCTGATGCTCGGTCTGGAAGCGCCAGATCTCGCGCGCCGAGCGGGCTTCGACGCAGTAGATGTTGCCGTCGGCGCAGCCCACGAACAGGCGCCCCTCGGAGACGGCCGGGCTGGAGATCGACGGCCGGCCCATGCGGAAGCGCCAGGTCATCCAGCCGCCTTCGGCCTCGATGGCATACAGCGTCCAATCCAGCGAGGCGAAGTAAATGGTGCCCTCCGCGAGGATCGGCGAGGAGGTCACCGCCCGCTTGGCCTTGTAGCGCCACTTGAGCTCGCCCTTGAAATCCACGCAGTAGAAGTCGCCGCTCTCGCACCCGAAGTACACGCGTTCGTTCTCGATCAGCGGGGTCGAGCGGATCGGCGCAGCCGCCTCGGTGCGCCAGGCGCGCCGTCCGCTGAGCATGTTGACCACGTGGAGATGGGCGTCATCGGCGCCGAAGAACAAGTGCCCGTGCGAGGTGGCCGGGGAACAGCGGATCGGCCCCTCGCAGTAGTAGGTCCATACCAGACGGCCGTTGCGCGCGGTGACGGCGTGCATGCGCAGGTCTTCCGAGCCGACGTAGACCGACTCGTCATCGGCCAGCGGCCGCGTGGCGATGCCCGCCTCGGTGGCGTACTTCCACAGGAAGCGGCCGTCCTTGGCGTCTAGCGCGTACAGGTTGTTGTCGTAGCAGCCGGCGTATACGGTCCCGTTGTACACGAAGGGCGAGCTGCGCACCTCGTCTTCGCATTCGAAGGACCACAACTCCTCGACTTCGTTGCGCGGCTTGAGGGCCGTGGAGAGCTGCGCCCCGCTGAGGACTCCGGTCTTGCGCGCCGCCGTCGCCAGCGCCTGGCGCATGGCTTCGGCGCTGGGGAAGCGGTCCTTGGGATCGTAGGCCAGCGCCGCGGCGACGACCGCCTCGGTCTCGGCCGAGACGCGCGGGTTGAGCTGGCGGATCGGCCGCTCGGAAAACGAGAACGGCGCCTCGGCGCGCGGATCGCGCCGGGTGAGCAGATGATGCAGCGTGGCGCCCAGCGCGTAGATGTCGCCGGCGGGCGAGGCCTCACCGCGGTACTGCTCCGGAGGCGAGTAGCCCTCCGTCCCGATCATGGTCCCCTTCTGACCGGGCTGGAAGACACGGGCGATGCCGAAGTCGATCAGCCGGATCAGATTGTGATTGTCGATCATCACGTTAGAGGGCTTCATATCTCGGAAGATGACCGGCTGAGGCTTCTGGTTGTGAAGGTAGGAGAGCACCTCGCAAAGCTGCAGCGCCCAGGTGACGGCCTGCTCTTCGCTCAGGAAGTCCTCGCTCTCGCGCAGGATGGCTTCGAGGTCTTTGCCCTCGATGAACTCCATGACCAGATACGAGCTGCTTTCCTGGGAGAAGTAATCGAAAATGCGCGGGATGGCCGGGTGCGAGAGGGTGGCCAGCAGGTCGGCCTCGCGCTCGAAGTTGCGCACGACCATCTCGTGCATGGTCGGGTCGGAGGCCAGGTTGAGCATCTCCTTCACCGCCACGAGCTTGGTGACGTTGGGGAAATGCAGATCGCGGCCCTTGTAGACCGAGCTCATCCCGCCGCTGCCCAGGATGCCCAGAATCAAGTAGCGATCCTGAAGGGTTACCCCAGGCTGCAACTGACCGAGCTGTCCGGTCTCGCCTTCTTTCCCTTCCAGGGTACGCGTGATCCTGCGCATGCTGTTCCGACTGGGATGGGCTGAATTTGCGAGATTATAGCATGAGTAGATTCGCACGCAACCGGCCGGGGGGTCAGGGGACCCCGAGTACCAGCCGCGGGTGAGGCTGAGCAGACCGGCGTGCTATACTGCCGGGCCAGCGATGGCCGATCCAGACCAGCCTAAATGGAACCGCGTACCCGGACGGGGGGAGCCTGCCGCGGCCCTCCGTTACGCGCTGTATGTCCACATCCCCTTCTGTCGCTCGCGCTGCCACTACTGTGACTTCAACACCTACGCCGGGATGGATGAGTGGGTGGGCAGCTACGCCGGTGCAGTCGTGCAAGAAGCCGGCCAGCTGGCTCGGGCAGCGGCAGACCCGCCGGTCCTGAGCAGCGTCTACCTGGGTGGTGGGACGCCTTCGCGCTTGAGCCCGGATCACTTGGAGACGCTCGTGGAAGGGATCTGGAGTGCGTTCCGGCTCGATCCCGCGGCAGAGCTGTCGCTGGAAGCCAATCCGGGTGAGCTGGCACCGCGGTTTCTTGAGGCGGCGCGCGAATTGGGCTTCGAGCGGATCAGCCTGGGGATGCAGTCCGCTGATGAGCGAGTCCTGCGCCTCCTGGGACGCCGGCATAACCACGCCCAGACGGCCGAGGCCGTCCGACGCATCCGCCTGGCCGGCTTCGGCAACCTGAATCTCGACCTGATCGTTGGTGTGCCCGGCCAGGACCTGGCCTCCTGGCGGGCGACGGTCGATCAAGCCCTCGGCCTTGGGCCGGATCACCTGTCGGTGTATGCGCTGTCCGTCGAGCCGGGCACACCCCTGGCATCGCAGATCGCCCGGCGGCGCGTCGCCTCCCCCGACGATGACCTGGCGGCTGACATGCTCGACGACCTGGATGAGCGGCTGGCCGCAGCCGGCTTGCACCAGTATGAGATCTCCAACTGGGCGCGCGGCCCGATCCAGGCGGATGGGTTGCCGGCCAGCGCCTGCCGCCACAACCTCACTTACTGGCGCAATCTGCCGTATCTTGCCCTGGGTGCCGGGGCACATGGGTATGCAGACGCGGTGCGCACCGCCAATGTGCGCCCGATCGTGGACTACATCGGGCGGATGCGGTCGGCGAGGCAGGCGTCGCGTTTCCCGATCTCACCGGCAACCGAGACCTGGCGGTCGATCGGCGCCGAGGAATCGGCGCGCGATACGATGCTCCTCGGGCTCCGTCTGACGGAGGCCGGGGTAGATCGGCAAGACTTCATTCTGCGTCACGGCCAGCCGGCCTGGGAAACCATGCAGAGCGCGGCCGCACCGCTGATACAGGACGGCCTGCTCGAGTGGGGAGAGGGCAGTGCGGGGCTGCGATTAAGCGGCCGGGGGCGGCGGTTGGGGAACCGCGTCTTCCAGGCGTTCGTCTAGCGGCGTCGCTGCAGGAGTCGCAAGGAGAGATTGCGGAGTTCGTCCGCGGCGGCGCTCTGAGGCGCCGCTGCCTGCAGGTGAGCCAGGGCCTGGTCGGTGTGATCCTCCGCCTCGCGGCGCGAGAACTCGAGCGCGCCGGCCTTCTCCAGGGTGGCGGTCATCTGAGCGACCGCCGCTTCGTCGACGCTGCCGGCCGCCCACAGCTCGAGGAAGGCCGACGACTGCTGGGCACCGAAGAGCACCGGCAGGGACTTCTTGTGCGCCCTCAAGTCATCGCCGGCCGGCTTGCCGGTCACTTGCGGCGATCCCCATATGCCCAGGATGTCATCGAGAATCTGAAACGCAAGCCCGAGATGCCGGCCGAACAGGCGGAAGTGGTCGAGGGCCTCGCTGGAGGCCTCAGCCACGCGTGCCCCGCAGGTCGTTGCCGCCGACAAGAGCGCGGCGGTTTTGCCCTCGATCATTTCCATGTAGTCGGCTTCGCTCACCTCAGCCCGTTGCTCGAAGGCCAGGTCGAGATGCTGGCCGCGCGTCAGGTGCAGACAGGCTTCGTCCAGAAGGCGCAGGACGTCTAGGGTCGCGGCTAGCGAGACCCCCAGGGCTGCCATCCGATGCGCTGACAGGTGCGCCAACACCAGCAGCGCGTCCCCGGTGTTGATCGCCTGGGGGATCCCCCAGCGCCTCCAGACCGTGATCCGTCCGCGACGCTCGGGACTGTTGTCCTGGATGTCGTCGTGGATCAGGGAGAAGTTGTGGATGAGCTCAACGGCGCTGGCCGCAGGGAGTGCCCGGCGCCAGTCGCCCGCGGCAGAGGCGCAGCTGAGAAGCGTCAAGAGCGGGCGCACCCGCTTGCCGCGCGCCGCGGCGTCGGCCTCGGTCCAACCGAAGTGGTAGGCGACCATTTCGGCCATCGCCCGGACTTCGGGGCTCTTGATCTGGAGAACGCTGGTCTGCAAGTCGGCTTCGAGCGCCGCGAGAAGTTCCAGGCTCGAGACCGCGTCCGTCGGCGCGCCGGTCAACGGATCTCCCTCAAGCGAGCGTGATGCAGCGCCGTCAGGTCGGCCGAGCCCGTGGCGAACATGCAGATCCGGATCTCGGCGATGGCCTGGTCGACCGTCTGGAGCGCCGCCTCGGGGGATTCGGCCGCAGCGCGCAGGAAGGGGCCGGCCATGCCTCCCAGGTCGGCGCCCAGGGCCAGGCACTTGGCGATATCGATCCCGCTGCGCAGGCCCCCCGAGGCGATGAGCGGCATGCCAGGCAGCGCCTGCCGGACTTCGGCCAAGGCCTCCGCAGTGGGGATTCCCCATCCGACGAACGCGCCGGCCAGCCGGGCGCGCGCCGGATCGGGGGCGCGGTGCATCTCGACCTGCGACCAGGAAGTCCCGCCGGCGCCGGCGACGTCGATGGCGGCCACACCGGCGTCGGCCAGTCGGCGAGCCGTCTCGGCCGAAATCCCCCAACCGACTTCCTTGACGATCACCGGCCGATCGAGCCGGCGGCAGACGGCCTGGATCTTGCGCAGCAAGCCGCTGAAGTCGACATCGCCGCCGGCTTGTAGGGCTTCCTGAAGCGGATTGAGGTGCAGGACGAGCGCATCCGCGGCGACCATGTCCACCGCCCGGCGGCAGTGTTCGATGTCATAACCGTAGTTGAGTTGGATCGCGCCCAGGTTTGCGAAGAGCAGGATGTCGGGCGCCAGATCCCGTACCCGGAATGTCTCGACCAGCGACGGGTCTTCAAGCGCAGCTCGCTGCGAGCCGATCCCCATGGCCAGCCCGCGCGCCTGGGCGGCGGCGGCCAAGGCGCGGTTGATGCGGCGAGCTTCTTCCGTTCCGCCGGTCATGGACGAGATCAGGACCGGCGCCCGCAGGCGACGGCCCAGAAAGGACAGGCCGGTATCGATCTGATCCAGATGGAGCTCGGGGAGCGCCTGGTGCTCGAAGCGCAGCCGCTCGAGGCCGGTCGTCCGCTCCGACCGGACATCCTGCTCCAGGTTGATGCGGATGTGGTCGGACTTGCGCTTGGCGGTCGGCGTAACTTCAGGCATGCCGGGGTGTTCCTAGGTGAAGAGTAGCCATAATACCAAGCCTGCCGCGGGGTGTCAACGGAAGCCTTGACAGAACCGCTTGAGTCGCTACAATCGCCTGGGCCTGGCTGCGCGTAAACACGGAGGAGGCACGAAATGGCGGACACGTTCGAAGAGATCAAAACGGTGATCGTGGAGCTCCTCGGGGTCGAGGAGGCCAAGGTCGTCTCGACGGCGCGGTTCCGAGAGGACCTGGAAGCAGACTCACTCGATCTGGTCGAGTTGATCATGGCGTTCGAGGAGAAGTTCGGGGGGGAGATCTCGG
>DAIRVC010000050.1:0-15688 GCA_036803025.1 Anaerolineales bacterium
AACTTGCGCGGCCTGGTCGCCTACCGGCGCGGTGACTTTGCAGCAACCCGGGAGAGAGCGCGCGCGGCCAGTCGGCTCGTGGCGACCCGGGGTGACAGACTACAGCGGGCCCTCGCCTGCCGGTTGTCCGCCCTGGCGGAGTTCGGATCGAAGGGCGACCTGGCGCAGGCGGAGGCCCTGTTGGGAGAGGCGATCAGCCACCTCGACCGCGTGCAAGATGCCATGCCCATGGCGAACGCGCTCGCGGACCTCTCCATGGTGCAGACCGCCTTGGGCAAGTCGCATGAGGCCTACGCTACCAGCCTCCGCACGGTCCAGGTCCTTGAAGGACACGCCGCCCCCTACCATTTGGCCACGGCCTACAACAACCTGGCCGTCGACCTGCACCTGCGCGGCCGCTTCTTGGAGGCCATGGAGCGCTTCTCCGAGGCGGCCAAGCACGCCCGCCAATCGGCCAGCCCGCATCGCGAGGCGGTCGTCCTCTTTGGCCAGGCCGACCTGTTCAGCGATCTCGACCTGGCGCTGCAGGCCGCCGAGCTGTACGCGCAGGCGCTCTCGATCGCCACGCAGCTGGACAATGTCAGCTTGCTATCGTACGGCTGTGTCCAGACCAGCGTGTTGCACCGGCGGCGCGGCGGCGGGGGGTTGGCGCACGAATGGCTTCGGCGGGCCATCTCGCTGGATGCTAAGGGGCTGCCGCACACAGCGGTCGACATTCAGCTGGCGGCCCTGCAGGTTACCGCCGCACCCAAGGCGGCTCGCACGCGGCTGGAAGGACTGCTGAAAGAGAAGAACGCCTCGCTGGAGGCGGGAGAGAAAGCCGCCGTGCTGTACTTCCTGGCGCGGGCTTCGTTCGCCGCCGATGAGCCGGCCGCTGCGCGGGCGGCACTGGATCGGGCGCTGACCTGGACCGGTTCCCATGGGACCGAGCAGATCCTGGCGGCCGAGATGGCGTTCGACCCGGCATTCCGGGACTTCGCCCGCCGCGTCGCTGGGGGAAATCCGGTCCTGGCGGTCGTGCTGCAGCGCATCGAGACCATGCGAGGGGTGGCGCAGCAGTATCTGGAAAGCGTGCCGGAAGCGGCCGAGGCGCCGTCCAAGATCGAGGTCATCGGGCTGGGGCGCTCGACGATCCGGCTCGGCGGACGGCAGCTAACCGAGGTGAAAAAGCTGGCTCGCGAGGTCTACTTCTTCCTGGTCGACCAGCAGGGCGCCGAGCGCGACGTTCTGGTCGAGACCTTCTGGCCGCAGTACAACCCCGGCCGGCAGACCTCCAACCTGCATACCGCCATCTACAGCCTTCGGCGGGCGCTGGGCAAGGAAGCCATTCTGCAATCCGGCACCGAGTACAACCTCAACCCGGACATCCCGATTCACTATGATGTGGCCGAATTCACCCGGGCCGCAGAAGTGGCTCTGGCGTTGCCGCCGGGTGACCCCCGCCGCCTCTTCGCCCTGACCGCCGCAATCACCTCCTATGGGGGGCAGTTCCTGCACGGCGCAGACGCTGATTGGGTGATCGAGCGCCGGCGCCGTCTGGAGATGACCTACCTGGATCTGCTGGCCATCCACGCCGAGGAGGCTCTGGTGCGCGATCAGCCGCAGCGGGCGGTGACGACGCTGCGCCAGGCGCTGGAGATCGACCCACTCCGGGACGACACCAATCTGCGCTTGTTGGAGGCCTTGGGACGGCTTGGCCGCCGCAGCGAGGTCGTCGCCCACTACCAGCGCTACGTCCGGCTGATGGCCGATGAGCTGGGCCTCGATCCACCAGAGCAGTTCCGGCAGCTGTACGCGCGTCTGATCGGATAGCGAGCGCCGGGCCGCGCTGCCTTCCCGGATCCCGGCTCCGGGGAGTCCACGTTGCAGCTCCGCTGTGCGGCGGTCTGGACGCTTCGCCGGGGCCGAGCCGCCGAGGCAGGGGGCCGAGGCCACCAGGCTGGTGAGTTGTCCGGATCCTGCCAAACCCGGTTGAGAATTGATTGAGAGCGGGGGCGTACTCTGATGCCAGAGTGGAACCAATCGACAAGGAGGTTGCCATGCATAGCGTCTGCTGCCCGAAAGACGGTGGTGGGCCCGGGGGCTAGCCCCGGAGGCCGCGGTAGAGTCTGGGCTCGTCGAAGACGAGTTCGGAAGAAGGGTGGGCGCTCGGGGGAAACGACCGGAGCGAATGCCCTTCGTGTAGAAACCGTCAACGTCGGCTCCTGCCAGGCAGCAAGGCGACCGGTGCCTGCTGCCTTTCGTTTCTGAGCTACGCGGCAGATTGTCAGAGAGAGGTGTAGACATGTCCATGCAATCGCTCAACCAGCTGGTGGCCCGCTCGATCATCGACCCGGGCGTTGTCCAGGCCTTCCATGCCGGAAAGATCGGGGAAGTGCTGGCCGAGTTGGAGTTCTCCCCCGAGATGCGGGCCGACCTGGTCGATCTGCGCGCACAGACGTGGGCGGAGTTCGCCGTCCTGGCCTACCGGGCCGTCCGCACCGCAGAGCAGCCCGTCCGGCGCATCGAGCTCCCGTCGCCGGCCGAAGGGCTTCTGCCGGATGTGTCCCGGTCTGACGAGCAGCAGGCCGCATGATCCAGACGACTGCCGAAGAGCGCCAGTGGTTCCTGCGGAACCTGGCGCGCGGGCTGGCGGACTACCTGGGGGTGGTGGAGCCCCCGGTCCCCGTCGAACAGCTGCTGGAGCATCCACCCAGCCTGTTCGATGAGGACCTGGGGGTGGTTAACATGTATTCCCATCTGTGGGATGCCACCTTCGCCCGGACCCCGGCCCAACGCGGCAGTATCTTTGTGCGCATCGATCTCCCGGAGAAGGAGCGACGCTTCTCCCTGGCCCGCGAGACGCTCACCGCGCTGGTGACCAGCCGTCACGGCCGGGCCCTGGGACTGCCCGCCTTGCTTCTGGCTACCTTGAAGGAGTGCGCCGAATACTTCGCCCGCCATCTGCTGGCTCCGGAGCCGCTGGTCGAGGCCTACCGCAGCCGGGGCGGCGACCTGGACGCGTTTGGGGCCGCCTTCGAGCTGCCCGCCAATATCGCCGCGTTACGCTGGGAGGATCAAGTCCGCCCAGCGTGACCTGACACCACAGGCGCCCGCGTATCGCACAGAGCCGGTCTCCAGGCCGGCTCTGTCCATTGTTGGGGCACTCTTCTTGCATCGTGCCCGGCGGGACGTGCAGCCGGCATGTATAATCAGCGCGCCTCGCGGCCGGTTTTGCGGGACCATGGAGCCATGGGCAGCAACGGCGTAGCACCGCAGCCGAGGAACGGGCCGGCACGGCCGGTTCACCGCTCACTGGCCTTCAGGTTGCTCCTGTTGACCAGCGTGCTCTCGATCGCGGCCCTCGGCTGGGCCGTGGTGCGGCTGCGTCAACGGCCCGCACTGGCTGAGCCGGACCCCACGCTCGTGGCCGCCGCCACCCTCCTCAGCCAGAACCCGACCGCCAGCAGCACCGTCGAGATCATCTCTGAGCCGGATACCCCCACGCCCGCGCCGACACGTTCAGCCGATTTCGGAACGCTCCTCTTTGCCGGCCGCCACGGCGGGCGCTCTCACCTGTGGGCGATCGTCCCCGGAGACGCACAGCCTATCCCTCTCACCGCCTCGGACGGCGATGACCGCGATCCGGCCGTCAGCCCGGACGGGGAATGGCTTGCCTTTGCCAGCCACCGAGACGGGAACTGGGACCTGTACATGCTTCGGCTGCGGTCGGGCGAGGTCCAACGGCTGACCAACACGGCGGGCTATGAGGCCCACCCGGCCTGGTCGCCGGATGGGTTGTGGCTGGCCTACGAGGCCTACTACACCGACGACCTGGACATCTGGATCCTGCCCATCGACGGCAGCCAGGATCCGATCCAGCTCACCAACCAACCTGGGCTGGATGTCGCGCCGGCCTGGGACCCGAATGGCCGGACGATCGCCTTCATCTCCGATCGCGACGGAAATCCCGATCTGTTTCTGGCTGACCTGGATAACCCGAATGACCGCTTCCACAACCTGAGCCGTACGTCAGACGCCGTCGAATCGGCGCCGGCCTTCAGCCCGGACGGCGCCAGGCTGGCGTATTCGGCCGACTTCGAGGGCGTGGCCGAGATCCGCATCCTGGACCTAACACAGCCCGACCATCCCGCCGCGACGGTTGGGCAGGGTGTGGCCGCGACCTGGTCGCCGGACGGCGGTTCGCTGGCGGCTGTCCTGCAGACTGCCTACTCCACCTCAGTTGCACTCTACGGTCTCGGTTCGGAGATGCAGATGACAGCCGGCCTCGGGGGTCTGTCCGTGGAAGGGAGCCCGACGTGGACAGCCTCCGGCCTGCCCGGGGAGCGGATCGCCGCTGCCTCGGGATTGCCCACCTCGGCGCCTGCCTTCGTGGTCGAGATCGGCCAGCGGACGGACCTTGGCCGGCTATCTCTCGCTGACCTCCCGGACTTCCGTTCGCCGCCGTTCCGGCTTTCCGACGCGGTCGACGAGGCCTTCAACGCGCTGCGCGGGCGGGTGGCGCAGGAGGCCGGATGGGATTTCCTCGGCAGCCTGGCGAACGCGTTCGTGGGGTTGAATGACCCGCTGCCTCCGGGGTTCGCATACTCCGACTGGCTGTATACCGGCCGGGCCTTCGCCTTCAACCTGGCTGCCTTCCAGGCCGGGTGGGTCGAGGTCTTACGCGAGGACTTCGCTGGCCAGACGTATTGGCGCGTCTTCGTCCGGGCCAGCGTGCAGGATGGGTCGCTGGGGGAGCCCTTGCGCGGACGGCCGTGGGGTTTCGACGCGCGCTTCACGGGCGATCCGAGCGCCTACGACCAGGGCGGAGCGCTCAAACCGGCCGTCCCGGCCGGCTACTACATCGACTTCACGCGCCTGGCCGCGGACTTCGGCTTCGAGCGGCTGCCGGCCATGGCCAACTGGAGGACGTTCTACCCGGCCGCGCGATTCAACGAGTTCGCCCGAATGGAGGGTATGGACTGGAGCGATGCCATGGCGGAGCTCTACCCGCCTGAAGCCGTCGTCACCCCAACCCTGTATCGCACCGCCACGGTCACCCCGACATCGACCCTGCGTCCGACCCCGACTCCCTGGTGGTGGCGCTGGCGCACTCCCACGCCCAGCCGCACCCCGACCCCGCTGGCTACGGCCGCGCCGCCGCCATGAGACCACTGCCGAAGCGCAGCCATTGGCCGATCGTGGGCGCCATCGCGCTCGTCCTGGCGGGCTGCGGACCACGTCCCGTAGTTCACTCCAGCACAGAAGTGGCACTGGTCACACCGACCACCGTGGGCGCCGGCCGGGCCGTCCTCGGCCAGGCGGCCGCCGCGACGGCCGAAGCCCTGCCGACGCTGGCGCCAACGCCCCTGCGCTTGACATTCCCGGACAGCGGCCCGAACCCGGTCTCTGCCTGGCGTCCGCCCTTGTACTCGGCGCCTTGGGCGATACGGGCAGGGGATCACTTCTACTTCGCCCGGCCGATACCCTCCGGTGACGTCAACTGGGCGCATCCGCTCTACCGCTACGGCAACACGTATTTCGGCGAAGAGAGCACGCACACCGGGGTCGACCTGGGCGCCGATCGCGGCACGCCGGTCCTGGCGGCCGGCCCGGGAGAGGTGGTCTGGGTCGGGTACGGCCTGTACCGTCAGGTGACGGCGCTGGACGATCCCTACGGCCTGGCGATCGCCATTCGCCATGACTTCGGCTTCGAGAACCAGCCGCTCTTCACCGTCTATGCCCATCTGGGTGCGACCACGGTCTGGCTCGGCCAGCGCGTCGCCACGGGCGAGACGATCGGTTACGTTGGCGAGACAGGTCATGCCTCCGGTGCGCACCTCCATTTCGAGGTCCGGCTGGGCGAGAACCGCTACTTCTCGACACTCAATCCCGAATTGTGGATGGTCCCGCCCGAAGGCTGGGGGATCTTGGCGGGGCGGATCCTGGACTCGGCCGGGAATCCGATCGGGGAGACTCTGGTGCTGATCACTTCGGTGGAGACCGGGCGGCGATGGGAAGTCTGGACGTACGCCCTCGAGACGGTCAACGACGACGTCACCTACCACGAGAGCTTCGCGATAAGCGACTTGCCGGCCGGGCCGTACGAGGTCCAGGTCGCGCCGTTTGGGCGCGCCTACACCACGGCCCTGTATGTGTACCCGGGTCAGACGAACTACCTGGTCTTCCGCAGCCGACGCGGCTTCACCATCGAACCCACGCCCACGGCGCCGAACTACGCCGCGCCGCCCTCGATTCCCTGATCCGGAGGATCCCCATGCGCTGGACCGACCTGTTCGGCCGCACCCTGCGGGAGGCCGGGCCTGGCGGCGGGCCCGGTGCCGAGCTGGCTCAACGGGCGGCTCTGGCGCGCCTGGGGGCCGATGACTGCACTCTGCTGCCGCTGGGCCAGCGGGTCGTCGACCGGATCCTTGTGGCCTTGCGCAAAGCGCTTCCGGCGGCCGAGGCGATCGGCCTGCCACCGGGCGCGGCCACCGACGGCTGGGGGGCGCTCTTGGCTTCCGAGGTCCAGAGCTATCGTCAGCTCCCGACAAGCCTGATCGCCGACCGCTGGGTCCGGACGGACGCGGAGCACCCCCTCGGCCTAGCCGCGCCGCGTTGGACGCGGGCGCTGCAATGGCTCTCGGCCTCCAGCGGGTCGACTCCGGCCGAAGAGGCGCGCGATCGCTGGAGCCAGGCGCTGGAGGGGTGGTGCCAGGCCGCAGGATTGGCGGTCCACCGCGCCGAGCGCGGCGAGGGCGACGGCTGGGCCGTCTGGCACCCCGATGGCCTCGAGGCGTACCTTGCCTGTCCAGCGTGCGCATACGCGGCCGCGCGGGCGGCCGCTCGCTTCGATCGCGGTCAGCCTGACCGCACCTCACCCGCGCCGCTCGAGCCGGTCGCCACGCCTGGCGCCGACACGATCCGCGCACTGGCCGAGCAGCTCGGCCTCTCGACGCGGCAGACGCTGAAGGCGCTCTTCTTGTCGACGCCCGACAATGAGTTGATCGCGGTCATCCTCCGCGGAGACCTGGAGGTCAGCCCGCAGAAGCTGGAGCGCGTGCTCGGGCAGCGAGGGCTCGTGCCGGCTGACGAGCGCCTCATCCGCGCCGCCGGCGCTGAGCCCGGATTCGCCAGCCCGATCGGCTTGAAGGTCCGTGCCCAGCCGAATGACGCAGGGCTGTGGGTCGTTGGGGACCTATCCATTCCCGCCGGCGCGAACTATGTCGCCGGCGCCAACCGGCCGGACACCCACCTGACCGGCGTGAACTACCCAAGGGACTTCGTGGTCACCAGCCTGGCCGACGTCGCTGCTGCGCGAGCCGGCGATCCGTGCCCGGAGTGTCACTCGCCGCTCGAGGGGCGCACGGGGTTCTGGGTGGCCCGATGGGATCCACTGCCCGGATTCTCCTACACCGACGAAGGCGGCAGAGCGCAGCAGGGGGAGGGCAGGGTAGGGACTGCGCTCCTGATCCCGCTGCTGGCCGCGCTCCTGACGCAGCAAGATCCCCAGCGGGCGCCTTCCTGGCCGGCCGAGATCGCGCCCCTGGACGCCTATGTCGTCGTCCTCACGCCCTGGGAGGGCCTGAGCGATTGGGTAGCGGCCTTGGAGAGACGCGGCCTGGCCGTCCTCGTCGATGGCCGCGCCGTCTCGGCCGGGGTGAAGTTCGCCGACGCGGATCTGGTCGGCGCGCGCCTGCGGATCACGGTCAGCAAGCGCAGCCTGGCCGATGGCGGAGTAGAGGTCCTGCGCCCGGGGGAGTCGCCGCTCGTTGTATCCCCCGAACAGGCAGCTGCGCTGCTCTAGGCTCCTCACCGACGCGTTATGTCAATTGAGTTTGACTTCACGCGGGTGCTTGTGCTATTCTTCGCACCGATTCGTCCAACGCAGGTGAGCCATGATGCGGGAGCGTGTCGCCGAGAACGTCTACGTCTTCACCAGCGATCGCTATGCCCAGGTGAATGCAGGTGCCGTGATCGGCCCCGAATGGTCGGTCATAATCGACACGCTGGCGTTCCCGGAGGAGACGGCCGAGATCCGCGAGTTTGTCGAGGGCCGGCTGGGCAGCCCGGTGCGTTACGTGGTCAACACGCACTATCACGCCGATCACTCGCTGGGTAACTGCTGGTTTCCCGGCGCGGTCGTCGTCGGTCACGCTCTCGCCCGCCAGTACATGGACACGCATGGCCGGGAAGGTCTGCGCGGGGCGCAAGATCACAACCGGGACCTGCGCGATGTGCAGATCATCCTGCCCTCGGTCGTCTTCGACCAGGGCAGCCTGACGCTGCGCGTGGGCAAGCGCTCGATCGTTCTCTTGCCCCTTCCCGGGCACAGCCAGGACGGCATCGGGGCGCTGGTACTGGAGGATCGGGTCCTCTTCTCGGGCGACGTCATGATGCCGCTGCCGCACCTGGTGCATGGCGAGTTCGACAACATGGTCGCCAGCCTCAAGCGGATCCCGCGCCTGAAGCTGGAGAACCTGGTTCAGGGTCACGGTGAGGTCGTGCTGCGGGGGGAGATCGTCAATGCCGTGCGCTCCAACCTGCACTACCTGGCCTGCGTTCGTCGTCATGTACAGGCGGCCTCGCGGCGCAAAGACCCTGCCGCCTACCTATCCGACATCGATATCGAGGACTGCGGCAAGGCGCGCATCCTCATCAACGGGCTGGCTGGCGACCTGCACAAGCGCAATCTGGCGGCGCTTTATCAACGCCTGTATGGCGACAAGGCCGGCCCGCCGGCTCCGGCCCGCACCCGAGCGTCGAATGCCAGGAAGCGAAGCGCGCGCAAGGTACGTCCTCATCTTCGACGGCGGTAGCCGCGGCAATCCCGGCCCGAGCTACGGCTCTTTCCGCCTGGAGCGGGCGGGCGAGAAGCGCGCCCGGCCGCAGCGGCGGACTTTCGCGCGGGGCACGAACAACGAGGCGGAGTACCGCGCCCTGATCGCCGGGCTTCAGGCCCTGCTCGCGGCGCTGTCCTCCGAAGGCCTGGCGCCGCCTCAGGTCGCCCTCGAGGTGCGAGGCGACAGCCAGCTCGTCATCCGACAGCTGGAAGGCGCTTGGAAGACGAATGAACCGCGATTGCGTGACCTGCGCGATGAAGCTGCGGACCTGCTCGCCCGATTCGGATCGGTGCGCTATCGACATCAACCGAGGGCGCGCTCAGTGGCCGCGCTGGGTCATTGACCCCGCCGTCCGGGTGTGGGATAATCGCCGCAACTGAATAGCCGATGGCGTCGATGGAGACGAGTACGCCTGAGTTGGCCTGTCAGCGAACCCGCGGCCGGTGCGAGGCGGGGCAGGCGCCAGGGCGGAAAATCCCTCCGGAGCCGCAACCTGAACGCGGCCGTCACCGCAAGTAGGGGAGCCGGGCCCGCCCTCCGTTAGCCTGGGCGCGGATATTAGCCTGATGATCGGGCCGTATCCAGACGAGCGTCCGCCCATGGCGGGCAGCAGGGTGGTACCGCGGGAGCGTGATCAGCCCCCGTCCCTGAATGGGATGGGGGCTTGTGATTCGGCGGGAGGCAGGACATGACCGAACTCTTGTACCAGACCGATGCGTACCTGCGCTCGTTCGAGGCGGCCGTCGTTGAGGCCGGCGAGGCGGCGGTGACCCTCGATCGCACCGCCTTCTATCCGGGCGGCGGCGGACAACCAGGCGACACCGGCTGGCTGGAGGCGGGCGACAGCCGTTTCGAGGTTCATTCGCTGCGCAAGACCGAGGGGAAGATCTGGCACGAGTTGGCCGGTCCGGCCCCACAGCCCGGGGCGCGCCTGCGCGGCCTGATCGATTGGGCGCGGCGTTACGATCTGATGCGCACGCACACCGCCATGCACATCCTGTGCGGCGTGATCTGGCGCGACTATGGCGCCAGCGTGACCGGCGGGAACATGGAGCCGCTGCGCGGGCGCATGGATTTCGAGTTCGAGACGATGCGGCAGGAGCTGGTGCGCGAGATCGAGGAGAAGGTCAACGCCGAGGTCGCCGCCGGTCGGCCCGTGAGAGTCTCGATCCTGCCGCGGCAGCAGGCCTTCCAGATCCCGGACCTGATCCGCACCAAGATCAACCTGCTCCCGGAAGGGATCGCCGAGGTGCGCGTGGTCGAGATCGTCGGCCTCGACCTGCAGGCCGACGGGGGCACGCACGTGGCCGGCACGGCCGAGGTCGGACCGATGCGCATCCTCGAGTACAAGAGCAAGGGCGCCATCAACAAGCGATTGGTCGTCGGGCTGGAGCCCGCCGCAGCGCCCGCCTGAGCGACCCGTTCATTGAGGTGAATCATGTTCAAACCTGTTCCCAGTCAGGTGGACTTCATCGCCCAGGAGCACGAGGTCTTGCGCTTCTGGCGCGACCATGATTCTTTCGGGCAGCTCCGCCGCCTGCGGGCCAAGGCGCCGCGCTGGTCTTTCATCGACGGACCGATCACCGCCAACAACCCGATGGGTGTGCATCACGGCTGGGGACGAACCTACAAGGACCTGTTCCAGCGCTATCAGGCCATGCGCGGCTTCCAGACCCGCTATCAGAACGGTTTTGATTGTCAGGGGCTGTGGGTCGAGGTCGAGGTGGAGCGCGACAAGGGCTTCAAGACTAAGCGCGATATCGAAGCCTTCGGCCTGGCTGAGTTCGTGATCCTGTGCCGGCAGCGGGTCCTGAACTACGCCGCGGTGCAGACCGAGCAGAGCATGCGCCTGGGCTACTGGATGGACTGGAACGACCCCGCCCTTCTGCGGCTGCTGAGCAGCCTGTTGGGCGAGGACCCCTCGCAGACGATCACGCTGGAAGGCCCCCACGGGCCGGTGTCGGACACGGCTGAGGGCATCGTGGCGCGGCTGGGGATGCCGGAGCTGGGCGGATCGTACTTCACCTTCTCCGACGAGAACAACTACACCATCTGGGCGGCCCTCAAATCCTGCTACGAGCGAGGCTGGATCTACAAAGGCACAGACGTCATGCCCTGGTGCTCCCGCTGCGGGACCGGCCTGAGCCAGCATGAGATCGTGACCGAAGGCTATAAGGACTTGACCCATCCAAGCGTGACGCTGCGCTTCCCGCTGCGCGAGCGGCCGGGAGAGAGCCTGCTGGTATGGACCACGACGCCGTGGACTCTGACAAGCAACGTCGCTGCGGCCGTCGGATCGGACCTGACCTATGTCCGAGTCCGCCAGGGCGAGGCGGTCTACTACCTGAGCAAGGGCACGCTGCACATGCTCAAGGGCGATTACCAGATCGAAGCCGAGCTCCCCGGACGGGACCTGGTCGGCTGGACCTACGAGGGACCGTTTGATGAGCTTCCGGCGCAGATCGCGCACGGCGGCCCTCAGGCCCACCGCGTGATCGCCTGGGACGAGGTGGGTGAAGAGGAGGGCACCGGGATTGTCCACATCGCCCCGGGCTGCGGCGCCGAGGACTTCCAGCTCTCCAAGCAGTACAGCCTGCCGGTGATCGCCCCGTTAGATGAGGCCGGCGTGTTCGTCGAAGGCTTCGATTGGCTGACCGGTCGGCCGGTGCAGCAGGTCGCCCAACCGATCTTCGACAACCTCCAGCAGAAGGGGCTCTCCTACCGGGTGGAGCCCTATACGCACCGCTACCCGGTGTGTTGGCGCTGCGGGAGCGAGCTGGTCTTCCGCCTGGTGGATGAATGGTTCATTTCGATGGGGGAGCAGCTCGACAAGCCCTACGAACAGGTCACCGAAGATGAGAAGCGCCGCAACCTGCGCTACCAGATGATGGAAGTGGTCGTAAACGAGACGCACTGGTATCCGTCATTCGGGTACGAGCGCGAACTCGATTGGCTGCGCAACATGCACGACTGGATGATCTCGAAGAAACGCTACTGGGGGTTGGCCCTGCCGATCTATCCGTGCACGAGCTGCGGGCATTTCGAGGTCATCGGCAGCAAAGCTGAGCTCAAGCGGCGCGCGGTCGAAGGTTGGCAGGAGTTCGAGGGGCACACGCCTCATCGGCCGTACGTCGATGCGGTCAAGATCGCCTGCCCGAAATGCGGGGCGCGCGTCAGCCGCATCGTCGACGTGGGAAATCCGTGGCTGGACGCCGGCGTGGTGGCCATGAGCACCCTGTCCTACAGTCAGGATCGCGAGCTGTGGGAGAAGTGGTTCCCGGCTGACCTGATTACCGAGAGCTTCCCGGGGCAGTTCCGCAACTGGTTCTACAGTCTGCTGGCGATGAGCACGATCCTCGAACGCCGGGCGCCGTTCCGGCACGTCTTCACCTACGGCACGCTGCTGGCCGAGGACGGCCGCCCGATGCACAAGTCGTGGGGCAACTCGATCGAGTTCAACGAGGCAGCCGACCGCATGGGCGTGGACGTCATGCGCTGGATGTACTCTGATCACAAACCGGAGAAGGACCTGCTCTTCGGCTACCACCGCGCCGACGAGGTGCGGCGGCAGTTCCTCATCCCGCTCTGGAATGTCTACAGCTTCTTCGTCACTTACGCCCGCATCGACGCGTGGGTGCCGGGCCGCGGCGCCCGTCGCCAGGGTAACGTGCTCGACCGCTGGATCCTCTCGCGCCTTCAGGAGGTCATCGCCGGCGTCAGCAAGAGCCTGGAGGCCTTCGAGCCGAATGCCGCCACCGCGCTGGTCAACCCCTTTATCGATGACCTGTCCAACTGGTACCTGCGCCGAAGCCGGCGGCGTTTCTGGGCGCGCGCCGGCGCCAGCCGGGCCTCGGACGCTGACAAGGAAGCCGCCTACGCGACGCTCTACCAGGTCCTCGTCAGTCTCTGTCATCTCCTGGCCCCCTTTGTGCCCTTCGTGACCGAAGTGATGTATCAGAACCTGGTCCGCGGCGTCGACCCCGCCGCACCCGAGAGCGTGCACCACGGCGGCTGGCCGGAGCCGGATCGCGCACTGCTCGACAGCCGCCTGGTCGAGGAGATGGCGCTGGTGATGCGGCTCGTGTCGTTGGGTCACGCGGCGCGCAACAAGGCCAACCGCAAGCTCCGTCAGCCGCTGGCCGAAGCGGCTTTCGCCGTCGCCACGGTCGAGGAGCGGCGGGTGGTCGAGCGCTATGCCGACCTGATCCTGGACGAGCTGAATGTCAAGCGCGTCCGCTTGCTGGACACCGCCGCCGAAGCCGTCGACTTCAGCCTCAACCCTTACCCGCGCCAGCTTGGGCAGAAATACGGCCCTTTCTTCCCGGCCGTCCGCAAGGCACTTCTGGCACTCCCCGCACAAGAAGCGGCTGAGCGCCTGCTTTCGGGGGCGCCGGTGGCCGTCGAAGTGGAGGGGCGGCGGCTGGAGGTCCTGCCGGAAGAGGTCGAGGTGCGCCTGCAGGCGCACACCGGGCTGGAGGCGGCCGCCGAAGGACCCTACGTCGCCGCACTCCAGACGGAGCTGAACGAGAGCCTGCTGCGGGAGGGGCTGGTGCGTGAGCTCGTCCGGCGTATTCAAGACCAGCGCAAGGTGGCCGGGCTCGACCTCGCCGATCGCATCCATCTCAGCCTGCAGGCCGGTGAGCGGCTTGCTGCCGCCGTCCGAGAACACAGGGCCCACCTGATGTCCGAGACGCTGGCGGTCTCCCTCGATGTGCAAGCCGAGGCTCCGGCGGGAGCCGTCAAACACAGCCTGGAAGCCGAGCAGGTCTGGGTATCGATCGAGAAGGCTGCCCAGGGCTGAGACGGCCGGTGTGCCGGCCCGACGCGGTACAATCTAGGTCCAGTCTGTAGACAGAAGAGGGATTGGGTGGAGGCGCGGTTGACGAAGGCGCGTGATTATGCAGCACTGCTGGGCCTGGCCGGCGCCGTGGTGGCGCTCGACCAGTGGACCAAGTATCTGGTGCGGACACGCCTGGACTTCTCGCAAAGTTGGTCGCCCTGGGAGTGGTTGGCGCCCTATGCCCGGATTGTGCACTGGAACAACACGGGCGCTGCCTTCGGCATGTTCCAATCCGGCGGGCTGGTGTTCACGGTCGTCGCCTTCATCGTCTCACTGGCGATCCTGTACTACTACCCGCGCGTCCCGGCCAGCCAGGTCCCGCTGCGCCTGGCGCTCTCGCTGCAACTCGGCGGGGCTATCGGCAACCTGATCGACCGGCTGGCCGTCGGTACCGTCACCGACTTCATCTCCCTCGGCAACTTCCCGGTCTTCAATGTAGCCGATGCCAGCATCTCCGCCGGCGTAGCCGTGTTGATCGCCGCCATGTGGCTGGAGGAGCGTCGCTCCAAAGGCGGCGCGGAAGAGGAGGAACCTGCTCCCGGCGCGGAGCAGGAGGCCGGGTGAATGAGCGCCGCCTGCGCTTCGTCGTCAGCCCTCCGGGAGGCAGGCTAGACCGGATCCTGGTCGGGCAATTGCCGGATCTCTCACGCACCCGCCTGCAGGCGCTGGTGCGCGAGGGCAAGTTGGCGGTCGACGGGGCTGTCGTCACCCGGCCGGGCGCACACCTGGAGGGCGGGGAAACGGTCGACCTGCTCATCCCTCCGCCGGTCGACTCCTCTCTACAACCTGAGCCGATCCCGCTCGAGATCGTCTTCGAGAACGCCGATCTCCTGATCGTCAACAAACCCGCCGGCATGGTCGTTCATCCGTCCGCCGGCCATGACCGGGGCACGCTCGTACATGCAGCGCTGGCCCACTCGCCCGACCTGCGCGGAGTGGGCGGCGAGCTGCGGCCGGGCGTCGTCCATCGCCTCGACAAGGACACCTCCGGCTTGATCCTGCTTGCCAAGCACGATGCCGCCCACCGCGCGCTGCAGCGGCTGTTCAAGGACCGCAGTGTGGAGAAGACCTACCTGGCCCTGACGGACGGGCTGCCGCCCAGCCCGCAGGGGCGCATCGAGGCCCCGATCGGGCGGGATCCGCGCCAGCGCCAACGGATGTCGGTCACCGCGCCGGCGCGCGGCCGTGAAGCCGTCACGGACTACCGCACGCGCGAAGCCTTCGCCCAGCACGCATTGCTCGAGGTCCATCCGCTGACCGGGCGGACGCATCAGATCCGGGTGCACCTGGCCTTCCTCAAATGCCCGGTCCTCGGGGACCGTGTCTACGGCAACAAACGCCCAAGCCTCGCCGCACCCAGGCAGATGTTGCATGCCTGGCGATTGCGGCTGTGCCTGCCCGGCGATGATCAAGCGCGCGAGTTCGAGGCGCCGGTTCCGGATGACTTGCAGGCCGTCCTGGCCCTGTTGAGGTCGCAGCCGCGCAGCCCCGGCTGAGGCGTGCTCAAGGAGGTTGGTGGAATGGACGTGGATCTGCGCTCCGATACGGTCACCCAACCGACTGAGGAGATGCGCGCGGCCATGGCGCGGGCCGAGGTCGGTGACGACGTCTTTGGGGAAGACCCGACCGTCAACCGCCTGGAGGGGATGGCTGCCGAAATGCTGGGCAAGGAAGCGGCCATGTTCATCCCGTCCGGCACGATGGGCAACCTGGCGGCGATCCTCACCCACTGCACCCGCGGCGACGAGGCGATCCTGGGCGACCTGGCGCACACGTTTCTGTACGAGGCCGGCGGGATGGCTGCGCTGGGCGGGGTGCACCCGCGGGCGATCCCCAATCGACCTGACGGCACATTGGATCCGGCGCAGATCGAGGCGGCCGTGCGCGCCGACGACGTTCACTTCCCGGTCAGCCGATTGGTCTGTCTGGAGAACACGCACAATCGCAGCGGTGGGGCGGCCTTGTCGGCCGAGTATACGCGCCTGGTGGGCGAGGTTGCCCGGCGGCGGGGCCTGGCGCTTCACAT
>DAIRVC010000051.1:0-15467 GCA_036803025.1 Anaerolineales bacterium
CAACATCGCCAGCGGCCAGTCGGCCTCGATCCTGGCCATGGTCGGCTTGCTGACGGAGCTGATCCCCGTCGGCGGCGACCTGACGTTCGGGCCCCCGCGGGCGGGCGATATCCGCCACTCGTCGGCCGACGTGGCCCTGGCCGCCCGGGCGTTGGGTTATCGCCCGCAGACCGCCTTGAAGGATGGGCTGCGGCTCACGGTAGAATGGTTCCGCCGGGTGACGCCGGCGCGCCTGCCATGAGACCCTCCCTGCATGTCCGCAATCGCTTCCTGCTGCTGGGCGACGTGATCCTGATCGTCACCTCGGTCCTGGCTAGCTTTGCCCTGCGCCTGGATCTGGGGCCGCTGTTCCTCGACTACGTCCCGCACATGTGGACGATGGTCGGGGTGGCGCTGGTGGTCAAGCCATTCGTCTACTACCTGTTCGGCATGTACCGGCGCTACTGGGTCTATGCCAGCACGCGCGAGCTGCTGCTGGTGGCCATCGCCACGGCGACTGCCTCGATCGGCGTCGCCCTTATCATCATGCTGGTCATCCCGATCGGCTGGCTGCCGGCCCGCTTCCCCCGCTCGGTGCTGGGCATCGACTGGCTGCTCTCGCTCTTCAGCGCCGGCGGACTGCGCATGGCCATCCGCGTGCTGGCCGAGTCGGGCCAGGTCAGCCAGAAGTTCGACGGCCTGGGCCGGATGAGGCGGGTGGTCATTGTCGGCGCCGGCGACGCCGGCGCGCTGGTGGTCCGGGAAATGCAGCGCAACCCGCAGCTGCACATGCTGCCGCTGGCTTTCGTCGACGACGATCCCGAGAAGCTGCGCAAAGATATCCACGGGATCCGCGTCAGCGGCCGGCTGACCGAACTGGCCGGGGTTATCGAGCGCTACCGGGCGGATGAGGTTGTCATTGCCATCCCGACGGCGACCGGGCGCGTTGTGCGCCAGGTGACCGATACCTGCCGGCAGAAGAGCGTCCCCTTCCGCACCATGCCCGGCATCTACGAGCTGATCGGCGGCAAAGTCAGCGTCAATCGCTTGCGCGAGGTCGACATCGGTGACCTGTTGCGCCGCGAAACCGCCCATATCGACGAGGACCGCGTGGCCGGATTGTTCAGCGGCAAGCGCGTCCTGATCACCGGTGCGGGCGGTTCGATCGGCCTGGAGCTATGCCGGCAGATCTCACGCTGGCAGCCGGCACAGCTCGGCCTGCTCGGCCACGGCGAGAACAGCGTGTTCGAGGCCTTGATCGAGCTGAACGAGACTTTCCCCGGGTTGCCGGTCCTGCCGATTATCGCCGACATCCGTGACCAGGCACGCATGCACGATGTCTTCGATGCCTTCCGCCCGGACATCGTCTTCCATGCCGCCGCGCACAAGCACGTCCCGCTGATGGAGCTCAACATCGAGGAAGCGGTCACCAACAACGTGCTGGGGACGCAGACGGTCGTGAATGCGGCGCTGTCGCAGGCGACCCCGCGCCTGGTGTTGATCTCGACCGACAAGGCCGTGGAACCGGCCAGCATCTACGGAGCGACCAAACGTGTGGCCGAGATGATCGTGCGCGATGCGGCCATGCGGTCGGGGCGCGCCTTCTCCACGGTCCGCTTCGGCAATGTTCTGGGAAGCCGCGGCAGCATCGTGCCGCTGTTCAAGCGCCAGATCGCCCGCGGTGGACCGGTGACCATCACGCACCCGGACATGAAGCGCTTCTTCATGACCATCCCCGAGGCCGTGCACCTGGTCCTGCAGGCGGCTGTGATGGGCCAGGGCGGGGAGGTCTTCGTCTTGCGCATGGGCGAGCCGGTGCGGATCGTCGATCTGGCCGAGGACCTGATCCGGCTGTCCGGCCTCGAACCGGGCAAAGAGGTCGAGATCGCCTTCACCGGCGTGCGGCCGGGCGACAAGCTTAGCGAGAGTCTTTGGGAAGAGGGCATGCCGTACGAGTCGACGGCACATCCGGATATCATCCAGGTCAGTGAAGAGGCGGTCGTCGATCGGGAGGCGCTCGAGGCCCTGGTCGGCGAGCTGCTGCGGCTGGCGCGCGAGGGCGACGGCGAGTCGGTGATCGGGTTGATGAATGAGAGAGTCCCCGGCAGCGCGGTCGGCAAGGCGCCGCCGCCCGATCTCACGGCCGTGCTCTAGACTCGCCGCCCGGAGACAGGCGCCACAGACTCCAGACGCGCGATGCCCCGCCGGATGGCGGGGCGTCTTGTTCCCCTCGGCTGTCGGCGGCTTCGAAGACCGGGCGCGGCTTCCCGCTAGGGCGCCGGGACCGGGGTGTCCGTGTCGGTCGGCGGGGGCGGCGTGGGCGAGGGGGAAGCCGTCGGGGTGGGGGTCTCGGTGGGCGTCGGCGTCGGTGTGTCCGTCGGCAGCGGCGTGAACGTGGCCGTGCGGGTGAAGGGCACGAACGGGGTGTTGGTGATCGTGGGCGTGTTCGTCGGCGAAGGGCTGTGGGTGAATTCCGGCGTAGGGGCTGCGGTTGACAACGTAGGCGTCGCTGTGGCGCTGGGCGTCGGTGTGGGGCCGGCCGGCGAGAGGCCCAAGGCGATCAAGCCGAGGCAGTAACAGGGCAGGGTGGCCAGGATGATGCCGGTCAGGATCGTGTAGAGCCGGCGCCTGCCAGGGGGGCCGTCGCGGCGCGCGTCCATGGAAGCTCGGCCGCGGATGATATCAGGTTTGCGTAAGTGACACAACCAGACCGGTCCGGAATTCAGGAGAATACGACGAAAATCACGTGCGTTTCGTCAATTGTGCCCCCCGGCCGGGTGGCTTACAGTTCGGCTGCACGTCCCTATCCCAGTCGCCAAGCGAGGGTTCAGCCATGGCAATGCGCATCACCGATGAGTGCATCTCCTGCGGAGCGTGCGAGCCGGAATGCCCCACACAGTCCATCTCAGAGGGCGACTCGATCTACGTGATCGATGCGGGCACATGCGTCGAGTGCGTCGGGCATCATGATTCCCCGCACTGCGTCACAGTCTGCCCGGTCGAGTGCATCGTCAAGGCCGAGTAGCTTTCGTCTGACCATGCCGGGAGACGCCCCGTTTCGGGGCGTCTTGCGTTCCGGCGAAGGACCGCCGATGGGGATGGGGACGGACGCAGGCTGTGCGGTACACTTGCGGCAGGGCGAACCGGCGGTCAGTTGGGGCGGTAGTCTGTAGAGGGATGATTCGGGTGAGTAGAGTTCCGCGGCAGCGCAATCGTGACGGGCTGAGCCTGGTTCTGGTCCTGGCACTGGTGATGCTGGCGGGCGTCTCCTTCGCCACGGCAGACTGGGTCGACTACCTGATCCTGGTGCCGGCCGTCGGGGTGCTGGGCGTCCTGGCCGGATCGGGATTGGCCTGGAGCCGATTCGGCCCCCGGCTGTCGATCTTGCTGGCCGCCGCCTATGGCGCATTCGTTGTCACCTGGCAGCTCGGCCAATCCCTCGACCCTGCGTTGAGCTGGCGCCAACGACTGGCTGATCTCGGCGGTCGCCTGACGGCCTTCGTGCAGGTACTGCTGCACGGCGACCCCAACCCTGATCCCTTGATGTTCGTCGTTCTGATGGCGGTGCTCTTCTGGATCCTGGGCGCGCAGGCTGGCTGGGCGATCTTCCGCCGCCAGGCGCTGTGGCGCGCGGTCCTACCACCGGGACTGGCCTTGTTGATCAACGCCTTCTTCTACGTGGGCAGCGCCGCGCTGGAATGGTATGTGGCCAGCTTCGTCCTGTTGACCTTGCTCCTGGCGCTGCGGCTGAATCTGGTACAGCAGCGAGACGGATGGTCGGACAAGTGGGCGCAAGTTCCCCCCGGCGCCGATCAGGCCATCTCTCGGGCGGGCCTCCTTCTCGCTGTCGCGCTCGTCGTGCTCGCCTGGGGCGGCCCGGCCTTTGCACAGTCCCAGACGGCCACTGACCTGTGGATCAAGGTCTCAACTCCACTGCGGTCGCTGCGCGACCGCATCGGCGATATGTTCGGGGAGCTGCGCAGCCCGCTGGTCACGGTCAGCGACGCCTACAGCGCCAGGCTGGCCCTGGGGGCGGGTGTCGAGCCCGGCGATGCGCTGATCATGGAGGTCACCCCGCGAGGGCGGCCAGGGCCGGGCGCACGCTTCTACTGGCGCTCGCGCGTTTATGATCACTATGAAGCCGGCGCGTGGTCGATGACTGTCGGCGAGCCGTCACCCTTCGATCCGGGGCATGGTTCGATCGCGGTGCCGCCCTACGCCGCCCGCGACGTGCTCGCCTTCGAGTTCGTACCGCGCGTGCCGGCTCTGCAAGCGCTGTACGTTCCTTCGGCGCCGGTGTGGGTCAGCCGCACGGCGGTGGTCACGCAGGAGTTGCTGCCCGAAGGCGGCGCCGATGTCCTGGTGCTCTCCTCCGCTGCCGTGGTGGTCGAAGGCGAGACCTACGAAGCGCGCGGCGCGGTGGCCTCCCCAACCGCCGAGCAGCTTCGGCGTGCGGGTTCGCAGTATCCGCAATGGGCCGTCGACACCTACCTTCAGTCTCCCGAAAGCATTTCGCCGCGGGTCGTCCAGTTGGCGGAGGCGATCGCCGCCGGATGGGACACTCCCTACGACAAAGCCGCGGCGGTCACCGCCTGGCTGCGGGACAACCTCGCCTACAGCCGCATCACCGATCCGCCGCCGGCCGACCAGGAGCCGGTGGAGTGGCTGCTCTTCGAATACAAGATCGGGTTCTGCAACTACTTCGCCACCGCTGAGGTCGTCCTGCTGCGCAGTCTGGGGATCCCGGCCCGCATGGTCGCCGGATACGCCAGCGGGCGGCTCGATGAGGACAGCGGCGTCTACGAGGTGCGGGCTGGTGACGCCCACGCGTGGGTGGAGGTCTTCTTTCCCGGGTACGGTTGGATCGAGTTTGAGCCGACGCCGGAACAGCCGGCGCTGGTCCGCCCGGAGACGGCGCCGGAGGAGGGGGTTACCCCCGGCGGCGTGAGCCTCGGGGAGGTCGGTCCCGGCGCGCTGCCTGAGGAGCGATTCAATCAGGAATTCTCCCCTGGCCTGGAGCCCGAGGACTCGGCGGGCACAGCGGACGGGCTCCCTTCGCCCGCCCGCGGCCGCGCAACAACGTGGATCGCCGCTGGCCTGATCGGTCTCTTGGGGATTGTGGGCCTGTGGGCGCTGCTCGACCCGTACTTTCAGGCGATCCTGACCAGCTTCGTAGCCACCCGGCTGCGCCGTAACGGATCCGCGCCGCCCCGCCTGCGTCTGGCCGTGCGGCTGGCGTCCGCCACCCCGGCCGCGCAGGCTTACGTGCGCTGGAACCTCTGGCTGGCCAGGCTGCGCTTCCGCCTGGCGCCGGCGATGACCCCCTTTGAGCGTGCGGAGGCGTTTGGGCAGACCATGCCGGAAGGGCGTGAGGCCGCCTGGACCATCGTCGAGGCGTACTCGGCCGAGCGATTCGGCGGCCGGCTAGTCGACCCGGCGGCGGTGCGCGCCGCCTGGCGCGGGCTGTACCCGCGCTTCTGGCTGGCCTGGGCCGGGCGCTGGCTGGTCCGGCTGCGTGATCCCCGACTCGCCGGGCCGCCAGCGCGTGACAGCCGGCCCCGCCGTTCGGCCTGACAGCCTGGAGATCACCACGAGCTGCCGGACCATGCAGCCGGCGCAGCTGGTTTGAGGGGGCTCCACGCGGCCGTATAATCAGCGGCCAGGGGCCTCGTTGGCAGAACCGACCCTGCGTCCTTCGGCCGAACACCACCTGCTTCGGCTCAGCCGGATGGCTGAAGATCTCGGCGGCCAGTTGGCCGCGTTTCGCGAGACCCTCGGGCCGGGCGAGTCGTTCTTCCCCAGTGGAGCCGTCGAACGACTGCGCCAGCTGAGCGGCTCGCTGCTCATCCTGCGCGAGGAGATCTTCCAGGCCGACCTCGAGCGTCGCAATCTGCACGCCCTGGCGGATGTCGGCCGGGCGCTGAACTCGTCTCTCGACCTGACCACCGTCCTGAACCAGGTCATGGATACGATCATCCGGCTCACCGGCGCCGAGCGCTCCTTCCTGATGCTGCGCGGCGAGGGCGGGACGATGGAGGTCGTGGTCGCGCGCAACTGGGAACACGAAAGCCTGGCTGAGGCCGAGCGCGCCCTGAGCAGCACCGTCGTCGAGCGAGTCCTCCAGACCGGTGAGGCGGTCCTGACGACCGACGCGCAGGAAGATCCGCGCTTCAGCGCGCAGGAGAGCGTGGTGGCCTACAACCTGCGCTCGATTCTGTGCGTTCCGTTGAAGCTCAAGGATGTCCTGACCGGAGTCGTTTACGCCGACAACCGCGGCCGGGCAGGATTGTTCACCGAACGCGACCTCTCACTCTTGTCTCTGTTCGCCGACCAGGCGGCAGTGGCGCTGGAGAATGCCCGGCTGTTCGATTCGGTCCGGCGCAGCCTCGAGCAGGTGACCGAGCTGAAGAACCTGCTGCAGGATGTGCTCACCTCCATCGCCAGTGGGGTCATCACCGCCGATGCGCGCCAGCTGGTCAGCCTGTGCAACCGGGCGGCGGAGGAGATCCTGGCAATTTCCCACAAGAGCTTGATCGGCGAACCGTTGGGGAAGATCCTTCCGTCCATCTCGGAGGATCTGGCCGCACAGGTGGGCCAGGTGCTCGAGAGCGACCGGCGCATCATCGGCCTGGAGACCCAGTCGGACCTGCCCGGGCGAGGCCGGGTCGAGTTGAGCTTCAACCTGACCCCGCTCAAGGATGCCAATCGCACCACGCACGGGGTCGCAGTCGTGATCGACGACCTGACCGAAAAGCGTCGGCTGCAAGCCCAGCGGCGCCTGTTCGGCCGCATGGTCTCGCCGGCGGTCATCGAACAGCTCGACCCGGACAGCCTGGCCTTGAGTGGCCACCGCGCCGTCATCACAACCCTGTTCGCCGACCTGCGCGGCTTCACGGCTTTCAGTGAGAGGCTCGAGGCCGAGGCGCTGGTGGCCGTACTGAACCGATACCTGGCCGCGGCAGCCGAGGCGATCCTGGCTGAGGGTGGGACGATCGACAAGTACCTGGGCGACGCGGTGATGGCCTGGTTCAACGCGCCGCTTCCGCAGCCGGATCACAGCCTGCGCGCCGCCCGCGCCGCCCTGGCCATCCAGGCCGCCATCGAGCAGTTGCATCGTCAGATCGAACCGGAACTGCGACTGTCCTTCGGGGTCGGCATCCATTGCGGCGAGGCCATCTTAGGGCTGGTCGGTACCGAGAAGCAGATCAACTACACTGCCATCGGCGATAGCGTCAACACCGCCAAGCGACTGCAGGAGAACGCCCGGGCGGGGCAGGTCCTGATCAGCCGCGCCGCCGCCGAGGCGGCAGGTGACCAGGTGATCGTGGCGCCGGTGCCCGCCCTGCGAGTGGAAGGCAAGACCCAGCCTGTGGAGGCCTACGAGTTGATCGGGGTGCGCGGCGGGCCGGCGGCTTGATTACGGCGGCGCCGCGGTCAACCTGTCGGAGTAGGCGAACAGCGCCGGCGTGCCGCCCGTGTGCCAGAACAGGATGCGCTCGCTGCGGCCGATGCGCCCATCCCGCAGACGCGCCAGCATGCCGCCGGCGGCGCGGCCGGTGTAGACCGGGTCGAGCAGGATTCCCTCTTCGGCGGCGAAGGTGCGGATCGCCTGGCGTTCCACATCGCTCATCACCCCGTAGCCTCCGCCCAGGAAACCGTCGTCGACGTCGATCTCACCCGGGTGAAAGCTCAGGGGTTCCCCCAGCCGCGCGGCGGTCTGCGAGGCCAACTCGGCCACCGTTTCCTGCAGCGCCTCGGCGGGTTGGTCGACGCTGATGCCGGTGATGCGGCCCCGGAAGCCGAACAGGCGAGCACCGGCGACCAGCCCGGCCTGCGTCCCACCCGACGAGCTGGCCAGGACCAGACGGTCGAAGCCTGAATCCTGCTGCTGCAGCTCCGCCAGCGCCTGCGCGTAGGCGGACGCGCCGAGCGGGCTCGAGCCGCCGTAGGGGATTCGATACGGACGGCGCCCCTGCTGCTCGGCCAGGTCGAGCGCCTCCTCAAGACAGGTCAGCTTCTCTCGATCGCCGGCCCAGATCATCTCGGCGCCGAGCAGGTCGTCGAGGAGGATATTCCCGCTGGCCAACGCCGGAGGCGAGCCGGCCAGGACCAGGATGCACCCCAGACCTGCCCGCGCCGCCGCGGCCGCCGTCTGTCGGCAGTGATTGGACTGTGCGGCGCCGACCGTGACCAGCGTCTGTGCCCCGCGGGCCTGCGCCTCGGCCACCAGGAATTCGAGTTTGCGCGTCTTGTTTCCGCCGAAAGCCAGGCCGGTCAAGTCGTCGCGCTTGATCCACAACTCCGCGCCGGTTCTGGCGCTCAGTCGAGTCAGGGGTTCGACTGGTGTGGGTAGGGCAGCCAGCGGGAGGCGCGGCGGGAACGTGGGGGTCACGGGGCGCGGCTCGGGTCGGCGGCCGCCTCGGCCAGGGCCTTGCTCTCGCGGCGCTTGCGCCCCCGCTCGGCGATGGCGGCCAGGCCGATGCTCAGGAAGTAGAGGGCGATCATCGGCGCCATGACCAGCGCCATGTTGACCGGATCGACCGTCGGCGTCACGAAGGCCGCCAGGATGGCGATGCCGACGATGGCAAAGCGCCAGCCCTCGGCCAAAACCCGGGCGCGCACCACACCCAGCGCCGCCAGAAGGTAGATGACCAGCGGGAACTGGAAGGCGATGCCGATCCAGAAGAGCAGCCCGGTGACGAAGCGGATGTAATTCGCCGGGCGGGGCACGGTGGTGATGCCCATGAAGTTCAGCAGGAAGGGCAGGGCCACGGGCAGCATGATCTTGTAGGCGAAGGCCGCGCCGGCCAGGAACAGGACGGTGGCGGCCGGAATGGTCGTCAGGACGGTGAAGCGCTCGCGCCGTTTCAGCCCGGGGGCGATGAAGAGAAACACCTCCGTGCCGATGTAGGGGAAGGCCAGCACGAAGCCGCCCAGCAGGGAGACGCGCATGAAGGCGCTGACCGATTCGGTCACCTCGATCGCCTGCAGCGCGCCGATGCCGCCGATCGGGCCTGCCAGCCAATCCAGGATGCGCGAGGCGAAGGTGAAAGACAGGATCGTGGTCAGAAAGAAGGCCGCCAGCGAGCGGAGCATGGCGCCGCGCAGCGCCTCCAGGTGCTCGACCAGGATCGATGGATTGGCGAGGCTGCGGGAGAACGCGTCGACGGCGGAAGTCTCTTCCGGCTCGTCATTGAGCGCGTGCTGCAGCGCGCGAAAGGGTCGGGCGATCCAGCGAAAGGGCGCGGTCACGGCGCGCCACAGGCTGCGCAGCAGGCGGCGGATCATTTACTCCCCGGGGGGTTCGGTCTTGGCCGCCGGCGCGGGCGCCTTGGGCGTCGAGGCGGGCGGGGTGGTCCAGGCCTTCAGCCCGGACTCGATCTCGCGCCGCTCTTGGGAGACCTCGCGGGCGGCGGACTCCAGGTCCTTGCGGGCGTTGCGCAGCTCGTCCAGCTCCGCCTCGCGCGCCAGCTGGTTCGGCAGGTTGCGCAGGTTGCGCGAGGCCTGGGTGATGGCCCGCCAGGTGTCGGATTTGTACATGCGGTTGAGGAAGCGCCCCGCCGCACGTGCCGTCTTGCTGATATCACGCGGCCCGATCACGATCAGGGCGATCAGCACGATGAAGACGAGCTCCAGCGGTCCGACACCGAGTAGTTCCATGGTGGGTCCGGTTCACCGCGCCGGCTGCAGCAGTTCGCGAATCTCAAGCTCGCGTTCGGCCAGCGTGCCCAGCACGCCGTTGACGAATCGGGGGGCGCTGTCGGAACCGTAGCGCTTGGCCAGTTCGACCGCCTCATTGATGGCCACTTTGACCGGCGTATCGCCCGAAACGGCGAACTCCCACAGGGCCAGGCGCAGGATGTTGCGGTCGACGACAGCCAGCTGGTCGACGGGCCACTCAGGAGCGCACTCGGCGATCAGGCGGTCGAGCGCGGCGGCCGCGCTCAGGGTCCCCTGGACCATCTGCCGCAGGAACTCACCCGCCCCGCCGCCCAGGGTCGGATTCTCCTCCAGGTGGCGAGCGATCACCTGGGATTGCGGATGCCCGACCGAATCGACCTCGTACAGGATCTGCAGGGCAAGCGAGCGGGCCCGTCTTCGCTCACGCTTCATGCCGGCCACCGGCCGCGCTAGGCGGTCGTGTCTCCGAAATCGATATCCTCGATGTGGATGTCGACACGGGTCACATCCATGCCGATCATCTCCTCGATGGCACGCGCCACGTCGGCCTGGACCTTGCGGGCGACGTCACGGACATTGACGTTGTGCGCCAGGATCAGGTGCAGGTCGATCGCCACCCGATCATCGTCGACGTCGATGCGGACACCTTCGGCCGAGCCGCGACGAAAGAGCCGGTTGACGCCTCCGGGAATCGGTGCCATGCCCTTGACGCCGGGCACGGCCAGCGCACTCAGGCGGGCCGTTGTCACCAGCACCGCCGGGGCGATGGTGCGCAGACCCCGTGAACCCTCTTCCATCGGTCTGTCTCCCTTCGCTGACTGCGCGTCCCTTAGAACATCGCCATGCCGCCATCCACGGTCAGGATGTGGCCGGTGATGTAGCCCGCCTGATCGGATGCCAGGAACGCCGCCGCGGCGGCGATCTCTGCCGGTTCGCCCTTTCGCCCCAGGGGGATCATCCCTAGCAGCGCCTGACGGTTCTCCTCGGAGACGGGCGACCAGATCTCCGTCTCGATATACCCGGCGGCGATGGCGTTGACGGTAATGTTGCGGGGCGCAACCTCGCGGGCCAGCGCCTTGGTGAACCCGATCTGGCCCGCCTTGGAGGCGGAGTAATTCGTCTGGCCCGGGTTGCCCATCTGCCCGGCCACCGAGGTCACATTGATGATCCGGCCGTAGCGCTTACGCATCATGTGCCGGACGGCGGCTTTCGAGCAGTTGAAGGTCGACTTCAGATTGGTCTGGATGACCAGGTCCCAATCAGCCTCGGTCATGGTCATGATCAAGCCGTCGCGCGTGATACCGGCGTTGTTCACCAGGATGTGCAGATCGCCGAATTGCTCGATGGCGGCTTTGATGAGCGCCTGGGCATCGGCGAAGCGGCCCACATCGGCCTGAAACGCCGCCGCCTGGCCGCCCGCCTGCTGGATGTGCTGGACGACTTCCTCGGCCGCGGTCGCCTGCTGGTGATAGTTGACGACCACCCGAGCGCCCTGACGGCCCAGCTCGAGGGCGATGGCGCGTCCGATCCCGCGCGAGCCGCCGGTGACGACCGCCACCCTCTCATCGAGTCCCATGACTGTGCTCCGAATACCGGCCCGTCCGGCCGGCGCGTGCCGGCCGCTACGCCGCCGGATTATACCCCTGAATGCCGGGCACCCCGGCGCGCGAGGCTTGCTCGAGCAGGCGCGCCGGTTGTCCCGACCGCGCCTCCGGCCGGATTCCGGCCTGCACCAGTTCGTTCAGCGTCTCGGTCAGCACGCTGTTGGCCGGGGCGTGCAGCCGTAGTGCCTGGGACTGCCGGACGACCGCGCCGTTCAGCCAGCCGACCTCCGAACGCCGGCGGCCGATGTCGTAGGAGAGAGAGGGAGGCTTCTGCCCTCGGCCGCTGGCGACGACCTTCCTCAGGAAAGGCTGGCTCAACGCTGGGGGCAGACGCAGGGCCCAGGCCAACAGCGGCAGCGGGACGCCGACGAGCGCCTCGGGCGAGAAGCCCAGGGCCGACATCACCCGTACAGCTTCACGCAGCGCCTCGACCTCCAGACGGTACAGGCCGGGGTGGGCATAGACCGCATCCGGACTCCACCCCAGGATCGCACAGCAAGCGTTGGCGATGAGGTTGGTGAGAAGCTTGGACCACTTCATGCGGCGCGGGTCGGCATGCAGGCGAAGCCTGAAGCCCGCCCGCTGCAGGTCGTCGGCCAGCGCCGCCGTCAGTGGGTGGCCGGCATGCAGGTCGAGGCCGCGCTCGCGCTCGACCTGTACCAGGCCGGCCGCCGGGGCGCGGACAGCGGTCGTGAGCGCGGCGGAGAGCACCGAGCCCGCGCCCAGGTGCCGGGCCAGGACCTCTTCGTTACCGATGCCGTTGGTCAGGCAGACGACGGTTGGCGTTGGACCGCCCAACGCCGCCAGGTTGGCCGCAGCCTCCTCGCAATCGTAAGCCTTGACCGCCAGCAGTGTGAGATCGGGCGATTCGCCGGCGCTGAAAGCCGCCGGGAGATTCTCGGCGATGATCGGCCCATGGACGTGGCCGGGCAGGGAGCCGCCGGCGAGTCGCAGTCCGTCGCGCTGCAGAGCTGCCGCCACGGCCGGGCGCGCCAGGAAAGTGACCGGCAGCCCGGCCAGCGCCAGACGGCCGCCGATGAGGCCGCCGACCGCGCCGGTGCCGTAGACCAGGTAGCGCATGGCCGGCGCGCTAGCCGCCTTCCAGGAGGCGGTCTACGAGGGCGTTGAGTTCTTCGTCGGAGTAGAAGTGGATCACCAGGCTGCCGCCGCGGCGCCCGCGCCTCAGGCTGACACGCGTGCCCAGCGAACGGCGCAGGCGCTCCTCAAGATCGCTCTCGTCCGCCGAGCGGGCTCGCCGCGGCGCTGGCCGGCGCCGCTCGCCGCCCAGTTTGCGCACCAACTCCTCGGTCTGCCGAACGTTGAGGCCGCGCTTGCGCACCGTGTGCAGGACGGCCGTCTGCGCCGGCGCGGTGTTGAGCGCCAGCAGCGCCCGAGCGTGGCCCTCGCTGATCTCCCCGGCTGCCAAGGCGGCGCGTACCTCGGCTGCCAGCTTGAGCAGACGCAGGGTGTTGCTCACCGCTGTCCGGCTCTTGCCAACCTGCTCGGCCACCTCCTGATGGGAGAGCCCGAATTCGTCGATCAGCTGGCGGTAGCCTTCGGCGGCCTCCAGCGCTCCCAGATCGGTGCGCTGCAGGTTCTCGACCAACGCCAGCTCCAGGCGCTGCTGCTCGGTTGCCCGCCGTACGATGGCCGGGACGGTCTTCAGGCCAGCCAGGCGCGCCGCCTCCAGCCGCCGCTCGCCGGCAATCAGGATATAGCCTCGACCGGCCTCGCCCGGCGAGACGATCAGCGGCTGCAGGACGCCGTGCTTACGAATCGACTCGGCCAGCTCGCGCAGCTCCGCCGCGTCGAGACGCTGGCGCGGCTGGCGCGGATTACGCTGGATCGCCTCCAGCGGCAAATCGGTTGCACCGCCGGCAGCTCCATCCGAGGGGATCAGAGCGTCCAGCCCTCGGCCCAGTCCGCGTTGTCGGCTCATGCTGCGCCTTCCTTCTGTGCCCGCGCCGCCGGCGCGCCGCCCCTGCGGTCCGCGCGCAGCAGTTCCTGCGCCAATGCCTGGTAGGCCAACGCGCCGGGTGAGGCGCGGTCGTAGTCGGAGATCGGCTTGCCATGCGAGGGAGCCTCGGCCAGGCGGACGCTGCGCGGGATGACAGCCCGGAAGACCTGCCCGGGGAAATGGCTGCGCACTTCCTGGGCCACCTCTTCCGAAAGCCGCGTGCGCCCGTCGTACATGGTCAGCAGCAGCCCTCGAACGGCGAGCTCCGGGTACAGGCCGCTGCGCACGCGCTTCAACGTCTGGGTCAGGCTGGACAACCCCTCCAATGCCAGGAACTCGCACTGCACAGGGATGATCACCCCGTCCAAGGCGGCCAGCAGGCCGTTCACGGTCAGGATGCCCAGGGAAGGGGGACAATCGATCAGGATGTAGTCGTAGCGCGCGATCAAGGGCGAGAGCGCCTGGCGGAGTTTGCGTTCTCGCTCCGGGAGGTCGACCAGCTCGACCTGGGCGCCCGCCAGCGCGGCGCTGGACGGCAGCAAAGAGAGACGAAAGCGGGAATTGTGCAGGAGGCTATCGGCGGCGGGGGTGCGCCCGATCAACGCTTCATAGGTCCCGCTCACGACCTTGGGGTGTTCGACACCCAGGCACGAGGTGGCGTTGGCCTGAGGATCGAGATCGACGAGCAGTACTTTCTGTCCGGCTTCGGCCAGGTAGGCGCCCAGGTTGATGACCGTGGTGGTCTTGCCCACGCCGCCCTTCTGATTGACCAGGGCATAGACGCGCGTCATGAGATCACCACCAGGCCGGCCGCCTCAACCTCCGCCGGGGTAGGGACGCTGTCGATTCCAGAGCGCGTCACCGAGGCGGCGGCGAGTGCGTTGGCGAAGCGGGCCGATTCCCACGGGTCGCGCGTCTGTCGCAGCCGGACGAAGAATGCCGCCGCGAACACGTCCCCGGCGCCGGTGGGATCGACCTCGCGAACACGAGGAGCCGGGAGGCCCCGCTGGTCCCGGTTCCAATACACGCGAGCGCCGCGCGCGCCCTCGGTCACGACTAGAAGCCGGAAGGCATGGGCCAGCTCCTCTGCCACGGCGTCGTCCCCGTCGAGATCCTCCAGGCTGACCACCACCGCCGCAACGCCGTCAAGGGCCGACTCGGCGGTGGGCCAGACAGCCCGCCGGATCTGGCCGGCCTCATCCCAACTTCGCATCCAGCCTTGGGGCGTGACGCCGACCCACTGATCGCCCAGCGCGGCCAGGCAGCGTGGATCGATCTCCGCCGCGATCGGCGCCAGGTGCAGGATCCTGGGCGAGGCCCAGGCGGGCGGCCGGTCATCCAGGCTGAGCGGCCGGGCGTGGGCGTGGATCCACTGCTCTCGTCCCCCGGGCGGGTAGCGATTCTCGAACGTGGTGGTCGCCTCGGCGGGGAGGTTGTGGATGGCGAGCCCTGCCAGCGGCCTCAGATCCGTCCCGGGCCCTGTGGAGGTGAGCAGACCGACGCGCATTCCCAGCGCCTGCGCGGTCAACCCGGCGTAGGCGGCCGTACCGCCCAGCCTGCGCCCGTCGGGGGTGAGGTCCTCAGCGAGATGGCCGACGATCAGGTAGTCGGGCGCCGGGGCCGGCTGGAGATCGCGCATGCGGCGATTATAGCCGAGCGGTCGCGGGCGGGCCCGGGTGGGTCTGCCGGCGGCTCACTCCGACTTGCGCGGCACGATGGTCACCTTGCGGTGATCGCCTTCGCCGATGCTCTCGGTGTAGACGTCCTCATGGTTGCGCAGCTCAAGGTGGATGATGCGCCGCTCGCTGGCGGGCATCGGCTCGAGGGTCATCGTCCGGCTGAATTCCATCGCCTGGTCGGCCATGCGGCGAGCCAGCTGCCGCAGCTGGCGTTCGCGTCGGGCCCGATAGCCCTCGACGTCGATGACCAGCGGGACCATGCGATCGAGTTCCTTGGCCACGATCAGGCGGGCGATGTACTGAAGGGAGGCGAGGGTCTCGCCGCGGCGCCCGATCAGGATGCTCAGGTCGCGCCCGCGCACGTCCACCAGCAGGGGGCGGGACGCCTCCGGCTCATCCGGTTCCTGCCAGGCGGCGCTGACCTGGGCCTCGATGTCCATGCGCTCGAGCAGTTCCTGGACGATGGCGCGGGCGACGTCGGCCGTCTCTTCTTCCTGCTCCGGCGAGAGCGGCGTGGCGGGCGGGGGGGGTCGTGGACTGCGGGAACTCGGGCACCACCGCGCGGCT
>DAIRVC010000052.1:0-15151 GCA_036803025.1 Anaerolineales bacterium
ACCCGCCGCTCCGGACGGACGGCCAGGTAGTCCTCGAGCACGATGGTTTGCCCGTCTAGCGTGAAGTGCAGGAAGCGCGGGTCATCGGCCAGAATCTCCAGTAGCCGGTCGATCAAGTGGATCAGACGGATGCGGAAGATCTGGAAGGGCTCGTACCACTCACGGTCCCAATGGGTGTGCGGCACGATGTGGATGGTGGTCATTGGGAGGCCTCAATGCGTGTCAAGGTGGGCGCAGCGAACCCCGCCGGAAGCGGCGGGGCGATACCGTATGAGACCCTGAAAATGCCATCGCGAGGCGCCCGTCGGGGGCCGGGGCAGGCACCTCCTTGGCCGGGGGCGTTGCTGCGGGAGATGGCTTCGCCGGCCTTCGCCCTTCTCGCAAGGACGCGCCCCAGGGGGACCTCAACCCTCTCTGGGGCCGCCGGGCTCAGGCCCGGTGGCCACAGGCCTGGAGGCATCCGAGCACCACTCCGACCAGGCCCCCGGATACAGCCGTGCTCCCTCCAGACCGGCGTGGGCCATGGCCAGCAGGTTGTGACAGGCTGTCACGCCCGATCCGCAATAGACGGCGGCTGCCTGAGGCGCCCGGCCGGCCAAGAGCTTCAGGTACACCTGACAGAGTTCCTCGGCCGGGAGGAACCGGCCGCGGGCATCGAGATTCGCTTGCCAGGGGCGGTTGATGGCGCCGGGTATGTGCCCGGCGACGAGGTCGATCGGCTCTTCGTCGCCGCGGTAGCGTTCGGAAGCGCGGGCATCGATCAGGCACATATCGGAGGTCCCGGATTTCGACTCGAGCTCCGCTGCGTCGATGCGCCAATCGCGGTGGGGCGCCGGAAGGAACTCCGCCGGACTGCGCTTCTGCTCTCCTTTGCGGATCGGCAGCCCGGCCTCAACCCAGGCCGCAAAACCCCCGTCGAGGACCGCGACCGACTCGTGCCCGAGGTAGCGCAGCGACCACCAGGCGCGGGCGGCGTACCCGCCCCCGACGTCATCATAGGCCACCACCTGGGTATGGCGGTCGATTCCCCAGCGCGCAAAGACCGCTCCCAGAATCGCGTCGGGGGGCAATGGATGACGGCCGTTCGTCCCGGTCTGCGGCCCGGATAAATCCTTCTCCAGATGTGCGTAGACCGCGCCGGGGATGTGACCTTCCAGATAGGCCGCCTGGCCCCAGGTCGGCCTCAGCAGGTCGAAGCGGCAATCCAGGATGGCCCAATCCGGCCGATGGATGTGTTCGTGGAGCGATTCAGGGGAGATCAGGGTGGTGTGACGGTCCACGAGCCGCCCTCGTCGGTGGCTGCCTGTGGCTCGACTGCCGGCCAGGCGGCCGGGGAATCTCAGGCCGGTCCGCTCGGCTCGCCCGTTGACGGCTCTTCGGGGGCCGGTTTCGGCACGGCGCGGCGCAGTTGCTCGATCGAAAGCTTGTTGGTCGTCCGGCAGCGCGGGCAGCGGGCATCGTAGTGATTGCCCCCGGATTCTTCCAGGGCTTTCAATGCGAAGGCTATCTCATCCTGGTTGATGGCGAAGCTCCAGCTACAGCGGTAACAGCGCATCTGCATGGTTGTCTCCTACGCCACCGTCCCTTCGGCATTCATCCGGCCTGGCTGCCTGTGCCGGGCGAGCGCGAGGCAAGATAGATGCCGAGCAGGACAAGCATAACAGAAATCAGCTTCAGCGGCCCGGGGCTCTCGCCAAGGATCAGGAAGGCCAGCACCGTCGAGCCGATCGGCTCGGCCAAGAGGACGATGGAGACGAATGCCACCGGCAGGTAGCGCAGTGCCCAGTTGAAACTGGAGTGCCCGAGAAGTTGCGGACCCAGGGCCAGCGCGGCGAAGAGCAGGTAGGTGATCGGGCGATAGCCCAGGATGGACATCCCGGCCAGCGCGGTCAGGCACGCCAGGACCAGCGCGGCCGCTCCGTACGACAGTCCGATGTAGGGCAGGAGCGAGAGCTCGCGGCGCAGGCGGCGCCCGATCATGAAGTAGCCCGCCCCGGCTGCCGCCCCGGCAAGGGCCAACAAGTCGCCGATGACGGCGCGCCCGCGCAGGAACTCCCCCGCCTGGGGACAGCGCAAACCGGCTTCCCACTCACAGGCGTCGCTCAAGCCGATCCCCACACCGCCGACGAGCGCAACGGCCAGCCCGGCGAGCACCCAGGGTGTCAGCCGCTCCTGCAGGACACGTGGGGCGATCAGGGCCACGAAAAGCGGTGAGGTCGCCACCAGCACCAGGGAGCTGGCGACCGTCGTGAACTCAAGCGACGAGATCCAGGTGGCGAAGTGCAGAGCCAGGAAGACGCCCGAGAGCAGCCCCAGGCTCACCTGTTTGAGCGTGAGGGCCCTCAAGCTGGCCCTGTGGCGCGCAAGCAGGATGGGTGCCAGGACCACCGATGCCAGGCCGACCCGCCAGGTGGCGATCACCAGGGACGGCGCTTCCACCTGGGCGAAGCGGATCAGGATTGCGGCCGTGGAGGTGACCAGCAGGCCGAGAGCGACAACCAGGAGCGGCGGCAGCCGGGGGCGGGTCGAGTCGGGCGAGCGGGGCGGCGATCCCATTTGTGACAGGTTTCTTGACAAATCTACGTCAGACGGTCTACAATGCCTTCGCCCTCAGCTTCGAGGTGCGATGGTAGCGAAGGTTGACCGGGCGGTCAACCTGGAAAAGCGAAGGAGGTTCGCGTTCCATGGCTCACGTGTTGGTGACACTCCCGTATGCGTATGACGCGCTGGAACCGCATATCGATGCGCGGACGATGGAGATCCATCACTCCAAGCACCACCAGACGTACGTGAACAACCTGAATGCGGCGCTCGAGCCGCACGCGGCGCTGCAAGGCAAGGCGGTCGAGGCGCTCTTGGGCGACTTGAACGCCGTTCCCGAAGCCATCCGGACGGCGGTGCGGAACAACGGCGGCGGCGTCGCCAATCACAACCTGTACTGGAAGGTCATGGGTCCGGGCGGCGGAGGCGAGCCGTCAGGCGCGCTGGCCGCGGCGATCAAGAAGACCTTCGGCGATTTCGCCGCGTTCAAGGAGACCTTCTCCAAGGCCGGCATCACCCAGTTCGGCAGCGGTTGGGCGTGGCTGGTGGTCGATGGCAGCAAGGCGCTCAAGGTACTTTCGCTCCCCAACCAGGACTCGCCGGTCTCGAGCGGCATGAAGCCGGTCATGGCGATGGACGTCTGGGAGCACGCTTACTACTTGAAGTATCAGAACAAGCGGGCGGACTACGTGGCCGCCTGGTGGAACGTCGTCAACTGGAGCGAGGTCGGCCGGATCTACGAAGCCAGCATGGGCTAGCAGGCCCGTCCTCCGCTCGCGGCGTGCCGGCCGCAGAGGGTCATGCTTGGAGGGTGCCAATGACGCATATCATTACCAGCCTGTGCCTGCGTGACGCGGGGTGTGTCGATGTCTGCCCCGTCGAGTGCATCGTCCCGGGCAAGCCGGCCGAGCAGTGGCCGTGGTTCTACATCGACCCGGATACCTGCATCGACTGCGGCGCGTGCATCCCAGAGTGCCCGTTCGAGGCGATCTTCCCCGAGGACGAAGTCCCCTCGGCTCACAGCGCCAAGGACGGACAGCATCAGAGCATGCCCGCCGGCACAGCCGGGTTCGATGCCGCCTACGACGGCGAGGATCACCACAGCCAGCCGGTCCACCTGGATCATACGCGGGTGATGAAGGCCGGCGAGGTGGTCGACCTCACCGCCGATATCAAGCCCAACTACGACTACTTCAAGAGCGGCCCGGGTTACAAGTCGCTCGAGAAGTAGGTGCGCAAGGGAGTCAACCGAAGAGGGAGCCGCCGGGCTCCCTCTTTGTGTCGCCTTGGGGCGAGAGCGCGCAGGAGCACATCCAATGACGGAGATTGATGCCTCACGACTGGAGCACGACTCGCTGGGGGAGGTCCGCCTGCCGGCGGGGGCCCTGTACGGAGCGCAGACTCAGCGGGCGGTCGAGAACTTCCGCATCTCCGGTCTGCGCCCCTGGCGGGCGTTCGTCTGGTCGATGGCGGTCGTCAAGCGCGCCGCCGCCGAGGTCAATCGCGCCCTGGGGCTCCTCGATCCGGCGCTGGCCGACGCCATCAGCCGGGCGGCACAAGAAGTTGTCGAGGGCCGCTGGGACGACCAATTCGTCGTTGATCCGTTTCAGGCCGGCGCCGGCACCAGCCACAACATGAACGCCAACGAGGTCATCGCCAATCGGGCCACACAGATCCTGGGCGGCCGGCTGGGCGAGTACCGCGTCCATCCGAACGACCACGTCAACATGGCCCAGTCGACCAACGACACCATCCCGACCGCCATTCGCCTGGGCTGCCTGTGGCGACTGGACGAACTGCTGGATTCGGTCGACGCGCTGGGCCGGGCGCTGCGTGAGCGCGCCGCCGCCTTCGACGACGTCGTCAAGTCCGGCCGCACGCACTTGCAGGATGCGGTGCCGGTGCGCATGGGCCAGGAGTTCGGCGGCTACGCCCGCGCGGTCGAGCGCGACCGCGAGCGGATCGCGCGCTGCGCCGATGGGCTGCGCAGGCTGGGTATCGGCGGAACGGCCGGGGGGACGGGCCTGAATGCCCATCCTGAGTACGCCGGGCGCATGGTGCAGCGGCTGGCCGAGCTGACCGGATGGGAGTTGCAGCTCTCCGACGACCTGTTCGAGAGCATGCAGTCGATGGCCGATCTGGCCGACTTCTCCGCAGCCTTGCGGACGCTGGCCCTGACCTTGATCCGCATCGCCAACGACATTCGCTTGCTGGCCTCCGGCCCGCGCACAGGCCTGGCGGAGCTGCGCCTGCCGGCGGTGCAGCCCGGCTCAAGCATCATGCCCGGCAAAGTCAACCCTGTCATGGCCGAGATGCTCGACATGGCCATGTTCCACGTGGTCGGCTGCGACACGACTGTGGCGCTGGCGGTGCAGGCGGGACAGCTGGAGCTGAACGTCATGATGCCGGTCATCGCCCACAGCCTGTTCGAGAGCATGCAGGTCATGATCGGCGCCGTATCGGCGTTTACAGAGCGCTGCGTGCGCGGGCTGGACGTTGATCGCAAGCAAGCCGAGAACTGGCTGGCGCGCAATCCGATCGTGGTGACGGCGCTCAATCCGCTGATCGGCTACGCCGCCGGCGCGGCGTTGGTCAAGGAGGCCCTCAACAGCGGGACCGGCCTGCACGAACTCGCCCTGGCCAAGGCGGCGCGAGGCGAGTTGCGCCATCGGCGCGCCGATCGACCGGTGACCCCGGCCGAGATCGAGGCCGCGCTGGGCGACATGCGCAGACTGACGGAAGGGGGGATTCTGGACGAGTGAGGGGGACGCGCTGCCAACCTCGGAGGTTATCTTGAACCTCCGAGGTTGGCAGCGCGTCGGCTACTTCACCAAAAACGCCGTCACGTACATCACCACCAGGCCGAGAAAGAAGCCGGCCAGGTTGGTCAGGTTCACCGGGCTCTCGCCGGCGGATTCGGCCTGACGGCGCAGGAGCGCGCCGACCTCCACGATCACTTGCCAGATCGCCCCGGCCCCGATGCCCAGGAACAGGGCCGCCAGGACGGGTGAGAAGGCGAACCCACCCAGCCACGCGCCGAACACGGCCGGCAAACCGGCCAGCAGGACCAGCCCGACCAGGATCAGGAGTCGCGTCCGCTCGCGTGTGAGCGGTGCGGCGATGCCGACCCCCTCGGTGATGTTGTGCAGCGTGAATCCGACCACCAGGAACGAGCCCAGGGCGGCCTCGCCCAGGGCGAAGGCGGCGCCGATCGCCAGCCCCTCACCGAAGTTGTGCAGGCCGATGCCGAGCGCGATCAGCCCGGCCACGAACAGGTTCGAGGGGGCGGCGGCCCCGCGCGCGCGGCCGCTTCGGCCGACGGCCATGATGCCCAGCCAGGTGAGCAACGCCGCGAACAGAACCATGGCCGTCCCCTGGAATGTCCCGGGGATCTCCGCGGCCAGCTCCAGGGCCTCAAGGACCGTGTCGATGAGCAGGAACACGAGCAGGCCGACGGTCAACGCCAGGACGGCGCCCATGCCGCGGCGGCCGAGGCGGCGCAGGGCCGGCAGCCAGAGCATGCCCAGACCGACCGGCACGATCCCCACGTAGATCCCCAGCAGACCATAGGTCAGGAATTCTCGTCCACCCGGCTGCGGCACCTCGACGGCCACCTCCAGCGTGCGCGAGAACGTCAACCCGGTCGAGGTGATCAGCGTGACCGTGACCGGCTCGGCTCGCACCCACGGATAGGGGATCGACAGGGTCGAGCTTCCAAGGCGGGGCAGGGTGGCCGACGGCTCGGCAGCGAAGGACCAGTAGGCGTCGTCCACCGCGACCTGGGCGATGGTCGTGGGCTCGGCGCCGGCGTTGAAGATCTCTACCCGCAGCCCGCCGGAGACGGCTTGGATGCGCTGGATAGCCAGGTCCTCGATGGGAGGCAGATCGCGGCGGGCCAGTCGCAGCGGGTCGCCGGCCAGGAAGGCCCACACCATCAGCGCCAGTATGACCAGCGGCAGAATCCAGATGAGCACGTTGCCGAGGCGGCCGCGTGCGGACAGGCTGGCGTTCATGCGGCCTCCTCGGTCGCTTCGAACATGCCCATCCATCCGAGCTCAGCGACTTCGCTCTGGTGGTCGTGGAACATGTATTGCCCCGGGTACTCCAGGCTGAACTCGAGCACGTGCCACTCGCCCTGGCCCGTGGTCACCGTATCGGTGAGTTCGAAGGTATCCAGCTGCGTGCCGGTCCGGTACAGGCGATACATCCCGGCGTGCAGGTGGAACGAGTTGACCAGATCGAATTCGGTCAGGTTGACCAGGTAGACACGGATCGGCTCACCGACGCGCACCGGGATCGGGTGGCGCATGTGATGGAACCCGACCGTGTTGACGGCGTAGACCTCGTTGGCGCCGTCGAGGTTGGTGTCGAACGCGTTCATCACCATGACGAATTCCCGCGCCGGCGGCCGGCCCTGGGCTGGGTCGATGATAAAGGCGCCGTACAGCCCCTTGTGGATGTGACGCTTGAGCGGCATCGTATGACAGTGATACAGATGCAGCCCGAAGGGGCGGGCTTCGAACTCGTAGGTGAAGGATCCGCCCGGCTCGACGTTGGGCGTGACCCCGTCCATGCTGGGGGGGTGGATGCCGTGGAAATGGATCGTGTGCGGATGGGTCGTCCCATTGGTGAACTTGACTCGCAGCAGATCGCCTTCGCGACTGCGGAAAGTGGGTCCGGGGACCTGGCCGTTGTATGTCCAGGCCGGGAACCAGACGCCGGGGGCGATCTCGATATCCTTCTCGATGCCGATGACTTCCCATTCGCGCACGGTACGACCGCCGGGCTCGCGAGTCTCCTTCCCCCAGTCGAAGGCGGCCATGAAGACCGATGGATCGAAGCGCGTCAGGTCCACGTCGCCCATGGTCCCGACGTGGTCATGCTCGCCTTCAGGGTGGTGTTCGGACGGGTGCGCGCCGGTGCCGCCGCTCTGCGGGCGCGTGGCTGCAGCCACTCCTACCAGCGCGCTTCCGCCCAACAGGCCGGCCTTGATAAAGTCGCGCCGGCTGACCTTGTGGTCCAGTTTGGCTGTCATTCATGTCCTCGATGATTCGGTGAGGCGCTCGACCGAGACTGCTTCAGCGACGCGCATCCCGAGCAGGGAGTCACTCTCGCGGCCGGCGATCCGGATGCGCAGCACGCCATCAAACGGCTCCCGACCCAGCATGGTGACCGACGCCCCGGGACGCAATCCGATCTCGTCTAGATAACGGAGCAGGGCGGGGTCTTCGTCGGGGACCTGTGCCACCCGCGCCGGCTCGCCCGGCTTGAGCCCTGCCAGCGGCAGCTCGGTCCGCACCGGCAGCGTGCCGTCCTTGTGCGGGATGAGGGCGCCGTGCGGGTCGACCGTCGGGTGGCCGAGCCGATCGGCCAGGCGATCCTCGACGGCCTCGGACAGCGAGTGCTCCAACCGGTCTGCCTCCGCGTGGACCTGGTCCCAGGGGATCTCCAGCTCCTGATGCAAGAAGGTCTCGAGCAGGCGGTGATGACGCAGGATCTCCACCGCCTTGCGCCGGCCTTCCGGGCTGAGTTCCGCGCCCCGGTGGCGATGGTAGACCACCAGTTGCGGGTTGACCGCGGCCAGCTTGCGCAGCATCCCGGTGACCGAGGCGGGGGAGACCCCCAGTCGGCGGGCCAGCCCGCCGGTCAGGGCCCGGCCACCCTGTTCGGTCAGCTCATACAACGCCTTGAGGTAGTCTTCGCTCGAAGGAGATAGCATCGCCTCACCTTGGATTTAATTACACCTAAACTTATCCGATATTACCGGTTTCAAGTGACCTTGTCAAGGGCCTCTCACCCTGCCGGGGTATAATCGGAGCGCTTATGTCGCCTGAGTCGGTATCGATCAGTCGCCGGGCCTGGAAGGCGATGGAGCGGCACGTCCGCCAGGGCCTGCCCCTGGAAGTGTGTGGCTTGCTGGCAGGCCCGCCCGGCCTGGGGCTAGAGGTCCTGCCTGTGGCGAACGCCGCAGCCAGTCCGACCCGCTTCCGGATGGAGCCGCAGGGCCAGGTAGATGCACTTTTGGACATCGAGCGCAGGGGCCTGGCGCTGGTGGCGATCTACCACTCTCATCCGGCCGGGCCGCCGGCGCCCTCGGTGACGGATCTCGAACAGGCAGCCTATCCGGAGGCGGCCTACTTGGTGTGGGCGCCGGACGAAACGGGATGGTCGTGCCGAGGTTTTGCCCTCGGGGAGGGAGGGTTCCATCCCATCCCTGTGGAACTCAGCGGCTGAGGAACGACCGATCGGCGACGGTGTTTGCTAATTCAGGGCGCCCGTGCGTCCAACTGGGGACAATCGCGAATGCATGTCTTGGTTCTCGCTCTTGGACTGGTCGCGGCCTACCTGCTGGGCGCGACCCCCTTCGGTGTCCTGATCGTCCGCCTGGCCACCGGGCAGGATGTCCGGCAGGCGCACAGCGGCCGGACCGGCGGGACCAACGTCGCCCGGGTAGCCGGAGTCTGGGCTGGCGTTTTGACGGGCCTGCTGGATGGCTTGAAGGGAGCTGTCGCAGTCTGGATCGTGCGCGGCCTGGCTGGCGGCGCACTGTGGCTCGAGGCAGCCGCGGCGGCCTTGGCCGTCTTGGGTCACAACTACTCCGTATTCCTGCTGGAGAAGAGCGGTGGCCGGCTGCGGTTGCGCGGCGGCGCCGGTGGAGCCACGACAGTCGGCGCGGCGATCGCCATGTGGGCACCGAGCGCCATGGTCATCCCGCTGGCCGTGGCGACGCTGTTCTTGATCGGCTACGCGTCGGTGGCAACGATGAGCGTCGGCCTATTCACCGCGGCTGCCTTCCTGTGGCGGGCGATCGCCGGGTTGGGCCCCTGGGAGTACGCCGCCTTCGGGGTGGCTGCCACGGCCCTACTGGTCTATTCCCTACGCCCGAACATCCGCCGGCTCGTCGAGGGCAGTGAGCGGCTGGTCGGTCTGCGCGCCTACCTTCGCAATCGCCGGGGGCGGGGGCGGGGACCCGGGCCGGAAGGCCCAGGTTGAGGCGGGAGCCCATCAGCATGCCGCCGCGCCTGTGCGCGGCGGTTTCGATTCATGCGGCCGTCGGCGCCTAGCGCAAGAACCCGATGCCCAGAAGCGCCAGGATGGATACCGCAGAGAATTCGATGCGTGCGCCGCGGTCGATCCCACCGCGCAGGTGCGCCTGGATCAGGCCGGTACCGATGTAGGCCGCCAGCGCGAGAATCAGCGCCGACCGCAAGGGCGTAATCGGCCAATAGTGCAGTCCCCAGGCAATCTGCGCCGCAGCCACGCCGATCACGGAGGCGTAGATGCCGCTTTCCAGGCGCGGGCGCTCGAGCAGCAGGAGTCGCCAGGCGACGGCGGTGGCTGCCAGGAAGACCAGCGGGATGGCAAATGTGGCGCGCAGGCCGCCCGCCCGGATGGCATACAGGCTGCCGGCCAGGAGCAGGTAGGCCAGCGCCGTGAGGCCCACGGCCGCGCTGTCGTAGCGCGGGTCGTCGAAATCCACCAGCATGAACTCTGTTGCCAGGACAGTCAGGAGCAGGACCGCCGCCAACATCAGGCCGACCCACCAGGCCGGGCCCTGCGGAATCCGGGCGAGGATGGCGCCGGCGCCGAGGGCCGCCAAGCCAGGGACGATCCAATGCTTGGCGGTGCTCCTGCCGGCGGGATGCCATGGGTGGGCACGGATCAGCCAGTCGGCACCGGCGGCCGCCAGTGCGCCGGCCAAGACCAGCATAACGGAAAGCGTGTTGACCTGTACCCGCACAGCAAGGCCCAGCAGGCGGATCTCGGTCGTCAGCGCGGGCAGGACGACAACGCGGGTGAGGATATACGCGACCAGGACGAGCGCAGTCAGCACGCTCAGTCGGTCACGGTCTGGCTGCGGACGCTCCCTATCCATTCTGGTGGCCGGCGTACGGGTACACCATAGGGGTCAAAGCGCAGCCAGGATCTCCCGGCTGTGACCGTCGGGCTTGACGTTCTCGAACACGCGCGCAATGCGTCCTTGCTCGTCGATCAGGAAGGTAGTCCGCAGCACCCCCAGATACTCTTTTCCCATGAACTTCTTCGGACCCCAGACCCCGTAAGCCTCGCTGACCGCGTGATCCGCATCGGCCAGCAAGGGGTAACGCAAGTCGTGCTTCTGGCCGAACTTGGCCTGGGCACCGACCGGGTCCGGGCTGATACCCAGCAGGACGACGTCCTTCTCGCCGAATCCCGCCAGATCATCGCGGAACTGGCAGGCCTCGGTCGTACAGCCGGGCGTGTCCGCCTTCGGGTAGAAGAACAGCACCACCTTGCGGCCGCGCAGGTCGGAGAGCCGCAGGCGGGCGCCGGTCTGGTCGGGAAGCTCGAAGTCCGGCGCTGGGGTCCCTACGTCAGGGATGGGCATGCTCACCTCCGACGACGCAGGATTTCATAGGATGCTACCACAGGTCGCATTCTGGGCACGGAGCAAGCGCTCTTGGACGGACCGTCGATCGCGCCGCGGACCTGGGATGGTCCGTCCATTGCGGTCGACAGACGGGTCTGATACACTCTGCGCGAGCGCACGGGGGATGAAAGCGACGCGGCCGAAAGGACCGGGCGGTGCATGGTCCGACCGGGTGGCCCGCGTGGCGCCCCTCAGGAGCATCCGGACCTTTGCGAAGTGAGGAGGAGTCCTGATGTCGCCGATCTTGAAGAAGCCTGCTGCCAAGAAGAAGATCGTGGTCAAGAAGACGACGCGGCCGACCGTCAAGAAGGCGCCGGCCAAGCCGGTCCTCAAGCGGGGTGTGAAAACGGCCGTCAAGCCGGCCGCCAAGCCGGCGCTCAAGCCCGCGCTCAAGCCGGTGCGGAAGCCGCTGGCGGCCGTCAGGCCGGTGCTCCCCAAAGCCGGAGTGCGCCCTGGCCTGGAAGGCAAGACCAACCAGGACGTTATCAACGTCATCTACAAGGCGGCTGAAGAGCTGAGGATGCCGGCCTGGACGCTCCTGTCCAAGGTGAAGCTGGAGCACCTGGTCGACGCCCGCACCGCGCCATACACCGGCCCGGCGATCGGCGATCTGCCCGACCTCACGGCCGAGCAGAAGGCTGTTCTGTCGAAGACGCTCCTGGGGTACGTGCGCCCGAAGTAGCAGCCCGAGCGGGCATCGTCGCTGGGGCGCCTCCGACGCCCGGAGCGTGTTCGAGCCGGACCGTTGGAGCGCGGGCGCTCGACGGCTTTGGAGCTTGGCCCCGCGGCGGGTGAAGGAGCGCAATCCCATGAGCGGCCCGAGTTGGTGAGCCCACAGGCGACGGGCCCGGAAGACCATCAACTGCATTCACGGAGGCAGGCATGGATTTTGGCAAGGCGTTCACCTACGTTTTCGAGGACAAGGACTGGATCAAGAAGCTGGCCATCGGGGCCGCCCTGGCGCTGACCGTGATCGGCATGATACCCGTGCTGGGCTGGGGATTAGAGGCCGCCCGGCGGGTCCACCGCGGCGAGCCCGGCCTGCCCGAGTGGGCGGATTTCGGCGATCTCATCCTGGATGGTCTGAAGCTCTTCGCCATCATGTTCGTATGGATGATCCCCTTGTGGCTCATCGTTGGCTGCCCGGCCGGGATCGTCGGCGCGGTGGCTGGGAGCGCCGACCGGCCGAGCGACGCGATCCAGACCGTGTCGGCCCTGGTGCAGGTCTGCGGCGGATTGATCGGCTCGGTCTACGGTCTTGTCGTAGGGGTGTTGATGCCGGCCGCGGCCGGGCACCTGGCGGTGACCGGCGAGCTCGGCCAGGCGATCAATCCGGCCACGGCCTTCAAGCTGGTGCGGGCGAACTTCGGCACGTATGTGATGGTCTGGCTGGTTTCGGGCATCGCCGCCGGTGTGCTTTCCTTTGCCGGCGTGTTGCTGTGCGGTATAGGAGTCTTCGTGGCCGCGGCATACCACAGCCTGATCTTCGGCCACCTGGTGGGGCAGGCCTACCGTCAGAGTGAAGGCGCGCTGACCGCGCCGCCTGCAGCAGCGTAACCCGTTCGACTCTTCGAACAGTCAGCGGCCCGCCGGTTGACCGGCGGGCCGCTGTCGCGTCGCCTGTGGCTTCAGTCAATTCGTCCCGGGATCTCCATGCTCATGCCTCTTCCGGCGAAGAACCGTCCCCCAGGGCTGGCGATGACTTCTCTGGTCATGTCATTGCGAGGAGGCCCGCACTCGGGGCCGACGAAGCAATCTCCTCACGGGCGTGGAAACCGACGAGGAGATTGCCACGGCGCCCTGACGGGCGCCTCGCAATGACAAGACAAGGGGATTGCCACACCCCGCACGGCGTGCGGGGATCGCTTCGCTCGCACGATCTGGTATTGGGCGGACTCGCTTCCTCCTCAAGGAAGCCGTGCAATCACATTGCCCATCGGGGTGACGTCGTATCCAGGCATCGCCGCCACGGACTCCCGGAACCGGTCGTCCTTGAGAAGCGAGAGTAGCGGTGCGAGCAGCGGCGACTCGGCGTGCTGGCGCGGGATGACCAGATCGTAGCGTTCGTGGAAGAGGGGGACGAAGCCCAGGTCGAGCGCTTGAGCGGCCGCCCGGATCCCGAGCCCACAGGCGGCCGAACCGGAGGCGACGGCCGAGGCCACGGCCAGGTGCGTGAACTCTTCGCGTTCGTAGCCCAGCACGCTTTCGGCGGGAAGCCCCAGGCGATCAAGGTGGTAGTCGAGGAGCAGCCGAGTCCCAGCGCCGCGCTGCCGGTTGACGAACGAGACCTCCGGCCGGTCCAGATCCTCGATCCCGCGGATCCCCATCGGATTCCCCGGCGCTGTGATCAGCCCTTGTTCGCGGCCGACCAGCGCGACGACCACGACCGGCACGTCCGGCAAGTAGCGCCGGATGTAGGCCAGGTTGTACTCGCCAGTCTCCGGATCGAGCAGATGGCTGCCGGCCAGATGGGCCTCCTGGCGGCTGAGTGCGTGCAGCCCGCCGAGGCTGCCCACGTTGCCGGAGATCAGCCGACGGCCGAGGGGGGCCAGGAACTGCGCCATCAAGTCGATGGTCATATCGTGGGAGCCGAGCACGACGATCGAACGATCGATCTCTGCGGGAGTCCGATACAGGCGCACCGACACCGTCTCACCGGCGGAGTGTCCCTGCACGCCGGCCGGGATGAGCACGATCCCGTCGGCTCGCACCAGCGACGTGATCACGCCGGCGCCGCGCGAGAGCGGCGTCGCCACCACGCGCTCGCCGACACGCCCGACGGAAACGCGCAGGTATTCGTCGTCACCGGCAGACGAGTGGACCTTGCGGGTCAGTACCGCGGGCAGCGTATCCGGCTCGTCCGGGGAGCGGCCGAGCCAGTGTGCCAGGAGTGGGGCGACGAAGATCTCACCGGTGAGTGCCGCCGAGACCGGGTAGCCGGGAACGCCGATCACCGGCCGCTGGGTGCCGTCGGCGCGCCGGAGCATGCCCAGCACGACTGGATGCCCCGGGCGGACGGCCACGCCGTGGACCAGAAGTTCACCCAGTCCGGCCACGACTTTGGCCGTGAAGTCCTCCAGTCCGGCCGACGATCCGGCGTTGACCAGGATCAGATCGTGAGATTCGGCGGCTTCGGCGACGGCGCTGCGGATCGCCTCCAGATCGTCGCGAACGATCGGCCAGCGAGTGGCCGTCCCGCCCCAGGCCTCGACCTGTGCCGCCAGCACGAGCGAGTTGTATTCGACGATCTGTCCCGGCAGTGGCGGGGTTCCGATCGGCACCAACTCACTGCCGGTAGGGATGACGGCCACGCGCGGCCGGCGGCAGACCACCACCTGGATGTTCCCGCTTCCCGCCGCGGCGCCCAGGTCGACCGGCCGCAAGCGGTGCCCGGACGGCAGCACCAACTCCGTGGAGACGATGTCCTCGCCCATCAAGCGGACGTGCGACCAGGGGGCCAATGCGGCGCGCAGCCGGATCGTCTCGAGCGCCCGGCCGTCGCGGCTCTCTCCGATTGGCTCGACATTCTCGACGGGCACGACCGCATCCGTATCCGGGGGCATCGCATCGCCCGTGTCGACGTAGTGAGCGCCCGACCCGACGGCCAAGTCCACTGGGTGGCTGTCGCTGGCGGTGAGGGTATCCGCCGAGCGCAGGGCGTAGCCATCCATGGCGGCGGCGTGGTAGTGCGGCGAGGACAGGCTGGCCCAGATCGGCTCGGCCGTGATGCGACCTAAGGCCTGGTCGAGGGGGACGGTCTCGCGGCCGAGGGGCCCCCACAGCCCGGCGCTCTCGAGGGCCCGGCGGAAACGCGCCTGGGCCTCCGGCAATGGGATGTCGCGCAGGTAGAACGAATCGGCGGGGGAAGTCATCGTCGTCAGACCTCGCCGTGCCCTAGAAGAGCAGCACGTCGACCTCGGTGCCGGCCGGAAGGCCGGTCGCCTCGGGTGGGACGCGCACCAGGCCGTCGGCGCGCGAGAGTGTGAAGATCAGATTCGATCGTCCGTAGATCGGCTCGGCCTGACGCTCTGGCCCACCGGTCAGGCGCACGGGCTGGTAGTCCTCCCGCCCGGCCTCGGAGGCCAGGTTGGCCGTCAGCCGGGCGCGCACCGAGGGCTCGGCCGGAGTCCCGGTCTGCCCCAGCAGGCGGCGCAGCAGCGGCACGACAAAGACGCGCGCGATGACCAAGGCGCTGACCGG
>DAIRVC010000053.1:0-8096 GCA_036803025.1 Anaerolineales bacterium
TGATGGATTCACGGTAGGCGACCCGCGGCCGGCCGACGTTGCCCTGGACCTTGAATTCGCGCAGCATGCGGTCGACCAGGACTTCCAGGTGCAGCTCGCCCATGCCCCAGATGACCGTCTGGCCGGTGTTGTCGTCCTGCCGCACGCGGAAGGTCGGATCCTCTTCCGAGAGCTTGCGCAGCGCCTCGCCCATGCGGTCCTGATCGGCGGTCGTCTTGGGCTCGATCGCCAGAAAGATGACCGGCTCGGGGAAGGAGATGCTCTCTAGGACGATCGGGTTGCCGGCGTCGCACAGGGTATCGCCGGTGAAGGTGTCCTTCATTCCCAGAATGGCGGCGATATCGCCGGACAGGACTTCCTTGATGTCCTCGCGCCGGTCGGCGTACATGCGGATCAAGCGGCCGACTCGCTCGCGCTTGCCCTTGGTCGAGTTGAAGACGTTCGAGCCCTGGGTGATCTTGCCCGAGTAGACGCGCAGGTAGGCCAGGCGGCCCACGTAGGGGTCGGTGACGATCTTGAATACCAGCGCGCTCATGGGCGCGTTGTCGTCGGCCGGGCGGTTGATCTCTTCGTCGTTGTTCGGGTTGATTCCGGGGACCGGCGGGACATCCAGGGGTGAAGGCAGGAAGTCGACCACGGCGTCCAGCAGCGGCTGAACGCCCTTGTTACGCAGCGAGGATCCGCAGAAGACCGGCGTCGCCTTGCCGGCCAGGACGGCCCGGCGCAGGCCGTCGCGCAACTGCACCACCGAGAACTGCTCGCCGTCCAGGTACAGGGCCGTGAGATCGTCATCGGTCTCGACGATCTGCTCGATCATCCGATGCCGCCGGGTCTCGACCTCGCCTTCGAGCGCCGGCGGGACTGATTCGATCGTCGGCTCCGCGCCCAGGTCGTCGCCCCACAGGATCTGTCTCTGCTCGAGCAAATCGATCACGCCGCGGAACCCGGCCTCGGAACCGACCGGCATCTGCATGGCGATCGGGTTGGCGCCCAACCGCTCGCGGATCGTCTCGATCGTGCGTTCATAGGAGGCCCCGACGCGGTCCATCTTGTTGACGAAGCAAATGCGCGGGACGTTGTAGCGGTCGGCCTGGCGCCAGACGGTCTCGGATTGCGGCTCGACTCCCTGGACCCCGTCGAAAACGACGATGCCGCCGTCCAGCACCCGCAGCGAGCGCTGCACTTCGGCGGTGAAATCGATGTGTCCGGGGGTGTCGATCAGGTTAATGACGTGCTCGTTCCAACTGGTGGTGACGGCGGCCGAGACGATAGTGATGCCGCGCTCGCGTTCCTGCTCCATCCAATCGGTGACGGTCGTGCCGTCGTCCACGGACCCAAGACGATGCGTCCGACCGGTGTAAAAGAGCACCCGCTCGGTGGTGGTCGTCTTACCGGCATCAATGTGAGCGATGATGCCGATATTGCGATAGTGGTCCAGAGGAACGTCACGAGCCATGTTGCACCGAGCAGCCGACCAGCGGCCTCCTTACCAGCGATAGTGGGCGAAGGCGCGGTTGGCCTCCGCCATCTTGTGGGTTTCTTCCTTGCGTTTGATGGCAGCGCCGCCGTTGTTGGCGGCATCCATCAGTTCACCGGCCAGCTTCTCGGCCATCGACTTGCCCGAGCGGGCCCGGGCCGCCGCCAGAATCCAGCGCATGGCCAGCGAGGTGCGCCGTTCGGGGGCGACCTCGACCGGCACCTGATAGGTCGCGCCGCCCACCCGGCGCGGCTTGACCTCCAGCGTCGGCGAGACGTTGCGCATCGCCTGTTCGAAGATGTCCACCGGCTCGCGCTTGGCGCGCGCCTCGATCAGATCGAAGGCGTCGTAAACCACGCCGGCGGCGGTGCTCTTCTTGCCGCGCCGCATCAGGCGGTTGATGAAGCTCTGGACGATGATGTTGTTGTAGCGGGCGTCCCCGGGGATCACGCGCTTCTCAGGTTTGGTTCGTCGCATCCTCTTGCTCCGCTCGTCTGGCTGGCAGCACCCGGCCGGTCGGGCGACGACCGGCTGGCTGGTATGCCTGTACTCAGGAGGTCGGCTTCGGGCGCTTGCCGCCGTACTTGGAACGACCCTGTCGACGGCCGTCTACGCCGGTCGTGTCCAGGGTGCCGCGCACGATGTGGTAGCGCACGCCCGGCAGGTCCTTGACGCGGCCGCCGCGCACCAGGACGACCGAGTGTTCCTGGAGCGAATGGCCTTCGCCAGGGATATAGGCGGTCACCTCGATCAGGTTGGTCAGGCGCACGCGCGCCACCTTGCGCAGGGCCGAGTTCGGTTTCTTGGGCGTCTGCGTGCGCACCTGCGTGCATACGCCGCGCTTCTGCGGGGCGCCCTTGGCGAGCATCGAACGCCGCTGGCGCATCGAGTTGAAGGTGAACTGCAGCGCGGGCGCCTTCGACTTGGTGCGCTTGAAGCGTCGGCCTTTGCGGACCAACTGGTTGATCGTCGGCACGTTTTGCCTCCAGATGCGTCCGGGGCTCACGCCCCGGACCGGTTGCCAGCAAGGGAGGCCATCGACCCTGCGCGATGGCCTCGCCTTGTATGCACCACGTATTCGACTCGGGCCGGCTTTCGTACGCGCCCGCCCGCCGAACGTCGGGTTTTGGACCTTGCTATTCTACCAAATCACCAATCACACGTCAAGCGTTATGGTTAGAGGATTGCCGGGCAGCCTGCCCGGCTCACAGGTTGGGGTCCATGTCGAGCAACCCCAGGCCGAGTCGCGGCGGGCGGGCGCGCTCTTCCTCTTTGCCGAAGCGGATGACCGCCCCCGCCTCCCCGACGGCTTCGACCGATAGCCCCAGGCTCTGCAGCTCCTTGACCAGCACGCGGAACGAGGCCGGGATCCCGGGTTCCTCGATCGGCTCGCCCTTGACGATCGACTCGTAGGTCTTGACCCGACCCTGCACGTCGTCCGACTTGACCGTCAGCATTTCCTGCAAGGTATGGGCGGCGCCGTAGGCTTCCAGCGCCCAGACCTCCATCTCGCCGAAGCGCTGCCCGCCGAACTTGGCCTTGCCGCCCAGCGGCTGCTGCGTGACCAGCGAGTACGGTCCGGTGGAGCGGGCGTGGACCTTGTCCTCGACCAGGTGGTGCAGCTTCATCATCAGCACCCGGCCGACCGTCACCGGCTGATCGTACGGTTGGCCCGACTTGCCGTCGAGCAGCACCTGCTTACCCAGGATCGGCATCGGTTCGAGGAAGGAGGCCATGGCCTTCTCCGCGCGCTGGCGCAGCTCGGCCGAAGTCCATTGGGCGTCGACCTTCTCGTCGCGGCTCTCGAGCCATAGGCGCAGGCAGACGTCGATCGCGGCCACGTCGTATGGGCCGCGCTCGCCGACGGGCAGGTCACGGTCCTCGAAGATCAGGACCGATTCGGGGTCGATGCCGCGTTCTCGCAGCCACTCGCGCAGCGTTGAGCGCCTGGCATAGGATTGGCTGATGGCCAGCAGTTCGGCGTCGTAGCCTTTGCCCGCCAGCCAGGTTTCAAGGAACAGGCGGCGCACGTCTTCGTCGTCCTCGAAGGCCTCTTCCTGGTAGTAGCCCTGCTGTTTGACCCAATCCCAGGCGCGCGAGCCGACCTCATCCCAGGCCCGATCGATCAACCAGGCGCGTGCCAGCTCGGCTTCGATCTCCTCCTCGTCGGCCCCGTCGAAAACGGGCGTAATGGCGCGGAAGCCCAGCCGGTCGGCCGCCCAGCCCAGGTGCGCCTCCAGGATCTGGCCGATGTTCATGCGGCCCGGGACGCCCAGAGGATTGAGGATCAAGTCGATCGGCGTGCCGTCCTGCAGGAAGGGCATGTCCTCCACTGGCACGACCTTGGAGATGACGCCCTTGTTGCCGTGGCGGCCGGCCATCTTGTCGCCTTCGGTCGCCTTGCGCTTCTGGGCAACCGAAACACGCACCATTTTCTCGACACCGGCCGGGAGATCGCGATGCTCCTCGCGGGTGAAGACCTTGACGTCCACGACCTTGCCGCGCTCGCCGTGCGGCATGCGCAGCGACGTGTCTTTGACCTCGCGCGCCTTCTCGCCGAAGATCGCCCGCAGCAGCTTCTCCTCCGGCGTGAGCTCCTTCTCGCCCTTGGGCGTGATCTTGCCCACCAGGATGTCGTTCGGGCCGACCTCCGCTCCGACGCGGATAATGCCGTCCTCGCTCAGATCGCGCAGAGCCTCGTCGCCGACGTTGGGGATATCGTAGGTGATCTCTTCCGGTCCCAGCTTGGTGTCGCGCGCCTCGACCTCGTGCTTCTCGATGTGTACCGAGGTGAAGCGGTCCTGCTGGACCAGGCGCTCCGAGATCAGGATGGCGTCTTCGAAGTTCCCGCCTTCCCACGAGATGAAGGCGCACAGGACGTTCTGGCCCAGCGCCAACTCGCCGGCCTCGGTGGAGGACGAATCGGCGATCACGTCGCCGGGGTGGATGCGCTGTCCCTTGATCACCGCCGGGCGCTGATCGATGCAGGTGCTCTGATTGGAGCGGTTGTATTTGCGCAGCCGGTAGGTGCGGCGCTCGCGGCCGGTTCGGACGACGACCTGCCGCCCGGTGACCGACTCGACCTCGCCTTCGACGTCGGCCAGCACCACCTGCCCCGAATCGACGGCCGCCTGTCGCTCCATGCCGGTCGAAACCAGGGGCGCCTCCGGCTGGATGAGCGGTACGGCCTGCGTCTGCATGTTCGAGCCCATCAGGGCCCGGTTGGCGTCGTCATGTTCGAGGAACGGGATCAACGAAGCGCTCACGCCGACGATCTGGCGCGGCGCCACGTCCATGTAGTCGACCTGGTCGGGCGTCGAGAAGGCGTAGTCGCCGTGATGGCGGGTGGAGATGCGCGGGCGCACGAACTCGCGTTGCGGCGTCAGCGGCGTGTTGGCCTGGGCGATCACGTAGCGGTCTTCGTCGTCGGCGGCCAGGTAGTTGACCTCTTCCGAGACGAAGGGCACGATGCGGATCGGCTCGATCAGCTTGGCCATCGGCTTGAGCAGGGCCGGCGTCAACTCCGTCCCCGACTCGGCCAGCACTTTTCCGCCCTTGGGGTCCTCGACCTTGACGCGCGTCTTGCGCCCGATCAGGCGCGGATCGTCAGGCATCAGTTGCCGGATCACGCGCCGGTAAGGCGTCTCAATGAAGCCGAAGCGGTTGACGCGGGCGTAGGAGGCCAGGCGTCCGATCAGGCCGATATTCGGCCCTTCGGGCGTCTCGATCGGGCAGATGCGGCCGTAATGCGAGTCGTGGACGTCGCGGACGTCGAAGCCGGCCCGCTCACGGCGCAGGCCACCCGGGCCGAGCGCCGACAGGGTGCGCTTATGGCGAAGCTCAGCCAGAGGGTTGACCTGATCCATGAACTGCGACAGCTGGCTGGAGCCGAAGAACTCCCGGATGGCGGCCACCACGGGCCGGATGTTGATGAGCGTGATGGGCGAAAGCTGTTCCTGATCGCGGATCGACATGCGCTCGCGGATGACTCGTTCCATCCGGCGCAGGCCGACGCGCAGCTTGCCCTGGATCAACTCGCCGACGGTCTTGACGCGCCGGTTGCCCAGGTGGTCGATATCGTCCGGCTCGACCAGCCCGTTGTTGATCAGGATCATCCGCTCGATGACGCGCACGATGTCCCAGCCGGTCACCCGGCGGTGGACCAGCGGGATAACGTCCTGCAGATCGAGCTTCTGGTTGAGCTTGTAGCGTCCCACTCGCTCAAGGTCGTAGCGGCGCGCGTCGAACAGCTGCTCGCGCAGGTACTCGCGGGCGTTGTCGAGCGTGGGCGGATCGCCGGGACGCATGCGCCGGTAGAACTCGATCAGGGCTTCATGGGCCAGCGTGCGGCCTTCTTTGACCTCCCAGGTCGGTTCCTGGCGCAGGGTAGTGGCGATGTAGGCGTGATCCGGATTGTTGTCGGCGGCGGCGAAGTAGCTGAGGATCTCCTCATCGCTGCCGTCCACGAATGGACGCGCGCCCAGACCGTCGTCGACCACGGCCAGCGCTCTGAGCAGGATGGTGACCGGGACGGTGCGCTTGCGATTGAACTTGAGCGTCAGGTAGTCGCTCTTGCGCGTCTCGAATTCCATCCAGGCGCCGCGATCGGGGATGAGCTTGGCCGCCGCCAGCCGGCGACCGGTGCTGCGGTCTTCGACCGCCTCGAAGTACACCCCCGGCGAGCGGATCAGCTGAGAAACCACCACCCGCTCCGTCCCGTTGATGATGAACGTGCCCTTCTCGGTCATCAGCGGGAAGTCGCCCAGGAAGATGTCCTGCTTGATCGGCTCGGGGACCTCCGAGCCGGCCAACAGCACCGAGACATACATTGGAGCGGCGAAGGTCAGGTCGCGCTCGACGCATTCCTCGATATCGTGCTTGGGGTCTTCGAAGCGGTAGCTCAGCCCGAACTGCCGCGCTTCCGGAGTGCGGCCGGGGAAGAAGAGCTTGATCCCGCCATTGTACGACTCGATCGGGGAGATCTCGTCGAAGAGCTCATCCAGGCCTTCGTCCTTGAGCCATTGGAATGAATCGAGCTGGACCTCGATCAGGGAGGGCAGCGCGTAGGGGTCGCTGATGCGCGAGTACCACTTCCGGCCAAGCGAAGACGACATTCGGCAGCTCCTCTTTCGTCGCAGCAGGTGCCCTGTTGGTCTGCCGACCGGATTCCTCATCAAGACGCGGAACTACTCGGCGGGATCCCTCCGCCGGTCCCCGCGACCTGCGCGGCAGCCTCAGGTGCGCTTCAAAACCGTTCGCATCCCTGGATTGCGAATGCGTAGTTTACCACGCTGTTACGCGGGGCGTCAAGTCCTAATCCCGGTCAGTCGCGGGGAGAGACGGCGGTCCGGGTTCGGCGGGGACGAGCCGGCGCTCGTCTTGTCCCCGGGTATGGCTTGGGGTACAATCCGCACGCCAGGCCCCTGTAGCTCAGTGGATAGAGCGCTGCCCTCCGGAGGCAGATGCCGGCGTTCGAGTCGCCGCAGGGGCGCCTAGCTCGTCTTCCCCCTACCCCTACAGCGTAAGCCTCTCGACGCTCAGCAACTGGCTGTCAACGATCGCCACGGTGCTGGCGCCTTTCATCCCCATCAACTCGCCGGGGTTCAACAGCAGGCACTTCCCCACCCGCTCATCGTGAGCCCGGTGATCATGCCCGTAGCAGACCATCCCGTACTTGCCCGACATGGCCAGGCCGCGCGCCACTTCCGGGTAGTGATTGACCGCCACGGCCAGGCCGCCCAGATCCAGCACGGCGATCTCTCCGTGCAGTTCGATGTGGCTGAAATTGCCGGCCACCTTGGCCATCAGCAGTTTGTCGCCGTCGTTGTTACCCCACACGACATGGACGGCAACTCCCGCCAGCCCCTCTCCCAGCTTGCGGATCATGAACGGGGAGCAGATGTCGCCGCAGTGGATCACGGCTTGCGCCGCCCGCAAGTGCGGCATGGCCGCCTCGAGCTTCCAGATGTTGTCATGAGAGTCGCTGATCACCGCGATCCGCATCTCACGCCTCCCGGCGCTGCTCACCAACAGGTCTCGGTATCCAGTGGGCTTTCATCGGCGGCCGGCGCGAGTCCAGCAGTTGCAGTCAGGCCCTGGTGGGTGTCCCGGCCGCGTACCCGTTCGCAACAGTCGATGCGGCGCGGCAGTCCATCGCCCTCACTCGTCGTCGCCGGCAGCAGTCTGCGCTTCGCTGACCCTTCCATAGACTACGCTCAACCCGCGCAGCCGCTCGGCAAGTGCCTCGCTCAGCTGACCGTCGGCTGCACGCCAGGTCCAGTTCCCGGAGGCGCGGCTGGGGTAGTTCATGCGCGCCTCGCTCCCCAGGCTCAGCAGGTCCTGGAGCGGGACGATGGCCCAATCGGCCACGGAAGCCCAGGCCCAGCGTATCAGATCCCAGGCGATGTCGTGGCCGTCGACGCCCAGGTAGCGGCGGCAGAAGTCGCTGGCGATCTCGTCGGCCGACTCGTACCAGCCCCGCGCGGTGTCGTTGTCGTGCGTGCCCGTGTAGACCACGCACCGGCGCGTGTAGTTGTGGGGCAAGAACTCGTGATCCGGGCGGCCCTCAAAACCGAACTGGAGGATTCTCATGCCGGGGAGGGAGAACTGCTCGTAGCTG
>DAIRVC010000053.1:8106-9725 GCA_036803025.1 Anaerolineales bacterium
GGCTTCGGCCTGCCGCCCGGCTCGCCGTCGCTGGGAGAACTGCTCGCGCAGGGCCACCACATCCGGCGTGATCTCGCCCAGGTCCTCCGCCACGATCGGCAGACTGCCCAGGGCCCCGGACACGGCCCTGAGGAAGTTCGCCCCCGGCCCTTTCACCCATCGCCCATGCTCGGCCGTAGGTGAGCCGGCCGGGACCTCCCAGGCCGCGGCAAAGCCACGGAAATGATCCAGGCGCACGATGTCGACCATGGCCAGGACGCCGCGCAGCCGGCGTATCCACCACTCGTATCCCTGTCGGCGCAGGGCTTCCCAGCGGTAGAGCGGGTTTCCCCAAAGCTGCCCGGTGGGCGAGAAGTAGTCGGGAGGCACGCCGGCCACCACCGTCGGCGCCCCGGCCTCGTCCAACTGGAAGAGCTCCTTGTTCGCCCACACGTCGGCGCTGTCGTGCGCGACGAAGATCGGCACGTCGCCGACGATCTTCACCTGTCTCTGACGTGCCCGCTCACGGACGGCCGTCCACTGCCGGAAGAACAGGAACTGTTCAAACCGCCGCTGCTCGACTTCCTCATGCAGGCGCTCCTCGGCGTCCCGCAGCGCGTCCGCATCTCGCCCCGCCAACGGCTCTTCCCACATCGGCCACGCCTGGCCGCCGTGCGCGTCTTTCAGGGCCATGAACAGGGCGAAGTCGTCCAGCCAATCGCCATGCGCTTCTTTGAAAGAGGTGAAGGGCCCAACCAGATCCGGCGCGGCGCCCGCCCGAAAGCGGGCGAAGGCGGCCGCCGAGAGCGCCTGGCGTGCCGGGATCAACGCGCCGAAGTCGACGCGCTCGACCGGCTGCGCTCGCAGCGGCTCCAGTTCGGCCGCCTCCAGCAGTCCCTCTTCGAGCAGCGGCTGCGGGCTGATGAGCAGCGGGTTACCGGCGAAAGCTGAGAGACTCTGGTACGGTGAATCGCCGTAGCCGGTCGGACCGAGCGGGAGGACCTGCCAGAGGGAGCAGCCGGCCCGCGCCAGCCAATCGACCCAGCGCAGAGCCTCCGGCCCGAGATCGCCGATGCCGAACGGTCCGGGCAAAGACGTCGGGTGTAACAGCACGCCGCCAGCCCGCGGCCGCTCGTCCATCGCCGCATGGCGTGTCATCGCACGCCTCGGGCGACCCCGACCGCCTTCTCGTAGGTCTGCAGATACGCTTCGGCGGAACGGTCCCAGGAGAAGTCCTGTGACATGGCGGCCACCTGCAGGCCCTGCCAGCGCTCCGGCTCTTGATAGGCCGTCAGCGCCCGATCGATCGCCGAGCGCAGGTCTTCCGGAGCGTAGCCATCGAAGAGGAAACCGGTGCCGCCGGAGGCACCCGGGGCCTCCCGCACCGTGTCGCGCAGACCGCCGGTCGCCCGGGCGATCGGGATGCAGCCGTAGCGCATGCCGATCATCTGCACGAGCCCGCACGGTTCGTAGCTGGACGGCACAAGCAGCGCGTCGGCCCCGCCGTACAGCCCACGCGCCAGACGGTCATCGTAGCGCAGGATGGAACGTACCCGCTCGCTGTGCGCCGAGGCGAAGGCGAGGGCGCGCTCCTCGAGCTCGGGCTCACCCTTGCCCAGCAGGACGAACTGCCACTCCTG
>DAIRVC010000053.1:9735-11693 GCA_036803025.1 Anaerolineales bacterium
TGCTGCCGCAGGTGCCCGAAGAAATGGTGGTCGCACTGCAGGGCGTCGAGGGCCAGATCCACCCCTTTTTGCTGGTCGAGTCGCGTGACCATGGTCAGCAGCGGCAGGTCGCCGCGAGCGTCCAATCCGAGGTCCGCAAGCAGCCCCGACTTGTTGCGCTTGCGTTTGGCGAGATCTGTTGCGTTGAACCGCTGATAGAGCGCCTTGTCGCGGGCCGGATCCCAACGATCCAGATCCAATCCGTTGAGAATGCCCGTAAGATGATCGGCCCGCGCCGCCAGCACACCCTCCAGGCCGGCGCCGTGCTCGGGGGATTGGATCTCGCGCGCGTAGGTCGGGCTGACGGTCGTCAGCCAGTCGGCTTCCACCAACGCTTGAGCCAGCGGGACGAGCCGCGCCCAATCCGGCAGCCGCTCGTCCGTGGTGGCGGTCAGGCCGAAATCCTCCAGGGCTTCACCGCCGCCCACACCCATGTAAGGAAGGTTGTGGATCGTCAGCAGGGCGGCCGAATCCCGCCAAGGTCCATCCGCGCGGCGCGCACGGGCGACCGCCAGGATAGCCGCGGCGGAGTGCCAGTCGTTGCCATGCACCAAATCGGGGATCTCGGCCAGCGACTCGGCCGCCCGCAGTGCCGCCAGGCAGAAGAACGCGTATTTGAAGGAATCGCGAGGCGGATCGCCATAAACGGAAGGGCTGCTGCCGATCGGCTCGCCGGAGATCAGCCAGACCGGCAGGCCGGCCATCTCGGCCGCGTGCACTTGGGCTGGGATCCCGCCGTGCCGATACGGTACGACGACCTCAGCCACGCGGCGCGGTGAGAGCCCCTGGGTGCTCAGCGCCGCGTGCCAGGGCAAGACCAGCCGCACCTCCAGCCCGCGTGCGCGCAGCGCACGCGGCAGCTCTCCGGCCACGTCGGCCAAGCCGCCGATCTTGACCAGTGGAGCGGCCTCGGCCGCCAGGAAAAGGACTCTCACGCCTGAAACCAGCGGTAATCGATCTCGGGGAAGACCTTGTCGCGTTCCCACAGCCGTTCAGCCAGCGCCGCGTCCGGAGTGCCGGCTTCGACGCCTGCCAGCAGCTCGTTGAATCGATCGAGGTGGCTGCGAAAGCGCTCGACCGCATATTCGCGCGCCTGGCCTGTGGAGACCAAGAAGGGCCAATCGGAGGATTGCAGCAGCAGGAGTTCGCGGGCGGCCTGATCCAGCACCAGCCGTTCGGAGCCGGAAGCGTCCGGCCGCTTGCCCACCACCCTCAGCATGCGAGCCTCGGCACCGTGGATGATCGGCCACATCCAGTGCGTGTCGGCGTTGTCCCAAGTGAAGTGCGCCCCGCCGGCGCCCCAGGAACCCTCCGGCAGATGGATGACTGTCTGCGGCGGGTGCGCCTTCGTATACTCCCAGGCAGTCGTCAGGTCGACAGACTCCGAGCCGGCCAGGCGGCGCAGGACTTCTTCCAGCCAGCGAATGCCCTCGAACCACCAGTGCCCGAACAGCTCGGTGTCGTAGTTGGCCGAGATGATCCCGAACTCACCGGTTTCCCCGAAGTAGCCCTGCAGAATATCGCTGACCAGGCGGGCGAAGTGATCGGCATGCGCCCGCAATTTGGCCTCGGCCCAGTCCGGGTGATAGGCGTCCTTATCGGCCAGATCGACCCCTGCCCCGGTGACGCGCCAGTACTGCATCCCCGAGATCCCGTCCTTCTTATGGAACTCGCGGTAGTCGAATTCGCCCGGGTAGCCCCAATCAGCGCTCCACACCTGCAAGCCGGTACGGTTGTCGCGCCCGATCACCGCCACTTCGGGCTGGGTGACGTAGTAGGGTAGATGCGTCGTGGCCGGCTGCTGCGGGATGATCTCCGAGAAGGGGACGACGTAGCGGCGGGTGATCGCCCCGTAAGGCCCGATCGCCTCGCCCGCCGCCGCGTCCGCAAGCCGGCCGCCCTCGATCAGATGCGTCTCG
>DAIRVC010000053.1:11703-15100 GCA_036803025.1 Anaerolineales bacterium
GCAGCGTACCGTCCGGGCTGCGCGCGATGGTGTGGTACTCGCCCGCCGCGACGCCCACAGGCCGCCCGCCCTCGATCAGATGCGTCTCGGCGAAGAACAGCGTCAGCTGATGCCTGGCCAGGAAGTCCTCGATGCCCGGCCGCATCCGCCCATCCTCGCTTACATATGCCGGGCGGTAAGCGCACTCCGGGAGCCAGATGGCGCGTGGCGCTCGGCCGAAGTGCCGCTTGTACGATTCGACCGCCGTGCGCAGCTGGAGGACGATGGATTCGTCCCGGTCAAGGAGAGGCAGGTAGCCGTGCGTCGCACCGCAGGTGAGGATCTCCAGGATGCCCGCCTCCTGCAGCCGGCGGAAAGCGGCCACCAGATCGCCGCCGTAGCGCCCGCTGAAGCTCTGACGGGTCTGAGCATACCAATCGCGATAATAGCCGGCCAGGTAGGCCATGTGCTCGTTCCCGGCGGCCTCAAAACGCGGGATATCCCTCTCGGCGGCGGCGATCTTCTCGCTCAGGTAGGTCAGGAAATTGGCGCGCACGTCTTCGTCGGCCAGCTGTTCAAGCAGCACCGGCGTCAGTCCGAGGGTCAGGCGCGCCGGGACTCCGGCATCCATCAGGCGGTAGAGCGCGTCCAGCAGCGGGACGTAGGTCTCGGCAGCGGCCTCGTGCAGCCATTCCTCGCCGTGCGGCCAGCGGCCCGCCTGGCGGCAGTACGGCAGATGGGAATGGAGGACGAAGGTGAATGCACCGACACTGGGCATGGTGTCCTCGGTCGAGCGGAGTGACCGAATTGTAGCAGACCTGGCAGGGCCGCGGCCGACTCACCGGGCGGGTCGCCGCCGGACGAGACCGGTGGAGTCGGGGTAGCCGCGGGGCCTGATTCCGGCGTAGGATAGAGGCAACAAGACGCGAGCCCGGCCGGACGCCCGCGGGCGATACGGAGAGGGCCCGCCGACCATTCCGCCTGAGGTGAGCCCATGAACGCACAGGATGTGGTGGCCAACCTGGAGTACGTCGGCGAGGCGCAAGGACCGCGGCAGACCTACTCCATCTTCCGCGGCCGAGAGCACTACCTGGTCGTGTCCTTCAAGAAGGATGATCCGCAGGCCGGCAACTTCACCATCCTGCCGGCCGAAGCCGTCGAGTATGTCCAACACAAGTTCGGCGGCGTGAAAGGCATGACCGCCAAACGCCTGTACGAAGAGACCCAGCGAACGAAGCACTTTCGCGACCGGCTCGCCGCGCTGAACGGCCTGTATGTGTTGGTGGCCATGGGCCAAGCCTCGGTCGACCACCGCTTCCGGGCAGGCGGACTCGTGTTCAACCTGGCGTAGCGGATTTCCCCAGGGGGGCGCTCCGAAGTGGCGCCATGGGGTTGGAGGGAGAGAGTGCCGAAGCCGGAAGTCCTGGTCAACCGTGCGCCGGTGCTGACGTTGTGGGCGGCCGTGGTGGCCGAGCGGTTGGGTCACCCGCAAGGGACGGCACTGACCCTGGGCAAGGCGGTTGCTGGACTGAACGCGCAGGCGAAGGGCCGTCGGCTGGGGATCTTCGAAGCATCCAAGGAGCCCGGCGGCGCGCCAAAGCCGAAGGCGCCCTTGCCCGAGGAGGCGGAGGTGCTGCCTTTGCTCGGGCGCGCCGTCCCGGTGATCCACACGCCTCAGGGGATCCGGGCCACGCTCAAGGACAAGCCGATCGATCCGGAGAGCGTGCAGCGCTACCTCGAGCAGAAGTTCGGCGACGACCTGGCGCAGGTGCGGGCCGCCATGCAGGCGCTGGCGAAGGCGTACCCGCCGCAGGACCTGGCTGCACGCGCCTTCGCGCTGTACGAGCAGTTCCGCCCGCCCGTCCCTGAAGGTCAGAAGGGCTGGGGGGCGAAAGGGGTCCTGGATGTCAATCGGATCCACGCCCTCGCTAAACGCTAGGCTGCGCCCGAGCAGGTCCGGTCGACCGTGCGTGTCAGCGGCGAGCCCGACCGACGCCGGATCGCCTGCGGAGTAGATGTGTCCGACATCGGCGACCTGGGCGCCTTCTGGGCCGACATCCTTTCGAGTGATCCGGAGCGGATCCGTCGCGCGACGGCCGCGCTCGACCCCACAGAGCGCACCGCCGTCATCGCGCACTTGCGCTCGATGGCCACGCGCCAGGATTGGACGCCGACGCAGCGCGCCAATGCCTGGGCGGCGCTGGTCGCTTTGGGGGAAGCCTAGCCGCTGGGGAAAAAGGGCCGGGGCGGCCCTGCGGCCGCCCCGGTCTGCGTCCCACTTACATCCGGACTACTTGCCGAGCTTCTTCTTGAGCGCCTCTGTCAGCGCCGGCGCGAGTTCGAACAGGTCGCCGACGATCCCGAAGCGGGCGACCTTGAAGATCGGGGCCTCGGGATCCTTGTTGATGGCGATGATCGTCTTGGAGGTGCGCATCCCGGCCAAATGCTGGATAGCGCCCGAGATGCCCAGGGCGACGTACACGTCGGGTGAGACGACCTTGCCGGTCTGCCCGACCTGGTAAGCGTAGGGCACGTACCCGGCGTCGACCGCCGCGCGGCTGGCACCGACGGCGGCGCCCAGGGCGGCCGCCAGGCCGCGCACCAATTCGAAGCCTTGTTGTGCTTTCCACACCTCGATCTGCTTCTCGTCGGTCATGCCTGCCGGCGGCGTGAGCTTCGGGTTGTTGGAGACGCCGCGCCCGCCGGAGACGATGATGGCTGCGTCGCTCAGGCTGACGCCGCCTTCAGAGGCCTTGTACTCGACGACCTCGGTCTTGGCTTCCGCCGCGCCATCGACTTTCGTCAGTGTCCCCTTGCGTCCAGACTGCGCCGCCGGAGCCGGGAAGGCGCGCCCGCGCAGCGTCACGATCTGCGGGCGGGCCTTGGCACAAATCTCTTTGATCAGGAGCTTGCCGGCGTAGATCGGCCGGGTGGCGACAATCACGCCGTCCTTGACCTCAAAGGCAACGGCATCGGGCGTCACACCTGTCTCGAGATCGACGGCCACCATGCCGGCCAGCTCGCGGGTGCGGCTCGAGTTCGGCATCAGCAGTGCCGCGGCGTCCTTGGCCAGCCTGGATACAACCGTGGCATACGCCTCGGCCCGGTAGTCTTTCAGCCCGGGCGCGTCGGCCAGCAGGACCTCGTCTGCGCCGAACTCGAATGCCTGCTGGGCCAGGCTCTCCACCCCGCTGCCGAGCACCAGGGCGGTAACACCCCCGCCGAGCGCCTCGGCCACTTTGCGCGCTGCTCCCAGAGTCTCCCAAGAGGCGCCGGAGGCGACGCCGTTGAAGTGGTCGATGTAGACCTGCACTGTGTTGGGCATCACAGCACCTTCTCTGCAACGAGGCGGTCGGCCAGCTTGGCGGCGGCCTCCGCCGGTGTGGCGCCTTCGATCAATTCGACCTTGATCTCGATC
>DAIRVC010000054.1:0-14882 GCA_036803025.1 Anaerolineales bacterium
TCGGTGTGTGGCTTTCCCTGATTTCGATCCAATGGACCCACATCGGCGTAGCCAGTACGCTGATGGCGCTTCCGCCGGTGTTCCTGCTCCCGATCGCGCGCCTGGTGTTCAAGGAGTCGATCGGCTGGCTGGCCGTGGTCGGGACCCTGGTGGCCATGGCCGGCGTGGCGCTGCTCCTCCTTTCCTAGCCGCACAGGAGTGGGGCGCGAAATGTCGCTTCTGCGGGCGCTTGCGCATCGACCCTTCGCCTGGCTATGGACCGGGCAGACCATCTCACGGCTGGGCGACAGCCTGTACCGTGTGGCGCTGGCCTGGTGGATGCTCGAAGAGACCGGCTCGGCCGCGGCCATGGGTACGGTCATGATCTTCTCCTTCACCCCGATGCTGATCTTCCTGCTCATCGGGGGGGTGTTGGTCGACCGCCTGCCGCGGCTGCGCGTGATGGTTGTCTGCGACGTCGCCAACGGCGCGATCATCAGCAGCGTTGCCTTGCTGGCCTACAGCGACCGGCTGGAGGTCTGGCACGTCTACATCGCCAGCCTGCTCATCGGGCTAGTGGAAGCGTTCTTCTTCCCGGCCTACACGGCCGTTGTCCCCGCCATCACGCCGGCTGAGACGCTTCCCAGCGCCAACTCGCTGACCAGCTTGAGTCAGCAGGTCACCGGCATTGGCGGCCCGGCCATCGCCGCGGCGATCGTCGCCACCGGCGGAACGCCGCTGGCCTTCCTGCTCGACGGGCTGTCCTTCCTGCTCTCGGCCGCGTTCCTGTTCCCTCTCCTGCGCCAGGACGCCGCCCCCGCCCCGGCGATCGGTCGCCGCGCCGCCGCAGCGGACCTGCGCGAGGGTTTGTCGCTGGTGTTGGCCAGCCCCTGGCTTTGGATTTCCATCGCGGTGTTCGCCTTCATCAACGTCGGGCTGGCCGGCCCGCGCGCCGTGGCGCTGCCATTCCTCATCCAGGACAACCTGGGCGCCGGCGTCGAAGCGCTCGGCCTGATCAGCTCCAGTGCCGCAGCCGGATCGCTGGTGGGGACCATCTGGTTGGGGCGCTACACGCGCCTTCGGCGCCGCGGGCTCGTGTGTTACCTATCCATCGTGGTGACCGGCCTGGCTTCGTTCGTGTTCGGTGTGCCAACCTCCCTGACGATCATCATGGCCGCCTCGTTCGTCGGTGGAATGGCCATCTCGATGGGCGGCCTGATCTGGACCAATACGCTTCAGGAGCTCGTGCCGGGCGAGAAGCTCGGCCGCGTCTCGAGCATCGACGCCCTCGGATCCTTCGTCCTGCTGCCGGTGGGCTACGCCGTCGCCGGCTGGGCGACCGACCGGATGGGCGCCGCGCCGGTCTTCGCCATCGGCGGGATCGCGACCGCTGTACTGGGGCTGGCTGGATTGCTACACCCGGCCATCCGCCGCCTCGACTGATCGTGTCGGTACGACCGGCAACGGAAAGGACGGCTACGATGAGGTACCGGCTGTTCGGATGGATGCTGCCCGCAGCGGTGCTGTTGGGGGCATGCTCGCCCGCGCTCACACCGACCGCGACTGCGCCGCCGCCCACGCGCACGCTGAGAACAACCCCAGTGCCGACGGATATCCCCTTGTCGACATGGGCTCAACCCTCTCCCGACGGATTGTGGCTGGCCGAGGGCTCGATGGAAGGGCCGTGGCTGGAAGGCGTACAGGAGTTCTACCGCACCACAATGCTCGTGCGCAGCACCGACCGCGCCAGGCTCTGGCCGGTCGCCGACGAGACCTCGACCTTCGGTTTGGGTTACACCACGCCGGCCGTCTTCCGCTGGTCCAGCGATGGCCGGTCGCTCTACTTCGGCTACGCGCCGGTCCCGGATGGCTGCGCGCTGTTCGTCAACTTCGAGGACCTGTACCGCCTGGATCTGAGCACCGGTGTCATCACCGAGCTGCTTCCGCCCACCCGCAGCCTGGTGATCGCTATGTCACCGGACGAGGAGAGCCTGGCCTTCATCGAATGGGAGGAGGCGCCGGGACTCGTCCTGCGGGATATCGACACGGGCGAGGAGCAGCGCGTGCCGCTGAGCGCCGCGCAGATCGATCAGGCTGGCGGCATGATCTGGTCCCCCGATGAATCGGCGCTGCTGGTGACGATCGCCCACAACCCGTGCCTCCCACCCGATTGGAGCCACTCGATCGTCTGGGTCGACCTGACGACTCTGGAGACGCGGGTGCTGATCGACCACGACATCCGCCGCTTCGGCGTGGCCGAATGGGCCGACCCGGCGCGCGTCCTGCTGTGGGATGAGTCAGGCGCCGGCTGGGTGCTCGACCCCGTCTCGGCGGAGCTCACCGCGATGCCATGAAACGGCCGGGCGCGGGGGTGGTATCATCGCCGCACCCATGCTGAGCTCTCTACCCCCTTCCCCGGCAGCCCGCGTGTGGGGTGCCCGGGCCCTGCAGGCTGCCTTCAACGGCAGCGCTGCGTTCGTCGTCCCGTTTCTGGGCCTCTTCTACCAACGCGCCGGACTGAGCGGATTGGAGATCGGCATCTTGGCCGCGCTGGGCGCGCTGACCGCTCTCTCCACCGCGCCGCTGTGGGGCACGTTGGCCGATCGCAGCGCGCGGCCGGTGCGCGCCTTGCAGATCGCCCTCATCGGCACAGCGGTGGGCGTCCTCTTCCTGGGCCGGCAGACGACGTTCACCGGGATCGCCATCGGGACCGCTCTGTTCACAGCCTGCCTCTCCGGCGCATGGCCGCTGGTGGACCTGATCTCCTTCGCACAGGTGCGTGGCAGCCGCACCGGCTTCGGGGCCGTACGCCTGGGCGGCTCCCTCGGCTGGTCGGCCGTGGTCTGGCCGGCCGGGTGGTGGCTGGAGCGAGCCGGACTCGGCCCCGGGTTCTTGGCCGCCTCGGCCGCATTCCTGCTCACGGCGGCGCTGGCCAGCCGCCTGCGCATGCCAGGCCAGGACGATGTGTCGGCGGCGCTCGGTCCCGGCTTCTTCCACGCCCTGGGCAAGGCGCCGCCACTGCTCCTCATGGCCGCCGGTCTGCTCATCTTCGGCGTCGGGTTCACCGGACCCAAGCAGTTCATGGCCATCTACATCCACGACCTGGGCGGCAGCGAAGGGCTGGTCGGATTGGCCAGCGGCCTGGGCGCATTCTTCGAATGGCCCTTCATGCTCCTGGCCGACCGGTTGACCGATCGCCACCGGCCTCGCATCGTGCTGCGCCTGGGGTTGCTCACGTTCGCAATCGGCTGGGCGGTGGCCGCTCTCGTTCCGGACGCGGTCTGGTATCTCCCGGCGCGCATCCTTGTCTCTGCCGCATACTCGTTCTACATCGTCGGGCTGGTCAGCACGGTCAGCCGGCGCGTGCCGTTCGAGGCCGCCGCAACGGCCATCGCCTTCTTCACGGTGACGCTCCCGGCGATCGCCGACCTGGCCGGCGGACCGATTGCCGGCTGGAGCTACGATTGGGGCGGCGGCCGAGCCCTGCACTGGGTGTCGGCCGGGCTGGGCCTGCTCGCGTGCGCGCTGATGCTGCGGCTCCCACCAGCCGATGTCGAAGCGGCTGACCCGACGCACCAGGCTCCCGACGTCCTGCCGGAGCCGCTCGTTTCGGACGCCTGACGTTGAGCGCTGAGCTTCGCCGGCGGGTCCATCGGGCCCGCGCCCTCCAATTCACCTTCTGGGCCGGTGCGGCGTTCCTGGTCCCCTACCTGGCTTTGTACTATGACCAGGCCGGGCTCACGGGCTTTCAGATCGGGCTGCAGACCGCTCTGTACGCGTGCCTGTCGCTACTGCTCGGGCCGGTGTGGGGCGCCATATCCGACCGCACCCGCCGGCCGCGGCTGATGCTGCAAATCAGCATCCTGGGCACCGGCCTGAGTGCCCTGATACTCGGCCGGCAGGTCGGCCTCCTGCCGATCACGCTGGCCACTGCGGCGTACAGCTTCTTCGCCAGCGGAAGCTGGACGCTTATCGAAGTCGTCACCGTCCATCAGGTCCGCACCGCAGGCGTGGGCTACGGCAGCGTCCGGCTGTGGGGTTCGCTGGGCTGGACCGCAGTGGTCTGGCTCGCCGGCGAGTGGATCCAGCGCACCTCACTGTGGACCGGCTTCCTGGGGTTCTTTGTCGGCGCGGTCGCCACGGCGGTTGCCGCCCTACCCATCCCCGAGCCCGACCTGGAGACCCTGACCGGCTCGCGGACGGCCTTCGCCCGCTCGATCCTGGGCCGTGCGCCGCTCCTATGGCTGGCCGGCGGCCTGCTGGTGCTCTTGACCGCCGAGGTCGGCCCGTTCCGATTCCTGACGCTGTACACGGTCGACCTGGGCGGCCGCGAGGGACTGGCAGGTCTGGCAATGGCCATCGGCGCGTTGCTCGAGTGGCCGATGATGCTGGCAGCCGATCGGCTGGTGGCGCGCTTCCAGGCCCCGCGCGTGCTCGAGCTGAGCGCGTTGGTCTGGGCGGCCTGCTGGGCGACGGGCGCTATCATCCCCCACGCACCGCTGATCATCCTGGTCGTCATCCTCAACTCGGCCGGATACACGCTGTATGCTGTGGGCATGATCGGCGCCGTGACGCGCCACACCCGGCCGGAGCAGTCGGGCGAGGCGCTCGGCTTCTACTCGGTCACGCTGCGCTCCCTGGCTGAACTGATCGGCGGGCCGCTGGGGGGCTGGGGTTACGACGCCGCAACCGGGCGGGGCATGTACGCCATCAGCGCCGGGATCGGCCTGGCCGCGTGGGTGTTCTTCCGCCGGGTCACTCTGCTCGAACGCGCCGCGCCCGCTCGGCCGCCGGCGCTGCCCGACGATCTTGAACGCGGCGCGGGCCGCGGTGCGGAGAGGAGCTGAGCATGCCGGATCGATCGGTCTTTGCCGCGATGACCAAGGACCAGTTGGTGGATCTGCTCGAAGATGCGGCCAAGAACTGGCTGGCGCATGATGGCCTGTGGTTCCAGGCAGTCGAACAACGCTACGGGATGACGGCGGCAATCGAATGTGACGCCGCCGCCTGGGCGCGTTTCACCGAGATCGAAGCCCGCCGCATCATGGATCGGCACGCGATCGCACACGGAGGCGGGTTGCCGGCGCTGCAGCGCGCCCTGGGACTGCGGTTGTATGCTCGCCTCAACGAGCAGTCGGTCGCCTGGCCGGATGAGCACAGGCTGCGGTTCGAGATGAACGCTTGCCGCGTTCAGGATGCTCGCCGCCGCAAAGGACTGCCCGATTTCCCTTGCCGCTCTGTGGGCCTGGTCGAGTACAGCGGATTCGCCCGCACGATCGACGCGCGGATCGAGACGCGCTGTATCGCCTGCCCGCCTGACCCCCACCCGGAAGACTTCTGGTGCGCGTGGGAGTTCAGCCTCCCCGACGCCTGAGCGCGGCGGCCATGCCCGATCACTTCGACCTCCTGGCACCGTTCTACGACCGCCTCATCCGGCCGCCGGAAGACGGATGTCTGGCTGAGGCGGCCGGCCTGCCGGTCAGCGGTCGGCTGCTGGATGCCGGCGGAGGCACGGGACGGGTTGCCCGGCGGCTGCTTGGCCTGGCCGGATCCGTCGTGATTGCCGACAACTCGCGGCGCATGCTGGCAGCCGCCGGACGCGGCATGGGTCTGCCCGCGGTCGCCTGCCCGGCGGAGCGGCTGCCTTTCGCAGAGGCTGCCTTTGAGCGCGTCATCATGGTGGACGCCTATCACCACGTGGCCGACCAGGGAGAGGTGCTGCGCGAGTTGTGGCGGGTCCTGGCGCGGGGCGGACGCCTGGTGATCGAGGAGCCCGATATCGACACCTGGGCGGTGCGGCTGATCGCCTGGGGCGAACGGCTGCTGTTGATGCGCAGCCGCTTCGAGCGGGCTGAGATCATCGCCCGGCGGTTGACGGGGCTCGGCGCCGCGGTCACGATCCGGCGCGAGCGGAACACGGCCTGGGTCGTGGCTGAGAAAGGCTGAGACTCCCCTCCCCGGATCGGCGACACCTGCACCCCGTTCGGGCCGGCGCCCTGCGGGCGCCAGCCCGTGGGGCGAACGGCCTGCGGCGCACCGCAGGTGCGGTGCAGGTGAGGATCTCGTTGCCGCGACCCAGAGATCCTTCGCTCCGCTCAGGATGATTGGCGGGAGGCTGCAGCGGCCCTGCCCCCACCCTCGGCCATCACCCGGTCGAAGTGCTCGACCGCCCGCAAGATGTCCTCGCGCGTGATGGCCGGCCAGTAGGCCTCGAGGATGAACAGCACGGCGAAGGCACTCTGCCAGAGCAGGAAGTTGCTGACCCGCCACTCTCCGCCGGTGCGCACCAGCAGGTCGACGTCCGGCAGCCCGGCCGTCCACAGGTGGCAGCTTACGTCCGCCTCAGTCGGAGGATGCGCGCGTCCGGCATCCAGCAGGATGCGGCGCGCCGCATGCACGATCTCCGCCCTGCCCCCATAGTTGAAGACCAGATTGAATACCCGCGGCCCGTCGACACGGGTGCGCCAGACCGCCTGCTCGAGCGCGCGGCGCACCCCGGGCGGCAGGCCCCCGACGGAGCCACTGTGGACGAAGCGCACGCGGCGCTGGTGGAGCTCCTCGGCAAAACGCGGCAGCTCGCCCTCCACGGCGTGCAGGATGTACTCGACTTCGGCCTGCGGACGGCCCCAGTTCTCGGTCGACCAGGCAAAGCACGAGACTACCTCGACGCCGAGCTCGTCGCAGACACCCAGCACCTCACGGATGTGTTCGTATCCGGCCTTGTGGCCGACCTGCCGGGGCTGGCCGCGCTGCTGCGCCCAGCGCCCGTTGCCGTCCATGATGAAGGCCACGTGCCGGGGGATGCGCCTCAGTCCGCCATCCACGTGACGCAGTCCTGCGCTTCCCCGGCCACCTCAACCACCCAGCGCCCGTAGCTTGGATACTCGTCATCCCACGCCTGCCACGTCAGCGGATAGGCTTCCAGATCGGCCTCGATCGCATGCAGGGCGCGGCCGGCTGCCGCATGCGAAAGGTGGTAGGAGGGCCAGGCCAACCCCGCGCCCCGCTCTTCGACCTGGCGCGCCCGGCAGGCCAGCTGACCCAGCAACGCCTGCCTTTCGTCCTCCGGCACGACTGCCGCCAGATCTACGAGCGCGGGAACGGCGTCATTCGAGAGCGAGGCCAGGTAGGAGACGTCGACAGCACCCGACTCGTCCAGACGGGCGGCGTTTCGCCCGACGATGAAGACATCGACATTGAGCAGGCTGAGCGTGGCGGCGAACCCGATCGCGGCGGCGAGCGCGGCCGGGGCGAAGGCGCGCAGGCGGCCGGCAATCAGCAACGCCAAGAAGACCAGGAACAAGACACCCATCCACAGGATGGCCACGTGCGTGTAGGTTCGCAGCCGCGTGAAGCCGTAGGCGTCCTCGTACAGCAGCAGGCGCATCAGCGCCGAGGCCAGGATGACGCCGATCAGGACGACCAACGCTCCGCTCAAGCCGAAGAAGGCCGTCTGCTGGCGGCGGGTCTCTCGGCGCCCGACGGCGCTCAGTCCGAGGATCAGTGCCAGCGTCAGAAACGATACGGCCACCAGCTCGCCGAAACCGCGTCGTGCGTACTCGGCGTAGGTGTAGCCCGCGGCGGTGATGTTGGCGTGACCGCCGAACAAGTAGGTGAACTGAATGGCGACGAAGGCAGTGAAGAGCAGGTTGACCGCGCACAGGACGACGGCTGATTCGGTGAAACCCAGAAACGGGGCGACCAGGGGCTTGTCTTCCCCGAAGTACTTCCGTTCTCCGGGGTGCCGCAATGCGGCTGCCATGGCGCCCAGCAGGAACAGCCCGCTCAGCACGACCACCAACGTTCGGCCCAGGTACTCGACGATCTTCTCGATCCGCAGCCAGCGCAGGATCTCGTTCACGTAGTCCGAGAAGACCACGTCCGCAGCCGCCAACAGCGCCGCCAGCACCACCACCGCCGGGATGGCCAGCAGCAATCCGCGCGCCAGCGCCAGCCAGCGGCTGCGGCTGGCCTTCTCGCCAGCCACCTGCCTTGTCGCCACCCCGAGAATCGGCCAGGGACGGATCCAGCTTTCCAACGGCACCCAACCGACCGCGATCCCGAGATCGAGCCAACCGCTGCGCAGCAGCCCCCCGGCCCGGAAGACGCGCACCCACAGCGCCAGGAGCGCCAGAAGCAGGCCGAGATCCAACAGTACGGTCAGGGGTTCGAGGCGTAAGGCGAGCATCCCGGCGAAGAACAGAATTGGCGGGATCAGCCAGTAGTTCTCCATTGAGGGCCGCACGCGCTCTAATGCCGCCATCCCCAACGTGGCGGCGACGCACAGGCCAGCCCAGATCAAGGCCGAGATGCCGATCGGCCGGCCGTCGAACAGGACCTCGACGACGATGCCGAGGGCGAGCCCTGTGAGCACCAGGGCGACAGGCGAGCGCCAGGCCGCCCCAGGTTGCGGGGTGGATGGTTCGGACGGTTTCATGCGGCAGCCTCCGGTTGGGCCCCTTTTCCGCAACTCTACCCCGCCCTGCGGCCGGAAGGCAAGCACACGAGTGCAGGGGTCGAACGGCCGTCTGGTTGACACCTGGGCGCGACAGGGCCCCGGCTCGCAGCGGGGCCCTGTCGACGGCAGTCCCAGGAGCGGAAAGTGACTAGCGGCTGCCCTTGCGCCGGGTCGAGCCTCTCAGAAGAAGCACCAGCCCTCCGACGCCCAGCAGCGCCGAACTGGCAAGGGCCAGCCCCAAGCCGGCGCTGCGCAAGCGGGTGATGACCTCGGATTCCGGCTGCCCGGTCTCCAGCAGGCGGATGACGCCCTCCGACCACCCGGGCTCGGCCGTGGCACGCACGACCTCCGGATCGATGGCGACGGACACGCTGACTTGCGAGGTTGTGCCTCGAGCGTTGGTGACGGAAAGCGTGACCTCGTGCAGCCCAGGGGAGAGGCTGCGGGTGCTGACCTCCCAGCCCTCGCCCAGAATACCGTCGCGATCGGAGTGCCACTGCACCTGCGCTTGCTCGCCGACCTCCGCGCCGGCGGCGCCCTGAAGCGTCACGCGGGCCCCCGACGGGAGAGTCGTCCCATCGATGGGCGTCAGGATCCAGATCGGCGGGGGTGAGTCGGGGATGGCGAGCGGCTCCGAGACCAGGCTGTCCGCGTGGAAGCCGTCGCTCACCGTCAGACGTAGGAGCGCCCGCTCGCTGGCTGGAAGACCTGACGGCAGTACCTGGACCGGCGGGAGCTCGGTGCCGAAGACCCAGGCCGGTTTCCACGTCTGGCCCTCATCGACCGACACCTCGATCATGACGGCCAACGCGTCGCCATCCGGATCGGAGGCAGCCCAGTCGAGCTGAAGCGTCCCCCGAGCCGGGTCCCATGTGTGGCGGAAAGACTCCGCCGTCGGCCCGTTCGCGCTGACGGTTCTCTCGGCCAGGAGGCGGTCCCCCTGCCACAAGCGTAGATGGGCGGCGCCAGGCGGGAGAGGCAGCCGGGCCGAGAACGACCACATGTCCACGGGCTCGTGCGAGGCGCTGTGCTCGGCCAGCGGAATCCAGGCCAGGACATTCCCCTGCCGGTCCTCAAGCGACAGCCGGTAATACTCCGACCATCCAGTCCAGCCTTCATGGGGAGCCTGATCTTCCGGCGGCGCGGCCGGCAAGGGCTCGGGCAGGCTGAATGTCTGGTCGATCTGGCCGGTTCCGGCTTGAGGATCGATCGTCCCGGCCACATGCAGCGCCAGAGGTTCGTCGGGCGGGAAGAACGGATCCGGTCCGCCGGTCAGGTCTTGCGAGCCGGGCAGACCGGGTCCTTCGTCGCCCCCGAAGCCGATGTCGGCCGGCGAACAGGGGACGCCGAAGTAGTCGAGCATCAAGCAGTAGTCGTACGCATCCGGCCACTTGGCGCCGCGATAGCCCATCAGCGGGTATCCGCTGTTGGGGGCCGGGAAGTTGGGATCATTGCTGATGACGGTCGGCCCGCCCAAGGCCGGCCACAGCTCCCAATACACATCGAACCCGAAGAAGCCCAACGGATCGACCGGAGCCAGGCTGCAATTCGGGAAGTCCGTCGGGTGGTTCGGATCGATCGCCCCGCCGACGACCTCATCTGGGATGCCGTCCTCGTTGTCGTCCTTGCAGCCGACATGCAGGAGTCCTGTGTTATGCGCCACCTCGTGCGCCAGAACCGATCCGCCGACGATGTGCCAGGGGAAGTCGGCCGACACTGTCCCATCCATCCAGCCCATCGCATTCCCATCGCCGTCCGCCATGCCGCGGAAGGGTCCGAATGGCTGCAGGGGGTCGACCATCCCGTAGAGCAGGTCCGATTCAGGATAGCCGAACAGCGCACGGATCAGGGCCAGGACGGTGTTGGGGTCGCCCAGATCGTCTGTGGGGGAATTACAGCGGATCAGGTGGACGATTGAGCCTTCCGGGTAGAATTCGCCGACCGACGTCCCGGAGGCGCCGCGATCGACGAAGATGTTCCCGGCACTGAGGAGGGTCACTTCCATCCGCTCCAGGCCGATCTGCAGGAAGTCGCCGACCTCGACCGTGCTGTCATCTTCGATACGGAAGCTCAGGTTCGCGGGGCTGATGTCTTGCGACAGCGTCGTCCGGCAGGGCCCCAGATCCCATTCCTCACCGTTGGCATGGTCGGGCGGGAACAGCGTGAGCCAGCTGACGTCGATATCGACCGCCGCAATCGGAAGCAGGCGGTAGATGTCGGCAACGATCGGCCCGGCGGCGCTGCCATCGTAGACGAGCTCCGGGCTGTCAGGGGTGTAGTCGACATGGGCATGCAGGGGGTAGAGATGCAGGCCCGGCTCGTCCGCCTCGTGGAACTCGACGGCCGTCTCGCGGAAGTTGTTATCGGCCTCGGGCTCCATCTCGAACGGCGCCTCGAGGTAGCCCGAGTAGACGAAAGCCTTCAGTATGACTTCGCCCGTGCGCCATGCGGGTGGCAGGTAGAAGTACAGGCTGTCGTCCAGCGCGGTCCGCTCGCCGCCATCCGGGTGGGCTGTGATCGGCCCGTTCTCCGGGAAGAGCGGCGAGCCCGGCAGCGGCTGACCATCGCGCCACCCGGCCAGGGCGCCCATGACGTTGGGCAGGTCGCCCACATCCGTGTAGACATAGACTCGCGCGTAGGTCCGACGGCTGGCGACCAGCGGCATGCGGTTGGCCAGGTCCTGCATGCCCTGCGTGACCTCCAGGCCCCACAGGATCAGATCCGGGGGCTGGTCACCGATCAGAGGCAGGTCCGTCGGGGTATGCGTGGGCAGTGTCAACGAGAAAGGGGTGGGTGTGGAGGTGATCAGCGTGAGCGGCAGGTCGGTGGGCACAAGCTCGACCACGTTCGTCTGGGTCGGCGTTGGGCTGGGCACTGGTGAGGCCGTCCGGGTCGGGGTCGAGGTCCAGGTCGGCGGGCCCGAGCCGGGCCGCGTGGCCGTCGGCGGCAAAACGATCGACCCCGGGGTGCGCGTCGGTGTCCGGGTCGGGCCGATGATGAGAATCGGCGGGGTGGCCGTAGGCGCCTGCGCCGCCGATCGCTCAACGGCCAGGGTAAGATACAGCAGCGCCGCGGCGACCGGCAGCCAGCGCAGCCAAGTGGATCGACCCATGCGTAGCCTCCTCGACGCGAGCAGCGTCCTCAGCGGCCTGGGGACCGATGGCTGGTACAGTCAGGCCGCACGCCCGTAATCATACTACATTTATCCGAATTTCAAGCTGAGGTCTCGATCATTGGGGCGAAAGTCGTGCACGGCGCCGACCAGCCGGCCGAAGCGAAAGAGCCTCCGGCCGCAGAGCGGGAACCCGTCGCCACGAGTGAGCGTCTACGGATCGGAGGCAGGCATGAGGAGATTTGCACTTGCCGTCACAATTGCGCTGCTGGTGGCAGGCTGTTCGCCGGCGGCTGACCCCCTACCCGGCGCTGTGCAGCCGACCGAGGCCTTTGGGTCGACGCCTTCTGACCCCACGCGCCAGGCCGGGCCGATCCCGCAAGCCACGCCGGCGGTGGGGCTGGCCAGCCAGGCGATCCACATCCTGGCTTCCTACCTGGGGATTCCAGAGAGCGACGTTGTGGTTGAGAGCGTGACGGCCGTCGATTGGGCTGACGCCAGCCTGGGTTGCCCGCAGGAAGGGATGGCGTACGCGCAGGTGATCACCCCCGGTGCCAAGGTGGTCCTCGAAGCGGGTGGCCAACGCTACGAAGTCCACGCCGACGCGACACTTCAGGCCGTCTTGTGCGACGACGCCGGCCGCTTGCTCCTGCCGCCGATCCCCATCAACCCCGGCGACCGGATCCAGGACGGCCAGCCCTGGGTCCCAGTGGACTGATACCGGCGCGCGTACGCTCCGACGGTTCGCGGCAGGCGCCCAGCCGCACAACGAGAAGGGCCCGCTCGAGAGCGGGCCCTTCTGTCACACCGAAACGAGCGACTACTTGTTGTGACCTCCGCGGTGGTCGATCTCGTACGTGTAGTCGGCGTACGACGTCACCCCTTGTGGCGCATCGTAGATCACCACCATCACCAGCGTGCGATAGTTGTCGAACATGCTGCGGATGCTGGCCCAGTCGGATACGAACCCACCCGACATCAGCGTCTGGACCTGATACTCGGGCTGCCCGCGGCGATTCCGTTCGCCAACCAGCAACACAGTGTAGTCGTTGCTGATCCCGAGCACCTCGTTCAGGCTCTTGAACGCCGCCGTCGACGAGCCGTCGGAGATCAGTGCGCCATCGACGGAGACATTGTCGATGAACCAGCCCGCGTTCGTGGTGGCCCAGTCGGTCATGTAGCGGAAGCCGATCAGGATCGGCTGGCCGGCGTAGGCGCTCAAGTCGAAGCTCATGTTGACCCACCCGCTGCTGGTCCCGGTCAGGCCCGGTAGATTGGCTATGATGTTCGGGTGGGCGCTGGGATCATAGACCGAAGAGGTGTAGGCGTTCGACAGACTGGTCCACGTCTGTCCGCCGTCCGTCGACACCTGCACGAACCCGAAGTCCCAAGCCTCCTCGATGTCGTAGTTGGTGTCGAATGTCAGCGCACCACCGCCCGTGGTCTCGAAGATCGCCCAGTTGTCGATCAGATCGCCGCTCCCGCCCCAAAGGACACTGCCGTCCGAGGTCCACGATAGGGGATTGAACTGGTAGCCGTTGAAGCGGAAGTTGCCGATGCGCTCATAACCCCAAAGAAGGATGTAGTCGGCGCCCCACGGCGGCGCGCCCGGGGTAGCGTAAGCCTCGGGATTTGGCTGCCCGGGGTGTCCGACGTCGACCTGGAACTCCGAGAGCTGGTCGAGCGTGAAGGCCCCTTGTGTGTACATCGCCGGCGCGAACTCGTGGAACGTGTCGGCGAAAGTAGCCGAGGCGCCGAGGCCAGAAAGTACGTCGTTGACGCTGGCGATGCCCTGGAGTGTGCTGTGGAACTCGTTCTGGATGAACGCCTGACCGAAGTGCTCGTACATCCACTCCTGGTACAGGTAGGCGATGCCGTAATCGGCCAGGATCTCCAGGTCACCCTGATCGCCCCAGGCAACAAGCGAGTTCTCGGGCATCTCGATCAGGTCTTCAAGATGGCCTAGAGAAGCACCGTAGCCCGTCAGCCACATCGCCCAATCTGCAAGGCCTTCGTTGATCCAGTTCTCTTCGGCGGGATCGTAGTCGTCGTGGAGCAGGTGCTGGTACTCGTGGGCGAAGACGCCTTCATACAAGAAGGGGCGTGTTCCATCGGGGCCGGTTCGATTGATCCAGTCGTAGGCATCGATCGACATGACGTTGCGATCGAAGTACGCCTCGAGTGTGCTGGAGTAGAAGCCGGCGATGTAGATCGGGTAGGTTGAGTCGAAGTAGTTGGCGTCCCGGATATTGGAGACCAGCACGATCTGCCGGCCGGCCGCGTCGGCATAGTAGCCGGCCGGGAAATAGCCCCACGCCTCAAGGAGCGAGCCCGAGCCATCATGCGCGTCCGGCGCACCGAAGAAACTGATCTCGGTCGGGTAGATGTTGTCCTGGAACTCGCCGAGCAAGTACGCGGCCTGTTCGCAGGTGACCTCCGGGGTCGTACGAGGATCGCCGGACGGCCAGCTCAGGTCGGTCTGGACCCAGATCTGCGCACCGGTCCCGTCGGCCATCAGGTAGAAGTCCCTGAAGCGGTAGGCGCCGTTGAAGTCGTCGAGGATCAGGAAGGTCTTGACGTCGGTGGCGCAGGCCGGGACATCCAGTGTCACAAGATCGCCCTCGCTGATCGAGGCTTCGTCGAAACCAGTCAGCCTGGCTTGCGTCGGCTCCCAGTCGCGCACCTCCTCATCGACCTCCACGGGCACGTAGTCCGGCTGAGGCGCCGCAAATGCGGGCGCCGCGGCGGAGAACGGTCCGCCCAGTATGGTCAGGACCGTTATCCAATTCAAGATCCTCTTACCCATCGCTACCTCCCTTGGTGTGAACACCGGTCCGAAGCGAGAATCCACGCTCCAACACATCCGGTTTTTCGGTCGCCCACCTCCCTTGGCACCGTCCCGCACCCACGCTCACAACGCCAACGGCGCTCGCGCGCGCAGCGGCATGTGCCGATCATCACGATGTGGTTAGAGTGCGGGGTTTGGCGAAGTTCCCCCAATCTAGCATCTCGCGCCGGCCTGGTCAAGCCGCGTCACTGGAGTCTTTAAGCGAGACGTAGGGAGATCGGCGGGGGACGCGCCAGTGACGCGCTTCGGACGAGTGCGGCGGGTTGCTACAGACGTCACAAGAGCGTTGATCGGGCGTTCGACGGCCTGTGCCCGACTCCTTTGGCGTCGCGACTCATCGGAATAATGATGAAGGCCCGCCAGGTGGCGGGCCTTCCGATTGCGCTCGTGGAACCGGGAGTTCGACTAGGGCGTGATCCCGAAGGTCGCCAACCAGTCCAGGTCATCGGCCCGGTCTACTCTGTAGACACCGCCCGTGCCGGCGC
>DAIRVC010000055.1:0-2169 GCA_036803025.1 Anaerolineales bacterium
ACGTCGTTGGCGTTGACGTGGACGGCGTACCAGCCGATGCGGTCGGCGGCGAAGGTGATCGGATCGGTCTTGACCACCAGGAGTCGGTCGCCGAAGTCGAGCACCGTGCAATCGAGGCCGATCCCGGGGCCGAGCAGGACGCGCGGGTCGCCGGCCTTCAGCCCGGCCAGTAGGCCGGAAAGCAGGTCAACGGGGAGCTTGCCGGTCGGCAGAGTCATCGGCGGCGCCGGAGACGCAAAGAGCCGCCCGGGTGGACGGCTCTCTGTTGCGCTGCGGCATCCTCACTCAACTGGGAGGAGGGATGCCGCAGCGCGAAGACTACCACTCGTACTCATATGGGCATCACCTCCTCTTCCATGGGATGGTGAAGGAGGTCCCGCTATCCGGGATCGGCGTCAGTATGACACGGAAGCGGGCGCACGTCAACTGCCGCTTGCCCCCTCATTCGTACTTAAGCGCCGCCACCGGGACAAGCGTCGCCGCCCGGAGCGCCGGGTACAATCCGGACGCCAGCCCGATGAGCGTGGCGAATGCCAACGCGAACAGCAGTAGCCAGGGCGGTGTGACGACGGCGACCGAGGGCGGCGGGCCGCCGCTGACGGCGGTCTGCCCGGCCAGATAGGCCAGGCCGACGACGTTGATGATCTGCCCGGCGCTCCAGCCCAGGCCAATCCCGCCCAGACCGCCGATCAGGCCGATGCCGCCGGCCTCGCCCAGGAATACAGCCAGGACATCTCGATTGGCCGCGCCGACCGCCTTCATCAGGCCGATCTCGCGCGTGCGCTCGAGGATCGCCATCGTCATCGTGTTGGCGATGCCGATGGCCGCCACCAGCATGGCGATCGCTCCCACTCCGCCGAAGACGACCTGCAGGACGACGAAGAAGCTGTTGACGCCCTGAACGTAGTCGGCCGGCGTGGAGGTTTGATATCCCAGCCCGCGAATGATGTCGGCGATCTTGACCACCTGCGAAGGATCCTCAACGCTCACAACCGCCAGCGGGTAACCGTCCCGATTGCGGTCGATGCGGCGGTTATTGAACCACTGGTTGAAAGTGGTCACCTCGTCCAGCGTCATATACAGGCTGTAGTCTGCTTCTCCGCGCGTCTCCGCCAGAACCCCGGCCACCCGCAGCTGGAACTGGCGCCGGACCTCGGTCTGCGCCTGCTCGGACCACCTCATCAACGTGAGTTTGAGGGGCTGACCCATCAGCTCAGGCTGCGGCGGGGCTTCCTGCCCCGGTCGCTGGCGCGGGTCATAGAACTGCTGCGAGACCATCGCGCCGACCACGACCACACCGCGCTCCAGCGTGGCCTCGCCGCTTTGCAGCTCGTAGCCCATGTCGGTCAGGAACTCAGGCGGGACGCCGACGATGTTGGGATAGCCTTCCAGGCGGCCCAGATTGATGATCGTCGCGCCCTGGAGCCAATCGCGCGGGTAGATCCCGGCCACACCGGGGATCTCCGCCAGGTCGCGCAGCGTCTGGTCGGTGACGAGGAGTGTCTGGTCCGGCTGCCCCGACCCGGCGAACGCCTCCATCACCATCCCCCCGCCGCCACCGCCTCGCCCCTCCATGAAGTAGCTTTCGGAGTAGGTCGGCATGACCTGGATCAGGCTCAGATCGCCGATACCCCACAACGACTGCGTGGCGCTCTGCTGCAGCCCGATGGCCAATGAGACCAGCACCACGATGGCAGCCGTCCCAATGACGACGCCGACGGCGGTCAAGGCGACACGCGCTTTGCGACGGCCGAGGTTCTCCAGGATCAGCGTCAGCAGGTCGATGAAGCGCATGTCATCCGAGGGGAATGGCCGGGACAGGAGGCATCTCCTCGCCCGGGAAACCTTCCGGCATCGTGGGTTCGGCCGGCTCGGGCGAGCCCGAGTCCAATCCCAGCAGGCCCAGGATCGCTCGCCATAGGCTCTGCCAGAAGCCGACCGGCGCCTGCGGCTCTTCGACGGAGATCTCGCCTTCCCCGCCAGACTCGAATCCGGGCTCCTGGAAAGCCTCGCCTACTTCGACGCTGAGCTGCTTGACGACGATCTGCTGTTGATTGAAGTCGTCGAGATAGCCCAGGGTGACGGTCAGCTCCAGCGGCCCGGCACTCATCGGGACGGCCATCGAGTCCAGCGTGAAATAGCCGCCCGGATCGAGCAGGCCGACCAGCG
>DAIRVC010000055.1:2179-14815 GCA_036803025.1 Anaerolineales bacterium
CCCAGGATCACGCTGGTCCGCCCGATGTTCACGACCTGCAGTGGCAGCAGGCCGGGCTGCCCGGCGAAGAACGGGTCGACCGGGCGGTAGAAGCTGATGTCCAGGCTCGGGACGGCGTAGACCAGCAGGGTGACGACCTGGTCGTCGGTACGGGCCACGCCGCGATCGTCGTAATGCACAAACGAGACGCGCAGGGGGTAGGCCCCGGCCGCAGTGCTGCTGTTGACGATCAGGGAATGGGTGGCATCGAAATCGAGCCCGGGCGGCAGGTCGCCCAGGAACTGGACGTTGGACGAACCGACCGGCGCGAAGTGGGTATAGTCGCCGCCGGCGCCCGAGAGACCCCCGGTGTCCACACCCGGGGTGGGCTCGCCGCTGCCGGCCGAGCCTCCGCCGATGATCATCGTCACGCGCCGTGCCATGCTGCCGCCTACATTGGCGATATTCAGGCGGACGCTGAAGCGAGTTCCAGGCGAGAGGATCAGCGGGTCGGTCTCATACTCCAGGATCAGAAGCTGAGGCGCGGGCCCGGCCGTCGGTGTTCGGGTCGCATAGCCTCCCGCCGGCACATACGGCGTCGGCCCAGCGACCGGGATGGTCAGGGTGAAACTCTCGGTGTAGGGATCCCCAAGCTGATCGGTATAGGTGACCTGGAGCCCGAGTGTGCCGACGCCCTTGCCTTCCAAATCCTCGCCGGCCGTCAGCGGCTGGGTGTACCCGGTCGAGGCCGCCGCCGCGATCGCCCCGGCGGCGATCACGCCGCCGGTCCCGCGCGGCAGAAAGTCCCCCGCTTCGAACGAAGCCAGTACGTTGAAGGCGGTGCCCTGCCCGGGGTTGGCCAACCGGAACGTCAGATCGAAGTCCTGGCCCGGCCTGACCGCGCCGCCGGGGACGCTGTAGGATTGCAGCACGATCACCGGGCGTGCATACCCCCCGGGCGTCGCCGTCGATGTTGCCGTGGCGGTCGCGGTGGCCGTTGCAGTGGCAGTCGAGGTCTCCGTCGCGGTGCTGGTGGCCGTCGCCGTATCCGTAGCCTGCCTGCGCGGCGCAGCCGCCGCCTGCAGGGTCGGTAGGGCGAGCAGCAGGGCCAGACAGCCCACAACTGCGAGGCTGACAGCCAGCCGCCGGGGCGGCGCGGAGCGGGGACGGCCAGAAACCATCATCGGTTCACCCCTGCATCGCTGCGGGTCGGGCGGCGGAGAGCTCCTGGGCTGCCTCGTATTCGGCCTGAGGCACCACCCGGCCATCCAGCAGACGGATCGTATGTGTGGCGAAGTGCGTCATGCGCGGATCGTGGCTGACAACGACGACTGTACGGCCCTGGCGGTGCAGGTCGGCGAGCAGCTCCATGATCTGATAGCCGCTGAGCGTATCGAGGTTGCCGGTTGGCTCGTCGGCCAGGACGACCTGCGGATCGTTCACCAGCGCCCGCGCCACGGCCACGCGCTGCAGCTGCCCGCCGGAGAGCTCTTCGGGGCGATGTTCGGCCCGGTCGGATAGCCCGACCTGCGAAAGCAGCTCGGCCGCCCGCTGATTCCGGCGACGGTGCGGGACGCCGGCGAAGCGCAAGGGGAAGGCCACGTTCTCCAGCGCGGTCATGCTGGGGAGCAGGTTGAAGGACTGGAAGACGAAGCCGACGTGCGTGCGCCGATAGACCGCCAGCGCGTTCTCGTCCAGGCTCTCGAGCCGCTGTTCGCCGATGCGGATGCTGCCCTCCGTCGGGCGGTCGAGGCCGCCAAGCAGGTGCAGCAGCGTGCTCTTGCCCGACCCGGACGGTCCCAGCACAAGCGACAAGGTCTGCGGGTGGATCTCGAGATCCACCCCGGCCAGTGCCCGGACGATGTTGTGTCCCATTGCGTAATGCTTGTGCAGCCCGGCAACCCGGATCGGCGCGGCTTCCATAGGCGCCTAGAAGAAGAACGGCCGGGCGATGGTCAGGCCGGCCAGGCGCCCGCCCAGGTACGCCGGCAGCACTTGGAGCAGAAGCGCCGCCGCCTGTGTGAGGGCCACACTCCCCCAGGCACGCCCGCGGCCGGGGTCGGCCTGCGACCGCACACCGATGACCAGCAGGGCGATGTGCCAGATCAGGTATAGGTCGATCAGGGCCAGAAGCTCCGAGGCGAACAGGGCGGCGCCTTCCGTGCCGGAACCGATTAGCCCCGACAGCCCGGGCGCCTGGATGAGACGGTGTCCGAACAGTGTGTACGCGGTCCGCACGAGATCGCGGACGCCGAAGGGCAAGCCAGCCCAGGCGACCAGGTTCATCGCCGACAGCATCGTCACGCGCGCCCCAACCAGGGTCAGCGCCAGGTGGAGGAGCGCGGCGACGACCAGCCAGCCAATCCAGACGCGCAGCACAGCCTGGAGGGCGGGGAAGACGTACACGAAGGCGGTCCCCGAGCTGGCCGACTGCGCCTGCAGGAACTGGGCCTGCTGCTCTGGGGTGTACCACTGGAAATCCGGGGGGAGCTCGGCCTGCCCGCTCAAGGCCGCCTGTTGGCGGAGCGGACCGCCGACGAGCACGGCGATCAGCCCCGTCAGGCACAGGACCAGGAGCGGCGTCAGCCAAACCCCCTTCGGCTGCGAGGTGATCTCGGCCAGCGCTTTGCCAGGCCGCAACAGGACCGGAACGATCCAGTCGAGGTGCAGGCGGCGCATCCATGCGCCAGCCACCGAGGCTTCCGTCGTGGGGGCGTTCATGGCCGGCATTCTACCTTGACTCGCGGGCGCTGAGGGACCCGGCTGCGCGCCCGGGCGGCAGAGACTAAGCGGCCGCCTCGCCGGCCACGCGCAGGCCGGCGATTCGCGCAGCGACCGGGCCCTGGTAATGACCGAAGAAGCCGGTCTCCGCGCTCCAACGGATGTTGGCCAGCGCGTCGAGGACGTTGCCGATGAACAGGCCGCCCTTGAATGGGATCCGCTTCCGGCCATCCACCAGGTACCCGAGGCGGATCTCCGTGGCGAACTCGGCCGTGACCGGATCCGGGTTGAACCAGGAGAAGGTCACGATCTCGACATGCTTCCCCCGGGTCAACTCGGCTACCGGCGTCTTCCCGGCCGGTGCCTGGATGTCTCCAAACGCGCCGGTGGCGGGGATGCCCAGGTATTCTGCGTGCCGCTGTCCGGCGATGAAGTTGACCAATTTGCCTTCGCGGACGAACTCGACTCGTCGGGAGGGCAATCCCTCCTCGTCGAACCTCCCGGCGTGCTGGCCGAAGGGAAGTCTACTCGTGACCCACAAGGTCACCGGGTCTCCCTGAGATTTCTTGCGCAGGATTGTCTTGCCGCGTTCCCAAGAGGTGATCTTGTTGTACTTCGACGCGGCAGATCCCAGGATCTGAAGGGGCCCGGCCTGCGACTCGGCCGGCATCAGCAGTTCCGCCAGCGCCGCGCCGCGCAGGACGATCGGGCCAGCGAAGGTCGGCGCCGGACCGGCGCGCAGAAGGTCCTGTGCATACTGTGCCTGGCGCGACATCTCCGCTGGAAGCTCGAGGTCGGCCGCCCGCCGTCTCGACAGCATGAAGAACGACTCGGTCTCGCGGCCGTCGGCACGGGCCAGGAGCACGCCCTCGATGTCGACCCGGGTGGCGGTCTGTTCGACATCGATCCCGCGGCTGTTGACCAGGTGGGTGTGCTCCTCGGTCACATAGCACTCGGCCGCGGAGAGCCGCACTTGCGGGTGATCGGCGGCGGTAGCGTACAGGCGGACGATCAAAGACTCGGCCGCGCCGCCGAGGTCACGGCTGAGCGACTCGTCGGCCAGGCGGACCTGCGGGAAGGTCGCCGGCCCGGGGAGCGAGTAAGGGGGGTTGTGCACCAGGCCAGCCGTTAGGGCGGCTGTCTCGAGTGCGGCACGCAGGTCCCCGCCTGGCAGGAGCGTTGCCTCGCCCGACCCGCACGAGGGTCGGCCGTCGGGCCCGGGCGTCTCCCTCAAGACGCTGACCAGATACCGCTCCTGGTCGACCCCCCGGCTGGCCTCAATCGTCGAGGGCACGCCGTAGACCTGCGCTTCCCGTGAGGCGACATGCCGGACCGTCCAGCCCTTCAGATCGCGTCGAGCGCGCAAAGCGTCGGTGATCGTTCGCAGCATCAGCCCAGCCTCGCTTTCAGGAGCAGGTGAGGGCCGCCGGCGCTATTGGACACATATTCCTTGTGGCCCTTCCCGCACGTTCCACTGTCGATCTGCAAGTCGTTGCCCACGGCGGAAATGCTTTGCAGGACGTCGGGGACGAAGCCGGTCATGGCGATCGGGGAGAAGACGCGATCGGTCACGCGGCCGCCGCGGATCTCGCGCCCGTAGTGGCAAGTTACTTGAATGCCCCAGCCCTGCGGGTCTTCCATGCCCGAATCCCACTTCTGCAGGTAGATGCCGTGGTCGACCCCGCCGACCAACTCATCGAAGGTCGACTTGCCCGGGCCGAAGAAGGTGGCCGTCATGCGCGCGTACGCCTTGCGGGAGAAATCCTGCCGGCGGCCGTTGGGCGTGCGCGGCAGCCGCAGGGCTGTGGCCGAGTACATGTCCGTGATGCCCTGGCGGAAGATCCCTGCATCGACGATATGCGTCGGCGCAGCCAACATGCCTTCGTCGTCGAAGAAGTAACCACCCAGGGATCCAGGCAGGCTGGGGTCGTCCCAGATGTGCACCAGGTCCGAGCCGACGCGGCGGCCGACATACTCGACTGCGCGGGCGCGCTCCTTGAGGAACATATCGGTCTCGACGCCGTGACCGAACGATTCGTGGCAGATCGTCCCGGCCACGCCCGGCGCGGCAACGACCGAGTACTCGCCCGGGTCGATGCGCTCGGCGGTCAGCAGCGCCAGCGCCTGGTCGACCACGCGCTGCAGCTCCGCGTCGCTGAAGGTCAGCATCTCCCAGCCCCCGCGGGCCGATTTCTGCGCCCAATCGTATTGCACTCCGTCCCCGCCGGAGACCATCAAGAACACGAACAGGCGGACGCGTTGGAGGTGCTGGGCCAGGTCGGCGGCGCGGTTGCAGAAGACCTTGTGTTCGCCCATCTCAGTGTAGGAGACGCGGGCGTTGACGATGCGCGGGTCGCGGTCTTTCAGCCGGCGGTGGAGCTCTCGGCAGCGCTCGAGCTTCTCGGCGGTCGTCAGGCTGGCAGGCGGGACCTGCATCGGGGTCACGAAGTCGCCCTTGCGTTCCGGCCCAGGATCCACCGGGCGTCCGGCGGTGAAGGATGCGCCGCCCAGTAGCTCGTCCAGCCCACTGGTCACAGCCTTCGGATCGAAACCGTTGATCGAGCGTTCGCGGACGGTGTTTCCGTCGAAGGCAGTCAGGACCGTGCCGGCCGTTGGGGCCAGCTCCGAGACTTGCTCCTCGCGGTTGTCGACGCGGATTTGCATCGCCGACTGAGCCGACAGGAGCGCCGCACCGTACGGGGCGGCTCGCTCGATCGTCTCGACATACGCTCCCAGCTTGGGCCGCAGCGCGGCCATCGCCTCGGGCAGTTCAAGTGTGCTCATACCCAATCCGCCTCTCCGTGGACTATACCCGCGACCGTCGAAATCGGTTCTGGCTCCGGCTCGCGCGGCAGATTGTACACGAACTGCCGGCGATATGGACTAGGTGATCAGCATGGCGTCGCCGAACGAGTAGAAGCGGTAGCCTTCGCGGGCCGCCAGGGCATACGTGGCCAGCAAGCGTTCCCGGCCGGCAAAGGCGCTCACCAGCATCACCAGACTCGAGCGGGGCAGGTGGAAGTTGGTGATCAGGGCATCCACGACGCGGAATTCATGGCCGGGGAGGATGAACAGGTCGGTCGGGCCTTCGAACGGGACGGCCGCCGTCCCGGCCGGCGCCTCGCGGGCGGCCGTCTCCAGCGTGCGTACGGTCGTGGTGCCGACCGCCACGACGCGGCCGCCTCGCGCCCGCGCGGCGTTGATCGCCAGAGCCGCCTTGGGTGACAGCAGGCACCATTCGCTGTGAATGGCGTGATCCTGCGGATCTTCCTCCGTCACCGGCGCGAAGGTATCCAGCCCGACATGCAGCACGACCTCGGCCGTGAGGATACGCCGCGCGCGCAGACGCTCGAGGAGCGCCGCAGTGAAGTGCAAACCGGCCGTAGGCGCCGCCGCTGAGCCGGGGACACGGGCGTAGACGGTCTGGTACTCATCCGGTGACCGCAGCGGTTGCGTGATGTAGGGCGGGAGGGGCATCTCGCCGATCCGCTCGAGCGCCTGACGGATGGGGGCCTCGAAGCGGATCAAGCGCCGGGGGCCGTCCAGGACCTGGACGATTTCGGCTGCCGGCCCGCCCTCGATCTGCACGCGCCGGCCGGCGACCAGGCCTTTCCCGCCGACCCACGTCTCCCACAACCGCGGCGCGTGGCGGCGCAATAGCAGGACCTCGACCCGGCCACCACCGGGGAGCTTCTGCCCTCGCAGCCGGGCGGGCAGGACGCGGGTGTGGTTGAGCACAACGAGGTCGCCCGGCATGAGCAGGTCCGGCAAGTCGTGGAAGCGGTGGTGCGCGATGCTGCCCGTGAGCCGGTCGAGCACCAACAGACGGGAGGAGTCGCGCGGCTCGGCCGGCCGCTGAGCGATACGATCCGGGGGCAAGTCGTAGTCGAAGTCGGCAGTGCGCACGGACTACTTGCCCAGCCAACGCGCCAGCAGGTTGAGCAGAAGCGTCAGCGCCAGGCTCAGGACGATCGAGGTGCCCAGGGGAACGAAGCACGACCAGCTCCCGGACCCGAAGCGAAGGTCGCCGGGCAGGCGGCCGAGGGGCAAGCCTACACGCCCGGCCAACCACAAGCCTGCACCGATCAGGGCTACCGCCAGACCGAACAGCAGGACCCAGCGTCCGATGGTGCTCAGATCCGGGGGCACGAGGCGCTCCTACAGATCGGGCAGCCGGGCCTGGGGAGCGTCCGGCATCTCCAGTTGAAGGTGGGCGTACGCCCGAGCCGTCGCCACCCGGCCTTGAGGGGTACGGTCGAGGAAGCCGAGCTGCAAAAGGTATGGCTCGACCACATCCATGATGGTGTCGGGTTCCTCGCTGATCGAAGCGGCGATCGTCTGCAGACCGACCGGACCGCCTGCGTACTTGTGGATGATGGTGCTGAGCACGCGTCGGTCGACATCGTCCAGCCCGAGCTCATCGACTTCCAGCATGGTGAGCGCCTGCTCGGCGACGTCGCGGTCGATCCTGCCATCGGCGCGCACCTCGGCGAAGTCGCGCACCCGCCGCAGCAGGCGCAGCGCGACGCGCGGGGTTCCCCGCGCACGGCAGGCGATCTCGGAGACGCCCTCGCCGTCGATCGAGAGCTGCAGCAAGCCCGCCGCCCGGCGCACGATAGCCTGCATCGCGGCCTCGTCGTAGAAATCCAACCTGTGTACCGCGCCGAAGCGAGCGCGCAGCGGGGCGGTCATCAGTGCCAGACGCGTGGTCGCGCCGACGACGGTGAAGGGCGGCAGGCGCAGGCGGATCGAGCGCGCCGAGGGTCCCTTGCCGATCACGATATCCAGCGCGAAATCCTCCATGGCCGGGTAGAGGATCTCCTCGATCGCCCGGCCCAGGCGGTGGATCTCGTCAACAAAGAGGATATCGTGAGGGCGCAGGTTGGTCAGGATGGCGGCCAGGTCGCCGGCCCGCTCGACGGCGGGGCCGGAGGTGACCTTGATGGCGACTCCCATCTCGCCGGCCAGGATATGGGCCAGGGTGGTCTTGCCCAGGCCGGGGGGACCGTAGAACAGGACGTGCTCGAGGGCGTCGCCGCGGCCCGGGCGGCCTCGATCAGGATGGCCAGGTTGTCGCGAGCGCGATCCTGTCCGATCATCTCGTTCAGGCGGCGCGGGCGCAGCGTCAAGTCGTTCAGGTCGTCCGGTTTCCGGGACGATGAGACCAGGCGTTCGTCGGCCTCGACCATGCGGCAGATTATACCGAAAAGCGCCGCACGGGGCGGGCGAGCGACGGCGCACGGCCGATTGACGCCGCAGCCGTCCATGACTATACTGGCAGGCAAGCCGCGCAGCCCGTTGCGGGGCCGCGCCTCCGATCCGGGTCGCCGGGAACTCGAGTTTCCATTGGTCCGCTTTCATCCCCTTCCTTGGCCACGGCGGCGATCGGAACTACAGGAGGCTGGGCTTCTGTGATCGGCTTCGGGCTTCGACAACTCCAGGCAGCACTCAACCGCAAGGCCGACGAGGTCCAACGCGAGTTCGTCGCGGTCAGCGATCGGTTGGAGAAGATCGGCCGCCTGCTGATGGAAGAGGCCGGCGAGAAGCACGAGCGCCTCAAGGCCGAGCAGGTCGAGCTGCGCTCACGCCAGGGGGTGGTGGCCGAAAACGTCAACTTGTGGCGGCAGCGGGCCCGGGATGTCCTGTCGCAGCGCGGCGGGACGACCCTGCGCGCCTTCCTGGAAGAGCTCAAGCTCCTCGAGGACGTCGAGGTACGGGCGGCGGTCGAGCACGCGCTCTACCTGATGGACGCACCGCCGGAGGAACTCGAACGATTGGCGGCTGAGCGGGGGCGACCTGACGCAGCCCGAACCCCCGTCGGCCGGCTGATCCAGCGCGCACGGACGGAGCGCGACCTGCGCGGCCCCGATCCGGCGCCGCGCCTGCGTGCCGCGGTCGAGTTCGCCAACCGACCCGGCATGGCGCTGGACCAGGAGGCCATCGCCGAGGCGGAGTCCTTCTTCAGCGATGATGACCCCATCGTCCGGGAAGTCGCTACGCTGACCGCCATCCAGCTGTACCGGTTCCGGGCCATGCGCATGGCGGACCTGGACGCGGCGCATGCGGCTGTCCAGGCATTGGCCAAGATCCCGAACCCGGGAGCGATCCCGGTCCTGGTGGAGATCGCCGAGACGCCGCGAACCGGATTCGTCATGCTCGACGGGAACACGGTCGAGACCGAGAATGGGCGCTCGCGCATGGTGGCGCTGCTGCGCCTGGTCGAATGGCACACGGCCGAAGCGCGGCAGGCAATTCGGGCGCGCCGATTCGACCGCGACAGCAACATCGTGCGTGCGGCCAATCGTGCGTTGGAGCTCTTCCCCGGCGAGTGGGACGGCACGCTTCAGCGGCCCGAGCCTTCGCCCTGACAGAACCGCCTCAGGCCGGCACAGTCAGCCTCCGCCTCCGTGGGCCGGCTGCCGACGTCCTCTCTACTCCGCTTCCTCGAACTTAGATGATCGAACCCTCGAAGGAGCCACCGCTTTGTGGCCAAGGTCGCACACGAGGCCGATCTGCACGTGCCGGCCTACCACAAGCCACGCCTCGGCCCCCTTATGGCCAATTGCCGGGGGCTGCCTAGCCGAGCCAGCGCACGAGCCAGTCGACGGAGTAGGCCCCGGCGTAGGCGATCGCGAGCATCTTGAGAGTCTTCCCGATCCAGACCCATACCAGAAACCGGCTGATCCGGATGCGCAGCGCGCCGGCGACGGCGCCGGCCAGGTCGAACAGCGGGCTGGGGATGAAGGCCAGCGCCACGAGCGTCCAGGCGTCGTTGTCCTTCATCCAGCGCTTGATGCGTTCGTATGCGGCGGTGTTCTGAACGACGGCCTGACCGCTGAACCCGGCCAGATAGCCGGTCAGCTCCCCGAGCGTCGCGCCGGCGCCGGCCGCCAACGCCACGAGGACCGGGTTGAATACGGCTCCCATGGCGAAAGTCACCGCCAGCCCCGGGGCGGGCAGGATGACCGTGGCATTGGCCAGCAGCGAGATGAGGAAGATGCCCGGGTAGCCGTACGCCTGAAGACGTTCGGCCTGGTCGCGGATCAGGAAGATGAAGACGGTTATGGCCACGACCGCCACCAGCGCCAAGACGCGGGCGGCGGTCAGCCGCCATCCGGAGAGGAAAGGTCCTCCGCTCACATTTCGGCGATCTCGATGGTGCGGATCTTCACCGCCGGGGAGCCGGGCTTGGAGGGATCGCGCGGGGGGATCTTCATCAGCACGTCCAGCCCCTTTTCGACCTTGCCGAAGACGGAGTGCTTATCGTCCAGCCAGGGGGTGGCGACGTGGGTCAGGAAGAACTGCGAGCCGTTGGTGTTCGCGCCGGCATTCGCCATCGACAGGACGCCCGGCCCGTCGTGGCGCAGGCTGGGGTGAAACTCGTCGGCGAAGGAGTAGCCGGGCCCGCCGCTGCCGGTTCCGGTCGGGTCGCCGCCCTGGGCCATGAAGTTGGCGATGACGCGATGGAAGACGACCCCGTCGTAGAAGCCGTCGCGCGCCAGGAAGACGAAGTTGTTGACCGTGCGCGGGGCTTTGTCCGCGTGCAGGCGCACCCCGATGTCCCCGACGTCGGTCTTGATGGTCGCTGTGTAGGTCTTCTTCGGGTCGATCACCAGCGCGGGCGGTTTGGCATAGCTCTTGGCAGGCATGCGCTCCTCCGAATTCAGCGTTTATCCAGCAGAGATTCGATGCGGGCGACGACCATGTCCATGGCGACGGCGTTGTGGCCGCCTTCGGGAATGATCACGTCGGCGTGCCGCTTGGACGGCTCGACGAACTCCAGGTGCATCGGCCGCACGGTGGTCTCGTACTGGTGGATCACCGATTCGACGGTGCGGCCGCGTTCGAGGATGTCGCGCTTGAGGCGCCGGATGAAGCGCAGGTCGGGGGCGGTGTCGACGAAGATCTTGACGTCGAACAGCCCGCACAGCGCCGGCTCGGCGAAGATCAGGATGCCTTCGACCAGGATGACCGGCTGCGGCTCGATGCGGCGCGTCGCGGGCGTGCGGGCGTGCGTGGTGAAGTCGTAGATGGGGATATCCACCGCCCGCCACTCACGCAGCGCCCGGACGTGTTCGACCATCAGCCCGGTCTCGAGCGAGTCGGGGTGGTCGAAGTTGACCAGCGCCCGCTGGGCGACGGGCAGATCGTTCAAGTTCTTGTAGTAGGCGTCGTGGGGGAGCAGCGCGATGTTCTCGGCGCCGACGCGCTCGAGGATCACGTTGGCGACGGTGGTCTTGCCCGATCCGGTTCCGCCGGCGATCCCAAGGACGAGGGGCGCAGCCCGTTGCGGCATGCGCTCATTATACCTTCGCTGCGCGGCTCGTCGAGGCGCGCCAACGCCCCGGACGGGGCGTTAGGAGCCACCGATGCGACTTGAACGCACAACCCATCGCTTACGAAGCGATTGCTCTGCCGATTGAGCTACGGTGGCGGCGCCAGGATTATACCAGCCCAGCGGCGCGCCGCCCAGACGCCCCTTCGCCTTGGCAAGAAGCCGCAAGCAGGGGATAATGCGCGCATGCGCATCGCCATGCTCTCCTATCACACCTGCCCGTTGGCGACGCTCGGCGGCAAGGACACCGGGGGGATGAACGTCTACGTGCGCGACCTGGCGCGCGAACTGGGCCGGCGCGGCATAGGCGTGGACGTCTACACCCGCTCGCAAGATGAACACGTCCCGCACGTACTGCACGATCTCGGCTACGGCAATCGCATCGTGCACGTACGCGCCGGCCCCGAGACCCCGCTGGCCAAGGACCGCTGGATCGACCATCTGCCCGAATTCGTCCAGGGCGTCAGCCATTTCGCCCAGTCAAAGGCGATCGAGTACGACCTGATCCACAGCCACTACTGGCTGTCGGGCCTGGCCGGGCTAGAGCTGCGCGAGGCCTGGGGATTTCCGCTGGTGCACATGTTCCACACACTGGGGGAGATGAAGAACCGTGTCGCCCGCAGCCGCGAAGAGCAGGCTTCCAGCCTGCGGATCGAGTCGGAGCGGCACCTGTTGCGCAGCGCCGACCGCATCGTCGCATCGACGCAGGCCGAGCTGGTTCAGTTCCAGTGGCTGTATCGGGTCGACACCAGCCGGGTGATCGTGATCCCTCCGGGCGTCGACACCGGCCACTTCTACCCGATCCCTCCCGACGAGGCCAAGGAGTTCGTCGGCATCGGCTGCGGGGACAAGCTGCTGCTGTTCGTCGGACGCATCGAGCCTCTCAAAGGCATCGACACCCTCTTCGAAGCGGTGGCCATCCTGCAGAAGCAGGGGCTGCTCACAGAAAACAAGGTCTGCCTGGCGGTCATCGGAGGCGATCCGGAGGTGGAGCCGGAGGATATGACGACCGAGATGGCCAGGCTTCAGGAACTGCGCACCCGCCTCGGCCTGGAGGCGATGGTCACCTTCCTGGGCAAGCGCGATCAGGATACGCTTCAGTATTACTACTCCGCCGCAGAAGCGGTCGTCGTTCCATCGCACTATGAATCGTTCGGCCTGGTCGCCCTGGAGGCGATGGCCTGCGGCGCGCCGGTCGTAGCCTCCGAAACAGGCGGGCTGGTCTTCCTGGTCCGGGACGGGGAGACCGGCTTCCATGTGCCCGTCGGCGACGCGGCAGCGCTGGCGGAGCGGCTGGGCACGTTGATCCGCGACCCCGACCTCCGCCGCCGCATGAGTCTCAGGGCCGTCGATCACGCCAGGACCTATGCCTGGCCGCTGGTCACCGATCGCTTGGTCGAGCTGTATCAGGCCCTGGCGCTGGTGGCGGCCTGACGCCTGCGATGGGCGCGGCCGACGCGTCGCGGGCGGCCGGTACGTCTCATCCTTGACGATCGCCGCCAGCCGCCCCACCAACGCTCCGTCGAACCCCTGCGCAAACAGCTTGTCCTTGATCGTTGTGTCGTCCTTATCGAGCTTCTCGAAGACGGTATAGCTGGGCA
>DAIRVC010000056.1:0-14706 GCA_036803025.1 Anaerolineales bacterium
GCCCCGCCGATCTGGTTGCCAAGGTCAAGATGCAGCGTCTGCTGGGACAGCAGACCGGATGCTGCTTCCAGCGCTGTGTCGGCATGGACGCGCTCAACGCCCTCGACTCGGTCACCTTCGAGATGGACTTGACGCTGCACACCGACTACCACGCCCGCTTCCGGGCCTACCTCGGGCACGTCCAGGATGATGATCTGGTCCTGGACGGCGCCATGACCGATCCCAAGGGTGACCGCCGCCTGCGTCCGTCTCAGCAGGCCGACCCCGACCTGTACGTTCGCATCGTCGACCGCCGTGCCGACGGGATCGTCGTGCGCGGGGCGAAGCTCCACCAGACCGGCGCGCTGAACGCGCACGAGATCCTGGTTATGCCGACGATGGCGATGGCGGAGAACGAGGGCGACTACGCTGTCGCCTGCGCCCTGCCGGCCGATGCTCCCGGCGTGACTATGGTCTGCGGCCGGCAGCCGTCGGACACGCGCAAACTCGAGGCCGGCACCATCGACGTCGGCAACCGCACTTTCGGCGGGCACGAGGCGGTCATCCTGTTGGAGGACGTCTTCGTCCCCTGGGAGCGCGTCTTCCTGGCCGGCGAGCATGCCTTCAGCGGCCCGCTCGTCGAGCGCTTTGCCGGCTATCACCGGCAGAGCTATGGCGGCTGCAAGGCCGGTGTGGGCGATGTGCTTATCGGCACGGCCCTGGCATTGGCGCGCGCGCTGGGGACCGACGGCGCCGCGCACGTCAAAGACAAGATTGTGGAAATGGTCCACCTCAACGAGACGCTCTACGCCTGCGGCGTGGCATGCTCGGCTGAAGGGCGGCCGACCGCTTCGGGCACCTACCTGATCGACCTGATGCTGGCCAACGTCTGCAAGCTGAATGTGACGCGCTTCCCGTATGAGATCGCCCGGCTGGCACAGGATATCGCCGGCGGACTCCTGGTGACCCTGCCCTCGGAAGAGGATTTCGCCGAGGCGCAGGTCGGGCCGGCACTGCGCAAGTACCTGCGCGGCGCCGATTCGGCCGCGGCCGAGGCGCGCCAGCGACTCCTGCGGCTGTTGGAGAATCTCACCCTGGGGCCCGGCGCGGCGGCCTATCTGACCGAATCGTTGCACGGCGCTGGCTCGCCGCAGGCGCAGCGCATCATGCTGGCGCGGCTGGCTGATCTGGACGACAAGGTCCGGCTTGCCGAAAGGCTGGCGGGATCCGAAAGGATCGTGACCCACTAGCTCGCCTCAACGCGGCGGCGGCAAGTGCGCCGGGACTGTCCCGGCGGCGGAGGCACGCATGATCGCCAGGCTATGGCACGGGGCCACGCCTGCGGCCCGGGCGCAGGAATACTTGCGCTATCTCGAACAGGTCGGCCTGCCAGGCTACCTGGGCATCGCCGGATTCCAGCGGGCCCAGATCCTGACGCGGATCGAAGGCCCGACGGCGCACTTCCTGGTCGTTTCGTACTGGGACTCGATGGAAGCCATCGCCCGCTTCGCCGGCGATCCGATCGACCGCGCGCAGTACTATCCGCGCGACGCGGAGTTCCTGCTGGAGCTGGAGCCGAAGGTCCTGCACTACGAGGTGGCCGCCGGCAGCTAGTCCTTCGCGGGAACCGCCGCAGCCCGCGTAGCGTCCCTGAGTTGGCAGAATCCGCCCCGACACTTCGTTGCCGAAGGAAGCACCTCGATGTCCAGGCTGACGATCCTGATGGCGGTCTGTGTTGCGATGCTTTGCTCTTGTTCGGCGTTCCCGGGCCAGGCCTCGGCCACGCCTTCCCCAAGCGTGCCCCCAACGCCCACGCTGCGGCCGGCCGTTGCCTTCGTCCCAGGAGAGAATGAAATCCCCGCAGGCGAGTATCTCTTTGTCGAATACTTCACCTGGAATGACGGTGTGGCATCCGCCGACACCGGTCTGTGCCCTTACGCCGCCATGATCGACTTCCCGGGCTACAGCTTCAGCGACGGCAGGCTATCCTTCCCCGGCATGATCGACGACGATGCGGGATTGCTCGGCTTCGTCGGCGACGGCATGGCGAACCTGGGAGACATGGGGGGCGGCATCAGCAGCCAGGTGATCCCGATTCGGGAGCTGCCTTTCCTCTTCGCCAACGGCATCTCGGGGATTCACGCCGCGTACGCGGACGGCACCGTCGTGGCCGAGATCCTCGGGCGGTTCTTCCTGCTCGGCCCGGGCGAAGCCTGGCATGCTCGATACGAGTCGGACCCCTCCCCGGACTGCCATGCCACCACCACCACCCGCCTGACCAACTACGGGCTCTTGCCACGGGAGGCCATCTCGGGTCTCCCCTGAGCCGGATCGACCGCCTGCAAGCCCGAGACCGAGGCGCAGTCCAGGCGCCTGCGTCGACCCTCCCTGAACCAGACATCGAACGTCGATGCCCTGGCAGAGCCTGACGGTCGACTGGCAAGCTTCTGCGCCGGCATCACACCGGTGCAGGGGTCGGCGCACCAACTGCGCGCTTCGTGAAGCCAACAGACTACGGTAGGATGACGAAATCGAACGAGACGTGCCGGCGTCCGGCCCGATCGGCCGGCTCATCGCGGGCCAACAGCCTCGAGTCGAACAACCCATCGGGGATCTGGTCGGATACGCCGGCGATGTACAACTGCGTTGTCAGCAGCTCGCGCCCTTCCGACGAGAAGATCTTGACATGGATGTGCGGCGTGCGACCGGGGTACACACCGGGGACGACCGTCTCGAGAAGGTAGCCGCCCCGCGCGTCGGTGATCTGATGCCCGCGCATGAAGAACCCGGCGTTGTCGTAGACCCCTGCCCCATCCGCCTGCCAGAACTCGATCCGGGCACCGGCAATGGGCGTGCAGTCTGTTTGAAGGACCAGGCCGGTCAGGAGCAGCGGGGCGCCGGGCGAACCGTCCTCGGACAGGTCCGTGCGCTCCGGAGATCCGTCCCGGTAGTAGGGTCCCTGTGTCTGTGCCGGTGTCAAGGCCGCGCTGCAGGGCGTCGGCGATGACTCGGGGGCCGGCACGGAGGTCTCGGGGAGCCCGACCGGGGCCGAGGTCTGTGTGACCGGAGTCCTAGCAGCGGGGCCAGGCGAGACCGTCAATGGCCGGCAGCCCGCCAGGAGGCAGACCAGGATGGCGATCCGTGTGCCGGCAGCCACCGCCTGACGCCCTGGTCTCCTCATACGGTGGGACTCCTCACCCATCTCCCCGGTCACGCGTCCCCGAGGTACCGCTGAAAGAACTCGATGGTCCGGCCCATGGCCAGGCTGAACGGAGCGGACAGGTTGTGGTCGGCGCCCGGGTAGCTGTAGAACTCGACCGTTGCCCCGGCCGCCAACGCCTTCTGATACAGCTCCTCGGAGAACACGAAGGGCACGCTGGTGTCGGCTGTCCCGTGATGTAGTTGCAGCGGGCCGGAGATTTCCGTCAGGAAGCTGTCGGCCGAGATCGAGCGCCAGAATTCGGGGTTCTCGTCCGGGGATCCAAACGTCTCCCACAGCTCCGCCCGCCAGCGTCCCCGGTAGGCGGGGGTGGCTGTCTCCGGTCCACCCGGTGTCGGGGTCGGCCGCCAACGGCTGAGCAGGTCGGGGTAAGAGCCGACGACACCGGCCCAGATCACACCCGCCTGTATTCCAGGATCGACGACCATGGCCCTGAGCGTCAGGTAGCCGCCCATCGAGTGCCCCCACATGCCGATCCGCGCCGGGTCAGCCGCCGGGTAACGGCGCATGGCCGCCACCGCATTCAGCACGTCCACCAGGTAGTCCGGCGAGCCATACGCGCCCGAGGCGATTCCATCCGAGTCGCCGTGGCCACGGTAGTCCGGGCGGAAGACGATGAAGCCGCTGCGTGCCAGAGAATCCACATAGGCGATGTAGCGCTCGGTCGTCCGGTATTCATCGGGGGGTATGAAGCCATGGTTGAAGATGATCACCGGCCAGCCGGTGTCGGGCATCTCCCCGTTGGGGACGGTCAGCAGGGCGAAGATGCGCAACCCTTCCGACATGTACGTGACCAGGCTGCGCTGGTAGTTGGCGCCAGGGTCTAGCGCAGCCTCGAATACGACCTCACTTCCGGGGTACTCGCGCTGGCGCAGCGAAGCGATGGTCAGCGGATGCAGCGTCGGCGTCGGTGTCGCCAGGACGGTCGAGGGCGGGGACGGCGAGGGCAGTGCCGAGGTGGGCATCGTCGGCGCCGCTTCCGTGTCAGCGGCGACGAAGTATTCCGTTGGCAGCGCCGGGGCCTGCCCCAGGGGAGCCAGGGAGAAGGGTGACACGGCACAGCCGGCCATCAACAATATCGCGCCGACCCGGCTGGACCAGCGCCCGGCGGCACGCAGCACACCTGAAGGAGATTCGCCAGTCCGCATGTCGCCATTCTACGCTAATTCGGACGAGCTCTGGTTGGATTTTGGCGAGACGAGCGGGTGCGGCCTTGTGATCGGCCGCACGAGCACCGTCCTGCAGCTGCCGGGTCTGCTTGACGTTCATCTAGCCGGCGGGTATACTCGCTCTCGACAATTCACCACGGGGAGCCCGGACGCGCCGGGCTGAGAGGAGGGCCGCCGCCCTCGACCCATCGAACCTGATCCGGGTAATGCCGGCGTAGGGATGGCCCGCAGCGCACGACGTCGAGACTCGCCACTCCCCAGGCCGGGAGTGGCTTTGATTAATGGCTCATCGAATCATCGTTCTCGCCAACGGATCGCTCAGCGACGTGCCGAGCTTGCGGGCGCGCCTCGCCGAGTGGGCCGATGTTGAGGTGATCGCCGCCGACGGCGGCCTGGCCCATGCCCAACCGCTCGGCCTGACCGTCGGCACGGTCATCGGCGACCTGGATTCCCTCGACCCGGCGATCCTGGCCCAGTTGGAGCAGCGCGGCGTCCGCCTGCAGCATCATCCGGCCGAGAAAGACGAGACCGACCTCGAGCTGGCGCTGCTGGCCGCCCGCGAGGCCGGGGCCGAAATGGTGGCGATACTGGGCGCCTGGGGCGGCCGCCTCGATATGTCCGTCGCCAATCTGATGCTGCTATTCCACCCGGCACTGGCCAGGATGCACGTCGAGTTGTGGGACGGGCAGCAGACCGCCCGGCTCGTGCGCCCGCCGGGCGGCGAGATCCACGGCCAACCCGGCGATACGCTCAGCCTGATCCCGCTCGGCGCCCCGGCCTCCGGGGTAACCACGGAGGGCTTGACCTATCCGCTGCGGAACGAGACCCTGCCCGTCGGCCCGGCACGCGGCCTCAGCAACGTGTTCGCCTCCATGACCGCCTCAGTTCATCTGGAGACCGGCATGCTGCTGGCGGTCCACACCCCTGGCCGAGCCTGACTCAAGGAGGCTAGATGCCCATCGACCCCAACCGCATCCTCAACCTGGCCGTCCAGGTGTTGCCGCTGGTCGAAGATCCCTATCCGGTCGTCGACCGCGCCATCGCCGCCATTGCCGCCAGCGGGCTGCGCTACGAGGTCGGCCCGATGGAGACCGTCATCGAAGGGACACTGGACGATCTGCTCGCCGCCGGGAAGGCCGCTCACCTGGCCTGCTTCGAAGCCGGCGCCTCCCGCGTCGTGACCATCTTGAAGCTGGGCGACGCGCTCGAGGGCACGACTATCGAGTCAAAGGTCGCCAAGTACCGCAGCCGGTCATGAGCGTGAGTGCCGCCATTCAACCGCGCCGTCGTCGCCCGCCGCGCTGGCTGCAGGAGAGCGCGCCGCCGCTGCTTTTGACCGCCTTCGCCGTGCTCACCTGGCACGTGATCGCGGCGCGCTCGGGCCTATCCGACTTCATCCTGCCCTCGCCGACCGATGTGGCACGCGCCGGTTGGGAGACGCGCGACCTGCTGGCCGCTTCGATCGGCACGACCATGCTCGAGACGATCATCGGGCTGGCGGTCGCGTTGATCCTGGGAGTCGCCATCGCCGCAGCCATGGATCTCTCGACCTTCCTGCGGCGGGCGCTGTATCCGATCCTGGTCGCTTCACAGACCGTCCAGATCCTGGCCATCGCCCCGCTGCTGATCATCTGGTTCGGCTTCGGCCTGCTGCCCAAGGTCATCATCGTCGTGCTGGTGTGCTTTTTCCCTTTGGCGGTCAACACCGCCGACGGGCTGGCCTCGGCCGACCCCGATCTGGTTGCCCTGCTGCGATCGATGGGCGCACGCCGTCGGCAGATCTGGCGCGTGGTCCGGCTGCCCGCGGCGCTGCCGTCCTTCTTCTCCGGTCTGCGCGTGGCCGTGACCTACAGCGTGGTCGGCGCGACCATCGGTGAATGGGTCGGCGGCTCGGCCGGCCTGGGTCTGTACATGCTGCGCTCGAAGAACGCGCTGGCCACGGACCAGGTCTTCGTCGCCATCGTCATCACGACGGCTATCAGCATCGGCCTGTTCGCGCTGGTCTACCTGATCGAACGGGCCAGTCTGCCCTGGTACTACTCGGCCCAACGCTCCGAGCAATGGGAGGGGTCGGGCATCTTCTAGCGGTCGGCGACTTCGTCCGCTGGAAGTGCGGGAGGTGTGCGAATGAACAGGAATCGAGGAGCCCTTGTGGCACTTCTGGCGTCGCTGGCGCTTTCCGGCTGCGGGCGCGCCGCGACGGGGAGCCTGACGCCGGTGACATTCATGCTCGACTGGGTCCCGAACACGAATCACACCGGCATCTTCGTCGCCCAGTCGCGCGGCTACTTCGCCGAAGCCGGACTGCAGGTGGAGATCATCCAGCCGGGCGAGGTGTATGCCGAGCAGGCCGTTGCCGGCGGCGCGGCGGACTTCGGGATCAGCTTCCAGGAGCAGGTTACGCTCGCCCGCGCCGATGGCAACCCGCTGGTCTCGATCGCCGCCATCTTGCAGCACAACACCTCCGGCTTCGCCTCGCGCGCCGAGCTGGGCGCCGACTCGCCGGCCGATTGGGCTGGGATGCGCTACGGCTCGTTCGGCAGCCCATTCGAGGAACCTACCCTGCGCGTGTTGATGGCCTGCGACGGAGGCGACTTCGACCGTCTCGAGATCGTCGAGACCGGTTTCGCCGACCCGCTCTCCTTGCTGGCCGAAGATCAGACCGACCTGGCCTGGATCTTCTACGGCTGGCAGGGCATCCAGGCCGAACTGCTGGGCATCGACCTCAATATCGTCATGCTGCAGGATTGGCTGGACTGCATCCCCGACTACTACACGCCCGTCCTGATCGCCAGCGAGACGACCATCGGCGAACGGCCGCAGGTCGTGCGCGCGTTCCTGCAGGCGGTCTCGCGCGGCTATCAGGATGCAATTCAGGACCCGGCCGCCGCGGCGGCGATCCTGCTCGAGACGGCTCCCGAGCTCGATGGCCAGCAGGTAGAAATCAGTCAGGCGTGGATCTCGCCACGCTACCAGGCCGAGGCGCAGCGCTGGGGTGAGCAGGACCTGGCCGTCTGGCAGAACTACGCCGACTGGATGGTCAGCCACGGCATCCTGTCCGAGCCGATCGACGCTTCGGCCGCGTTCACCAACGAGTTCCTGCCTTAGGCCCGCGGAGTCAGATCGTGCCCAGCCCGAAAGTCGAGCTCCGCCACGTCAGCAAGTCCTTCACCGGCGACGGCCAGACCGTGCACGCACTGGAGGACGTCTCCCTGCAGGTCATGCCCGGCGAGTTCGTCACGCTCATCGGGCCATCCGGGAGCGGCAAGAGCACGCTCTTCAACCTGATCGTTGGCCTGCTCGAGCCGGATCAGGGCGAGATCTGCATCGACGGTGAGGTGTGCACCGAGCGCCTCGGCCGTGTCGGCTACATGCCGCAGCGGGACCTGCTCCTGCCCTGGCGCACCGTGCTCGACAATGTCCTCCTGGCGCCGGAACTGCGCGGCGCCCCTCCCGCGGCTGCCCGCGCCCGGGCCGCCGAGCTGCTGCCGCTCTTCGGTCTGGACGGATTCGCCCAGGCGTATCCCAGTGCTCTGTCGGGCGGCATGCGCCAGCGCGCCGCCCTGCTGCGGACGATCCTGACCGAGCGCGACCTGCTGCTTCTGGACGAGCCGTTCGGGGCGCTGGACGCCATCACGCGGCGCGAGCTCCAGGACTGGCTCCTCGATCTGTGGGCCCGCTTCCGCCCGGCAGTGGTCTTCATCACCCACGACGTCGAAGAAGCCGTCTACCTGGCCGACCGCGTCGTCGTCCTGAGCGCCCGGCCGGGGCGCGTGACCACCAGCTTGACCGTGCGCCTGCCGCGTCCCCGCCGCCAGAAGATGATCACCCTGCCCGACTTCGGCGCGCAGGTAGCCGAACTGCTCGTGGCACTCGGGTTGGACACATGAATCCGTCCGCCGCGCCCATCACCGTTCACAAGCTCGACGCCGGCGGCAACGAGACCTGGCGCTATGCGGGACGACTGCTGGATCGGTCGGAGACGCGCATCCGCCTGGAAGCGCGCTTCGATCTCCAGGACGTGGAATTACATGGGCTGACCCTGCGGCGCGGCGACCGGTTGGTTGAGACTTTCTACACCGATCGCTGGTACAACGTCTTTGCCGTGTACGACGTCGACGATGGCCGGCTCAAAGGCTGGTACTGCAACATCACCCGCCCGGCCCGCCTGTCACCCGACGGCCAGGACCTGTATGCTGAGGACCTGGCCCTCGACCTGATCGTCCTCCCGGATGGCCGCTGGCAGGTGCTTGACGAGGAAGAATTCGCCGCGCTCGACCTCCTGCTGGATGAGCGCCGGCGCGCGCTGCGCGCCCTGGCCGATCTGCAGGCGATGGCCATCGGGCAGCGCGGCCCGTTGGCCCCCGGGCCAGGGCGCGAGGGCGCCGCAGGCGACGGATAGCCTGCGGCGCTTTGCCCGCACCAGATGGCTGCCCGCATTCCGGCCGCGGGAGAGGGAATCCGTGGGTGCGGTTCCCGCCTGGCCGGTCAGGCTTTCCGGGGTGACCTGCGGCCTTAGTACCCCCCGATGGTGTTCGTCACGATGTTCATGAGCGTGTCGCCGAACGACCAGGCGATCCCAGCCGCCACCAGACAGCACAGGCACAGCACAACGACAACAATCACAATGATCATTCCGGTCCGCGATTTCTGAGGCGGCGCAACCGGCGTCATCCCTTCACTCATCGCTCTCCTCCTTGCAGGTCGTCTACCCGGCGCGGCTGCCGCGGGCCGCAGCTGCTCCGCCGGGGAATCGGCTCACGGCGACGCGCACCCTGCGACTACCCGCCCAGCAGGACGCTCCATTCGTTGGCGAAGGGCAGGCACATCAGGGGCGCGGTGATCCCCAGCGCGATCATCACGCCGATGACACACACCCCGAGCACCGTCAGCGCCAGCTGGATCCAGCCCAGCACGAGCCCGGCGGTGGCCATCCCATCGCCGGTGAGCAGACCGGCGCTGGCGCGGATCTCCTTCTTGGCCATGTTCCCGGTGATCACGGCGACGATAGCCCCCAGCACGGGCAGCATGAACCAGCTCACGATCCCGGCGATCAGGCTGACGATGGCCATGTTGCTGGTCTGCGGACCGACCGGCGCCGGGGGCTGGGGCTGGCTCTGAAGTTGCGACAAGAAGCACCTCCTCAATCAAAGTATCGGATGAGTCTGCGACAGAAGCGGACTTCAGGCAAGTGACTCCTGATTGGCGCGCCGCCACAGCCACCAGATCAGCAACGAGGTCAGGATGATGATCAAGGCCGCCACAACCACCGGGACGACAACGGCGATGATCGACAGGACGGTCGCCACGACGTCCTCGGCGATGCTGACCGGCACGTTTCCGGCGCCGGCCGTCGTGGCGGTAACGGCCGGTCGGACTGCTCCCGATTTGACGGCATGCACACTTCCGGCGACCAGCAGCCCGGCGATGACCGCCAGGACCGGATGCACATCCGTCACCACGTTCGTGCTGGCGGCGAACAAGACCGCTCCGGCCGTCGGCCGGACGAAGGTCTGGATAGCGTCGTTGATGTGATTGACGGCCGGGAACTTGTCGGCGAAGAACTCGACCAGACCCAGCACGACAAGTGCGCCGATCACCCACCAGCTCTCCAGGGCGTCCCACGGCGGCCGCAGTTCGATCCAGTCGGTGAACCGACCTGCCAGCGAAACGATCAGCAGCGGGACATAGGCGTTCAGCCCGGCGCTTGCCGATAGGCCGAACGCAGACAGTATTCCAGCGAAAGCATCCACAATCTCCTCCTTAGAGGGTGAAGCCGCTCCAGGTGCCAGTGACCGCGAAGCGTCCGAGGTCAAGCAGGCTGATCTGGAGGAAGCCGAGGACCAGACCCGCAAGCACGGGCCAGGCCAGGTCGCGCCAGCTGTCGGCCTGGTTCTCCTTGCGCAGCAGCAACAGAGCGACCATCGTATACACGCCAGTGAGCAGCACGATCACGCCCAGCCCGCTCAGCAGCGCCAACGGGTAGAGGATCAGCGGATTCTCGGTCAGCACCAGCCCGACAACCACCGCAGCCGCCGCCAGAAGCGCGGCCAGCTCGCCCCAGTCACGCAGGACCGGCTCGTCCTCATACCGGCGCCAGACGGTTTGCTGAAATCCCGGATAGACCACCACGGCCAGGCCCAGCCCGAGGAGCATCCCGGTGATCAGGCGCAGCACGTTCGAAGGCTCGTACAGCCCCGGCAATCCGGGGAAGAAGTGCAAGTAGGAATTCAGCCCATCGACGGCGAAGGCCAGTCCGAAGACGCCCAGGACGGCCAGGATCGCAGCGGGCGGCATGCGCCCGGCACGACCGCGCCGCCGCACGGCCAGGAAGGCAAAGCCCAGCAGCGCCCCCAGGTACATCCCGGTGCAGCGCGAACACAGCGGCAGCGGCCGGTCACCGAGGTGGAATGAGCGCAGGTCGATACGGTGACAGACCGCATAACCGATGGCGTCTGCCTTGCCCAACAGCCCGGACGGAGTCTGCGTCATCCATGTCGCCAGCAGCGCGGCCGCGGCGACCAGCAATCCCACGCGGCGCCACGGCCGGGCGGAGACCCGTTCGGCAGGCAGCGCCAGAGTCGTACGCATGTGTGCATTATAGCGCAGCGTCCATCGATGAAGCTGACGATTCGGCGACAGCTGGCGCGGCCGAGGCGTTGTCTTGACGGTGCCGTAGGCGGTCGTTATAATGCCGTCGCATTCCTCGGTAGCTCAATTGGCAGAGCGGGCGGCTGTTAACCGCTAGGTTCCAGGTTCGAGTCCTGGCCGAGGAGCCAGATAGACTGAAAGCTCGAGCCAGCGCTCGGCGGCCACCGCCGGGCGCTGGCTCGCTGTCACCGGGGCGCGTGGGCCGGCGCGCCGGCCGGATGTGCAGCAGCGCCGCCTCTCAGAGCCACCCGCCCCTCCCCGGAATGCAGTACTTGCGCGAGTAGCCCGCCGGGAAGGACTCGGGCGACCAATCCGCGACGTATTCTTCGACGATCGCGCGGGTGATCCCTCCGGCGGCGGCGATCTCCGCGTACATCTTTCCGCTTCGCCGCAACCTCCTTGTCTTGCGCCGCGACTCAAGATCCACATCGATCAGCCCGTACTTCGTCCCGAAGCCCTTCTGATACTCCAGGGTGTCCATGGTCGACCAATGGTGGTATGCCCGGATGTCCGCTCCGTCCGAGAGCGCCCGGCGCATGAGGTCCCGATACTGATCGATAGTCATCCCGCGAAACTGCTCCGGCCACGAATCCTCGGCATACAGTCCGGTGGTGGCGGCGAGGTGCACGCCGTCGGCCTCGGAGACGCGCTGCAAGGCTCCCAGGTGGCAGCGGTTGCCGGGCGTGCTCATATCCACCATCGCCCGCCCGCCGGCCGCACGGAACTCGGCCACTTCGGCAGTGATCATCGCCTCATCCCGCAGGTCTATGGCATCCCGAGAGAGGATGAAGGCGTGCTTGAGCACGCCCAGGTTGTCCAGCCGGGCTGGGTCGTCGGCGTGGATGGGGAGCTCGGCAGGCAGAATGGCTTCGAACTTGCGCCGGAACACGCCCATGTCACAGACGGTGTGTACGTGCATGGAGGTGAAGCCCAGATCGTGCGGCGCGATGGGTCCCAGGACCGTGGTGATCTCCAGCGTTTTCGCTCCCTGACCTGGCCAAGGCGGAAAGACCTACACCGCGCGGTTAAGTTCAGGTGCTGATCCTCCCCGTACCGCGCGATCCAGACTCCGTTCAGTGGGATTGTACGATCGCCTCTGGAATCCGCATCCCGTCCGAGGTGGTCGGAAGGCCGATCCCCGGCGGCCCAGCGCCGGCGAGACTCGTGCGATACCACCACTCGCGCGACTCCATCCAGGCGCATTCGAGCGCGTTGCGGTCGCAGTAGGGATCCGGAATCCTGCCGGCGGCAATCAGCGCCTGGTGGACATCCCCGGGCACCGACACGTCGATCCAGCCCGCGGTGTCGTAGTCATCGGAGAATGCGCGCAGTGACTCCCTCTCGCCCGGTGCGAAGTCCTTGAGTCGCCAGCGCTCAGGCACGTCATTCACGGTTGTCTGCCTTGAATCAGGGTCCCTGCCCCTGTGGACGCCGTCGGGAGCTCGCCGGATCGCCCGCGCCGATCAGGCGCACAGTCGGTCAAGCATCTCGAAACAGGCCCGACTATGGTGGTACGGGCACTCCCAGGGCCCAGCCTTATAGACAGTCGGATCAGGATCGCCCTTGTGATCGAGTCGCTTGTACCAATCGCCGTTCTTGCGGTCGACGAACTTGGCCCGGATGGCAGCCCAACAGTTTAATGCGGCGTGGACGAATCGGGCCTCACCGGTCGCCTGGTAGGCGGCGTAGAAGCCCACGACCGCTTCTGCCTGCGCCCACCAGCTCTTGCCGGAGTCTGACGGCCCCTGGGGGCCGCCATCCAGGAACAGGCTGCCGTCCTTGTCGAGCCCCTCTCGCAGAACCACGGTCGCCAAGCGGATGCCGGCGGTCCGGCTCCGACTCAGCAACTCGGGGTCCGCCTGCATACCCGCTGCCTCCTGGATCAGCCAGCTGGCTTCGATATCGTGCCCGTAGGATGTGTTCGGCGTAAGTGAATTCCACGCATCGTCGAAGAACAATCGCAGATGACCGGTTTGCGAGTCCAGGATTTCCGTCAGGAAGACCTCCAGGAGTGCCCGATGCTTCCCGGACAGGCGCGGCTCGTCCCAGACTCGCAGCAGCCCGCTGTAAGCCTCGAGGATGTGGAGCATCGTGTTCATGCTCTTGCGGCAGTTGAGATCTCGGTCGCTCAGACGCATGTCGTCCAATGTAGCCCAGCGCCGATCGCAGGCCTCGATGTAGCCTAGATGCACCGGGTCGAAGGCATGTTCTTCGACAAGCTCGAACAGAGTCTGGGCCCGGGCTAGGCTGCGGGGTTCACGCGTGGCCTGGTAGTAGGCGGCCAGGCCGTAGATCGCAAAGGCTTGTGCGTAGAAGTGCTTCCGATCCGAGACCGGCACGCCGTCGCAATCGACCTGCCAGTAGACGCCGCCGTAGTCGACGTCCCAGAAAGCCTCACACAGGTAGTCGTACGCCCGTCGGGCGAGCCGAAGGTACTCCGCCCCGCCCCGGCGCCGGTAGGCGGTCGCGAAGGTCCACAGGATGCGCGCACACAGCACGGCCGAGCGGGGCACGTCATCGAGGATCTGCAGATCGTTGGTCACTGCGCCGTGGAACCCCCCGTGAATCTCGTCCGCGACGTGATTGATCCAGAAGGGCAGGATGTTGCTGGACAGCTCCTGCTCGAGTTGCCGTCTGAATTCGGACGTGTCGAGAACCGGCGTGCCCAAGGGTCGATGGTCCTTTCGGGAACCGGCCGAGGCGCCTGGAGCCGTTAGGAGGCAGCCGAACGAGGGCAGACTCGGCTCGCGGTCCTGCCGTCATTCCACCCGCCCTCGCCGGGCCGTGTCAACGATGACAGCGCGCAGCTCCGGTGAGAGCCTATCGAATTCCGTGTTGGAGTTCCGCGTTTCCGAGTTCTCCACGATCAGGACCGAGGCGTCTTGGCTGAGCAGAATCGTATGCCACACTCCACGCTTGACTTAACACACCTCGGCAATGTGCATGACCTTCGGCAATGCCCGGTCCACTCTCGACGCGACGTCTCCGATGACTAGAACCCCACGTCCCTCAACCAGCACGAACACCTCATCCGTCTCAACATGACGCTCCATCGACTCGATCTTGTCGGAGCACAGTTCCTCCAGGAAGCGAAAGACGGCCACTCGCCAACCCCCAAAGTCAACAAGCGGTTTGTAGCCCTTCCCGCGCCAGGTACGGATCTCAAGCAGGGACTCGTCCATGAATCGAGCCTTTCACGTCCCCAGCCGGACCTCGACCGTGTGAGCGGTGCCCGGCAGATCGGGCGGGACAAGATTCGTCGGCCACTGTTGCCCGTCGACGCGCGTCTCGACCACCCCCGAGCTCACGCCTGCAGGATTGCGGACGGTGATTTGCCACAGCTTGCCGCGGAACCGGCGCCGAGCGCTGAAGCCGTCCCAATTCGGGGGGATACATGGGTCGAATCGCAAGCCGGCAAGCTCGGGTCGGATCCCCAGGATCCACTGCGTAGCGGTTTGATAGCACCACGAAGCCGTGCCGGTCAGCCACGAATTCCGCGCCAATCCGAATTGCGGGTGCTCATCGCCGAGGATGTTCTGAGCATAGACATATGGCTCACACTCGTAGACCTCGATGCGGTCGTTCATCGACACAGGGTTGATCTGCGCGTAGTAGCGATAGGCGCGCTCTCCGTTGCGGAGCATTGCCTCGGCCATGGCGGCCCAGGGATTGGGATGAAGGAAGATG
>DAIRVC010000057.1:0-14557 GCA_036803025.1 Anaerolineales bacterium
GTTGGTGTCCTTCCTTGGACCAAGCGGCTGCGGCAAGACCACCACGCTGCGCATGGTGGCCGGCTTTGAGGTGCCTAGCGAAGGTACAGTCGTGCTCAGCGGGCAGGACATCACCAACAAGGCGCCCAACCAGCGCGACGTCGGCATGGTCTTTCAGGCCTACGCCCTGTTCCCCAACATGACCGTCGGTAACAACATCGGTTTCGGCCTGAAGATCGCCAAGAAACCCAAGGAGGAGACCGCCCAGCGCGTCAAGGAGATGCTCGAGCTGATCCAGATGCCGAAGCTGGGTGATCGCTACCCGTACCAGCTCTCCGGTGGACAGCAGCAACGCGTCGCTCTGGCGCGAGCCCTGGCTATCCATCCGCAAGTTCTTCTCCTCGATGAACCGCTCTCCGCACTGGACGCCAAGATCCGCGTCGAGCTGCGCACCGAGATCCGCCGCATCCAGCAGCGCATGGGCATCACCACCATCTACGTCACCCATGACCAGGAAGAGGCGCTGTCAATCTCCGACCGGGTGGTGGTCATGAACGCCGGCAAGATGGAGCAGGTCGGGGCGCCGTATGAGATCTACAACTACCCGGCCACGCCCTTCGTGGCCGGCTTTGTCGGCACGCTCAACCAGCTGCGCTGCACGGTCGCCGACGCCGCAGCCGGACTGCTCGAGCACAAGGGCCAGCGCCTGAAGACTGCTGCGACCATCGAGCGCAAGGAAGGCGAGCTGACGCTGATGCTGCGTCCGGAGCAGCTTCACCTGGGCGCCATCCAGGGTGAGAACCAGCTGACCGGCAAGGTCGACAACGTCGCCTTTCTGGGCTCGATCATCCGCATCCTGGTGCGGGTCGGCGATTCGATCCTGACTCTCGACGTGCTCAATGAGCGCGGGAACGTCCTGCCGAAGATGGGCGACACGACGATCGTCTCCTTCCCGGCCGACGGCTCCTGGGTCCTGCCCAGTTCCTGAGTCGCCTCGTTCAGTGAGGCACCCCCGAACGGGGCACGGCCTTCCGTGCCCCGTTTGTTTCCAGAGACACCGCCGAAGGGACGATCGATTCGTCCGCGAGTGCGAGGAGGTGCAGGGTGAGCACGGTGACGATCGTCGGCGCCGGCTACATGGGCAGCGCGCTCGCCTGGCCGCTGACCGATCGCGGCCATCGGGTCCGGCTGGTGGGCACACCCCTCGACCACGACATCATCCGGGCCTGCCTGAGGGACGGACGTCATCCCAACCTCCAACGGCCACTGCCCGAGGGCGTTCGGCCCTATCCGATCGAGACCCTCGAGGAGGCCCTCGACGGCGCCGACCTGATCGTTCAGGGCGTCAGCTCGCCGGGCGTCGAATGGTTCGCGGCAACGGTCGGCCCCCGTCTCGTACCCGGCCGCCCACTGCTATCGATTACCAAGGGCCTGGGATTGGACGATGACGGGTTGCCCTGCCTCCTGCCCGACCTGGTCGAGCGGCGCCTGCCGGAGCGGCTGCGCGGCCGCGTCCCCTGGGCGGCTGTCGGCGGCCCGTGCATCGCCGGGGAGCTCGCCGGGCGCCGACAGACCTGCGTCGTGTTCACCGGTCACGATGCCGCCTTGCTCGAACACCTGGCCGGCATGCTCCACACCGAGTACTACCATGTCTGGACCTCGACCGACGTCGTCGGCGTCGAAGCGTGTGTGGCGCTCAAGAACGGCTACACCCTGGGGGTCGCGCTGGCACTGGGGATGCTCGAGGCTGCCGGCGGCCCCGACGCCGCCGGGGCAGCTATGCACAATCTGTGCGCGGCCCTCTTCGCCCAGGCCGGAATGGAAATGGCCACCCTGGTGCAGGCGCTGGGCGGCGACCCGCGCTCGGTCCTCGGCCTGCCTGGGATCGGCGACCTGTTCGTCACCGTGCAGGGTGGCCGCTCCGTCCTGCTCGGCCGGCTGCTGGGCAGCGGCCTGCCGATCGAGCCGGCCCTGGCGCGCCTGGAAGGGGTGACGCTGGAGTCGGCCGAGGTCCTGCGCCTCCTGGCGCAGGCCCTGCCGAACATGGAGCGGCGGGGTTTGCTTCAGCCCAGCGGCCTGCCGCTCCTGCAGCACCTGGCTGAGGTTGTGACCCAGGGCAAGCCTGTCAGCCTGCCGCTGGACCGGTTCTTTCAGGTCGCCGCTGCCTAGCCGCCGCCGGCTTCCTGTTGGGCGCCCAGTCCCTCAGACTCCTGCTTGCCGGACCCATTTTTCCGTGGTATCGTCATGGGAGTAATGGTATATACCATTACGCCACTTCTCATCCACTTGGGTCTCGTCTCGCTCGCGGGGAGGCCTGCCGATGTCCACGGCGGATGCACCCACCAATCGACTCCTGGCCGCTGCGCCCCTGTACGTCCAGATCGCTGAGGGGCTGCTTGACCGAATCGAGTCGGGTGACCTGGCCCCGGGCGACCGCCTGCCCGCCGAGCGGGAGTTGAGCGAGATGCTCGGGGTTAATCGGCTGACGCTGCGCCGTGCCCTGTGGGTTCTGCAAAGCCAGGGGCTCCTCACCCGCCATCAAGGGAAGGGCACCTTCGTCTCCGAACCCAAATACGAGCGGCAGGCCGGGCAGCTGGTGTCCTTCAATCGCGGCATGCGCCGCCGCGGCCTGGTCCCGACCGTTCGCCTGGTCTCGGTCGAGGAGCGGCCGGTCGAGGCTTCGCTGGCGGCCGAGCTCAAGATCCCCGTCGCCGCCCCGGTGTATGTCGTGCTTCGCTGCCGTTCGGTCAACCAGGAACCGGTACTGCTGGAACGCTACACGATCTCGGTTCGCCGCTTCCCGGGACTGACCGGGCACGACCTCGAGGGACGCTCGGTGTACGAGATCATGGAGACGGAATACGGCATCCGCTTCAGCCGGGCGCGGCAGAGCCTGGAGCCGGTGCTGGCAACGGACTTCGAAGCGGAGCTGCTGGGCCTCCCCGCCGGCGCACCGCTGATGCTCGAGCGCCGCCTATCGTTCGACCATGCCAACGAACCGGTCGAACACGGGCGCGATCTTTACCGCGGGGACCGCTTCCGCTTTGTCACCGAGAGCGCCCCCTGGGAAGCTTGATCGAGGACGGTTTCAACTTCACGCTGCCGCACCCGCCCGGGTCGGCCAAGGATGAGGTCGCATGCTCGCCAGCTACGCCAACCTTCTCACCCAAGCGCAGGTCGAACGGGTCCACCAGGCTTCGCTCGAGATCCTCGAGCAGGTGGGCCTCCTGGTTCGCAACGAGAGAGCCCGGGCCATCTTCGCCCGGCATGGCTGCCAGGTGGAGGCAGAGACACAAGTGGTGCGCTTCCCGCGCGCGGTGGTCGAGCAGTTCCGAGCCTCGATCCCGCCCAAGTTCACCTTCCGCGGCCGCGACCCTCGCTTCGACAAGACCCTGCCCGACGACGCCCCGGTCATCGTCACCGGCAGTTCGGCCCCCAACATCGTTGACCCGGTCAGCGGCCACGAGCGCCGGGCGACCTCGGCTGACCTGGCCCGCATCGCCCACACGGTCAACGAGCTTCCCGGCTACGACGTCTTCTCGATCTCGACCCTGGCCGAAGACGCCCCGCCCGGGCTGTTCAGCGCCACGCGCTTCTACGTTGCGCTGAAGTACTGCCTCAAGCCGGTGCGCGGTTCCGGCCCGCCGGAGGACACCGAGAAGATCCTGCGCCTGGCCCACCTGATCGCCGGGAGTGAATCGGCCTATCGCGAGCACCCTTTCATCACGCATCACTACTGCCCGGTCGTCTCGCCGCTGACGATGGATTTCGACTCGACCGAGAACCTGATCACCTTCACCGAACTCAAGCTGCCCTGCTACGCCACCATCGTCCCCAATGCTGGTCTGACCGCCCCGCTGACCCTGATGGGCACACTGACGCAGGGCAATGCCGAGTTCCTGGCGGCGGCCGTGCTGGAGCAGATGATCGACCCGGGCAAGCCGACCATCTACGCCAGCCTGCCCACCGTGGCCGACACGCGCAGCGGCGCTTACGCCCCCGGCGCGATCGAAACCGGCATTCTGATGATGGGCGTGGCGCAGATGGCGCGTTTCTACAACGTCCCCAACGGCGGCTACATCGGCCTGACCAATGCCAAGGTCAACGATGCCCAGTCCGGCTACGAGACCGGCATGTCGACCGTGGCCGGGCTGCTGGGTGGCGTGGATATGTTCAACATGGCCGGGCTGCTCGATTCGCTCATGTCGTTCGATTTCGCCAAGGCGGTCATCGACGACGAGATCGCCCAGATGCTGAAGAAGGTCAAGCGCGGCCTGGAGTACAGCGAGGACAACCTGGCTCTGGATCTGATCGCCCGAGTCGGCCCGACCGGCATGTTCATGGACCAGCCGCACACGGTCGAGCGCATGCGCACTACCGGCTTCCTGCCCGAGATCGCCGACCGCGACCCACGCCAGCTGTGGATCGAGCGCGGCGCCCTCGACTCACAGGCCCATGCCATGCAGCGCGTGCGGGACATCCTGACGCGCGATAACCCGGCCGGCTTCTCGCCCGAGGTCGATGCCCGCATCCGGGCCGAGTTCAAAGACATGGTTGCCGGCACGCTCGAGCCGCCGGCGGGCTGGACGCGCCCGGCCGGCGCCGCGCCCACGCGGCGCACGCGCGAGGAACGCCGCCGGCACCGCCAGGGCGTCGCAGGCGAGTCCTGATCCGCCCGACGAAGAGCACAGGGACGACCGCCATCAAGACCTCAAGGAGCATCCCATGAAAGACCAGGCCCGGGTTGTCATCATCGGCGGCGGTATCACCGGCTGCAGCATTCTCTATCACCTGGCCAAGGCCGGCTGGACCGATGTCGTCCTTCTCGAGAAGCATGAGATCACCAGCGGTTCAACCTGCCAGGCGGCCGGCCTGGTGACGATGTTCAACGTCTCGCCGACGATGATGCGCTTCCGCAAGTACAGCATCGACCTGTACAGCCAGCTGGGCGTCTTCTCACACGTCGGCAGCCTGCGCATCGCCGCCAGCCCCGACCAGCTCAAAGACCTGCAGCGCGCCGTCAGCCGCGCTCACGGTATCGGCCTGGAGGCCGAGGTCATCTCAGCCAAAGAGGCGCTGCGCCTGATGCCGGCCATCACGAGCGAGAACCTGTACGGGGCGGTATACATCCCTCGCGACGGTCACCTCGACCCGCACAGCGCTACCCACGCTGTGGCCAAAGCGGCGCGCGATCTGGGCGCCAAGATCTACACCGACACCATGGTGACGGGCATCGAGCTCTCGCCGCAGCGCGAGGTGCGCAAGGTCCTGACCAGCCAGGGCGAGATCCGCACCGAGCTGGTCATCAACGCCGCCGGCATCTGGGCGCCGCAGGTGGCGGCCATGGTCGGGGCCTGGGTGCCGTCCACCCCGATCGATCACCAGCACGTCGCCTTGAAGGCCGTCCCCGGCCACGAGCTGCCCAGCGAGATGCCCTGCTTCCGCGATCCGGACAACCTGGTCTACGGCCGATCCGAATCGGGCGGCGTCGTCTTCGGCGGCTACGAGCCCAACCCCGTCGCCCGCTGGGTCGACGGCGTGCCCTGGGAGCACAATGCCCGCTCGCTTCCGGCTGATTACAGCCGCTTCGAGCAGCTGATGGAGGGCGCCATCCGGCGCTTCCCTTTCCTCGACCGGGCCGAGATCGTCCGCCTGATCTGCCACCCGGACGCCCTGACCCCCGACGCGAATCCATTGCTCGGCCCGATGCCCGGGCTGCACGGCTTCTGGATGGCCGCCGGCCTGTCGCTGAACGGTTTCGGCGGCGGCGGCGGGATCGGCCAGGTGATGGCCGAGTGGATCACCAGCGGCGAGACCTCGGTCGACGTGTACGGCTACCGCGCCTGGCGCTTCGGCCCGGTCTACCGCGACCCGCTGTACGCAGCCGAGATGGCGCGCGAGTGCTACAAGTACTACTACCGGCTGCGCTACCCCTTCGATCAGGACGAGTTCGCCCGGCCGAAGCGCGTCAGCGCCGTGCACCACCGCCTGCAGGACCTGGGCTGCGTCTTCGGCAAGAAGAACGGCTGGGAGCGGCCGGAGTACTTCGAACCCGATCGGCCCTGGCGGCGCGCCGGCGCCGACCAGCGCGAGTTCGGCTACACCAGGCCGCCCTACTTTGAGCGCATCGGCCAGGAGCACCAGGCCTTCCGCGAGCGCGTCGGCCTGATCGACATGTCCTCCTTCGGCAAGATCGAGGTCTCCGGCCCGGGCGCCCTGGCGCTTCTCCAGCGCCTGGCCGACAACGACCTGGACCGGCCCGACATGGCGGTGATCTACACCCAGCTCCTCAACGACCGCGGCGGCGTGGTGGCCGATCTCACCATCACGCGCCTGGCCCGCGACCGCTTCCGCCTGGTGACCGGCGCCGGGTTCATCGACAATGACCTGGGCTGGATTCGGGCGCACATTCGCCCTGAAGATGCCCCGCTGGCCCTGCGGGACGTCACCGAGGAGCTGACCTGCCTGGGCATCTGGGGGCCCAAGGCGCGCCTGGTCCTGCAGGCGGTCACGGCGGACGACGTGTCCAATGCCGCCCTGCCCTACATGACCGCCAGGTCGATCGATATCGGCGGGGCGCCGGTCCTGGCGCAGCGTGTCACCTACGTCGGCGAGCTCGGCTGGGAGCTGTACATGGACCCGGCCTGGGCGACGCCGGTCTGGGATGCGCTGGCGGCCGCCGGCAAGCCGCACGGCCTGCAGCCCGGCGGCTACAAGGTGCTTGACTCCCTGCGCCTGGAGAAGGGCTACAGGTACTACAGCGCCGACGTGACCATGCTCGAGAATCCCTACGAAGCCGGTCTGGGCTTCTGTGTCCGCCTGAAGAAGGGCGATTTTGTCGGGCGCGCCGCGCTGCAGAAAGCCAAGCAGGAGGGCATCTCACAGCGGCTGGCGACGCTGACCATCGGCGGCAGTGACTACCTGACCATCTACGGCGGCGAAGCCGTGCAGCACAAGGGCAACGTTCTGGGTCGACTGCGCAGCGGAGGCTACGGCTACACCGTAAAGAAGAATATCGGCTACGCGTACCTGCCGATCGAGCTGGCCAAAGTCGGTACGCAGCTGGACGTGGACGTCATGGGCGAGCTTGTCAAAGCCGAGGTCGCCGCGGATGTCCTCTATGACGCAGAAGGAACACACCTCAGGGCCTGAGCTGCCGAGGCGCGGCCGAAGAGTCGATGAGTCTCGCCAACCTGCTCCTCATCCTCGGTTCGGCCTGCATGCATGTCATCGTGCATGTCGGGCTGAAGAAGGCACACGATCGTGCGTCGTTCGTGTGGTGGATGCTGGTCTGGGCGATGGTGCTCTTCTCGCCGATCCTGTTCATCTTCGGCCGGCCGCTCCCGCTGCTGGCTGTCGGGATCATGCTGCTCAGCTCGGTGTTCGAGGCCGCCTACTTCCTGGCGATTGCCAAGGCCTACCGCGGCGCGGATCTGTCGGTTGTCTACCCGCTGGCGCGCGGCACCGCCCCGGCGCTGCTACTGATCTGGTCGGCGCTGCTCCTGCGCGAGCCGATCTCGGCCGGCGGAATCGCCGGGGTTATCACCATCGCCGCCGGCCTGTATGTCATCAACCTGCCCCGCCTGGGCGCCTGGCGCGAACCGCTGCGCTCCCTGCGCCAGGCCGGTCCGCGCTGGGCGCTCCTGGCCGGGCTGAGCACTTCGCTGTATACCGCCATCGACAAGATCGGTATCTCACTGGTGCCGCCCCTGCTGTATACCTATATCGCCTTGGGGATCACCACACTGTGGGTGACGCCGTTCACGCTGCGCGAGGTCGGCTGGAGCGGGCTGCGGCAGGAACTGCGCGCCTCGCCCCTGGCCACGGTCCTGGCCGGGTTGATGACGCTGGGAGCGTATGGCATCGTCCTGTTGGCGATGCAGTTCGGCACCCCGGCTTCGTATGCCGGCGCCGTGCGTGAGTTCAGCGTCGTGCTGGGCGCCGCCTACGGCGTCTTCGTCTTGAAGGAGAGCCGCTCGGCGATGCGCATCGTCGGATCGCTGATGATCGCCGCCGGCGTGGGCATGATCGGTCTGCTGGGTTGAGTCGCGAAATGGCGCAAACGCAGGTCGCCCAACATCAGGTCGTTCTGCTTCCCTCCGGGCGGCGCGGACAGGTCGCGCACGGGAGCAACCTGCTGGATGCCTGCCGCGCCCTGGGCGTGGACCTCGAATCGATCTGCGGCGGGCGACAGACCTGCGGCAAGTGCCAGGTGATCGTCGAAGAGGGCAACTTCCCCAAGCACGGCCTGACCTCGTCCGCCGATCATCTCAGCGCGCCTGGGGAGGTCGAGGCCGCCTATGCTGCTCAAAACGGCCTGGGCGCGCGCCGCCTGGCATGCGCCGCCCAAGTCATCGGCGATCTGCTCATCTCGGTCCCCGAAGAGAGTCAGGCGCGCAAGCAGATCGTCGCCAAGGCCGCCACCGAGCGGGTCATCGACGTTCAGCCCGCCATCCGGCAGGTGTACGTCGAGGTCGATTCGGCCGACCTGGGCGATGACCGGGGCGATTGGGAGAGGCTTGAGGCGGCGCTGGCCGAGCAGTGGTCGTTGCGGGGACTGGCGATCGACATCATGACGCTGCGCCGCCTGCAGCCGGCACTGCGCGATCGGGCGGCGCACCTGGCCAGCGGCCGGCGCGGCCTGACCGTGGCTGTGTGGCAAGAGCAGGAGGTCGTGCGGGTGTTGCCGGGCTATCGCGAGGGGCTGTACGGCCTGGCGGTCGACATCGGCTCGACGACCATTGTTGCCCACCTGTGCGACCTGCGCACCGGAGCGGTGGCGGCCACCGAAGCGATGATGAATCCGCAGGTCCGCTACGGCGAAGACCTGATGAGCCGCGTCTCCTACGGCATGATGGAACCTCAAGGCGTCGAGCGCATGCATCGTGCTGCCCTGCGGGCGGTCTCCGAGCTGGCCGAAAAGGCCTGCGCCCGGATCGCACAGACGCCGGAGTGCATCCTCGACGCGGTCCTGGTGGGCAACACGATCATGATTCACCTGCTGCTGGGGATCGACCCGGTCGAGTTAGGCGGGGCGCCATTCGCCCTGGCCGCCTCGGGCCCGGTCGATCTGCGGGCGCGCGACCTCGGGCTGTCGTTTGCCCCGTCGGCCCGCGTGCACACGCTGCCGTGCATCGCCGGGCATGTCGGCGCCGACCACGTCGGCGTCCTGCTGGCCGAGGCGCCCCAGGCGCAGGCTGAACTGGCGCTGGTCGTCGACGTCGGCACCAACGCCGAGATGTCGCTCGGCAACCACAGCCGGCTGCTGTGCGCCTCGAGCCCCACCGGTCCGGCCTTCGAGGGGGCGCAGATCACTCACGGCCAGCGGGCGGCGCCGGGGGCGATCGAACGCGTGCGCATCGATCCCGCCACGCTCGAACCGCGCTACCGGGTGATCGGCCACGCCGACTGGATCGAGGCCTCGGCCGCGGACCTGCCCGCCGCCGCCCGGCCCACGGGCATCTGCGGAAGCGGTATCATCGAGGTCGTGGCACAGATGTACCTGACCGGGGTCCTGCGAGCCGACGGCCGCTTCGCCGAAGACGGCGCACAGCGCAGCCCGCGCATCCGCGCGCACGGGCGCGCCGCCGCCTATGTGCTGGCAGATTCTTCGCAGACGGCCACCGGCAAGGAGATCGTCGTCACACAGAACGACGTGCGCGCCATCCAGCTGGCCAAGGGCGCCCTGTACGCCGGCATCCGGCTGCTGATGGCGCACCTGGGCGTGGAGCGCCTCGATCGAATCGCGCTCGCCGGCGCGTTCGGGAGCTACATCGATCCGCTGCACGCCATGGTCCTGGGCATGATCCCGGACTGCGATCTCTCGCGGGTTCGGGCCGTCGGCAATGCCGCCGGCGACGGCGCCCGCATCGCACTGCTCAACCGCCACCAGCGCCGGGAGGCGGCCCGCCTGGCGCGCTGGGTTGAGCACGTTCAGACCGCCACCGACCCCGGATTTCAGCAGGCCTTTGTCGAGGCGATGGCGCTGCCGCATGCCGTGGACGCCTTCCCTCACCTGCAGGGCATCCTGCCGCAATCGGGAAGCGCAGTGCCTCGCCGCGACCGGCGGCGCAACTCAAAACCTGGGTAGACGAGGAAAGCATGGGCGAGGATATCGACCTGACCAAGCTGGGGACCGACGAAGTCATACAACAGATCCATGACGACCTGTACGACGGCCTGGCCGAGGAAGTCACAGCCGGCACCCACGAGCTGCTGCGCCGCGGGCTGACCCCCTACGACATTCTGACCAAGGCCCTGGTGGCGGGGATGGATGTCGTCGGCGTCGATTTTCGCGACGGGGTACTGTTCGTCCCCGAGGTCCTCATGGCCGCCAAGGCGATGAAGTCCGGCATGGAGATCCTGCGCCCCCTCCTGGCCGAGACCGGCGCCCCGCAGGTCGGCACGCTGGTCATCGGTACGGTCAAGGGCGATATCCATGATATCGGCAAGAACCTGGTCGCCATGATGATGGAAGGCGCCGGCTTCAAGGTGGTCAACCTGGGGATCAACAACGACTCGGACAAGTTCCTGGCGGCGGTGCGCGAACACAATCCCGACATCGTGGGCATGAGCGCGCTGCTCACCACCACGATGCCGTACATGGGCGTGGTGATCAAGGCGCTCAAGGAAGCCGGCCTGCGGCAGGATCTGATCGTGTTGGTCGGCGGCGCACCGTTGAACGCCGCTTTCGCCGAGGAGATCGAGGCGGACGCCTACTGCCGCGATGCGGCCGTTGCGGTCGAGACGGCCAAGAAGTTGATCGCCATCCGGCGCAATAAGGCCTGAGAGAGGAGGCGCACATGGGGGACTGGCAAGAACTGCTCCGTCAACCCGGGGTGATCCTGGCGGACGGCGCCATGGGCACCATGCTGTTCGAGGCCGGGCTGGAGTTCGGCAGCCCGCCCGAGTCGTGGAACGTGGAGCATCCTGACCGGGTCGAGACGATCCAGCGCGACTACGTGCAGGCCGGAGCCCAGATCATCCTGACCAACACGTTCGGCGGCACCCGCTTCCGCCTGGAGCTGCACGGCCTGGAACCACGCGTGGCCGAGCTCAACCGGGCCGGGGTGGCGATCGCCCGCAAGGCGATCGAGGCCGCCGGCGGGAGCGCTCTGGTCGCAGGCGATATCGGGCCGAGCGGCGGCATGCTCGCCCCGCTGGGGTCATTGACTTTCGAAGATCTGACCGCCGGCTTCGCCCAGCAGGCAGCCACCCTGGCTGAGGCCGGGGTGGATCTGTTCTGGATCGAGACCATGGCCAGCCTGGAGGAGATGCATGCCGCCATGCTCGGCGTGCAGCAGGCGGCGCCCGGTCGCCCGATGATCACCACGATGACCTTCGACACGCGCGGTTTCACCATGATGGGTGTCTCGCCCGAGAAGGCCGTGGAGGCGGTGCTCGGCTGGGGCGCCGACGCGGCCGGCGGGAACTGCGGCAATGGGCCGGACGAGGTCCTGGAGGTCTTGCGCAAGATGCGGGCCGTCGCGCCGCAGGCGCTGCTGGTGGCCAAGGCCAACGCCGGCATACCCGAGCTGGTCGGCGGCAGGGCCGTCTACCGGGCTGGGCCGCAAGTCATGGCGGAGCACGCCGTCGCTGCCGCTCGGGCGGGGGCGCGCATCATCGGCGCCTGCTGCGGCAGCACCCCGGCGCATCTGCACGCCATGGCCGAGGCGCTCTCCGCCGCCGGCCTGCGCGGGTGATCCTGGCGAGGAGGCGCAGATCACACCGATGAAGACGGCCCTGATCGCCTGCGGCGCCTTGGCCCGCGAGGTGCTCCACCTGCGGGACAAGCACGGCTGGGAGGCCGACGTCCTGGGCGTCGCCTCGCTGCTTCACAACGAGCCCGACCGCATCCCGGCCGCAGTCCTGGGCCGCATCCGCCAGGCACGCCGCGCCTATGAGCGGGTCATCGTCGTCTACGGCGACTGCGGGACGGGCGGCCAGCTCGATCGGGCCCTGCAAGCCGAGGGCATCGAGCGCGTAGCCGGGCCGCACTGCTACGAGATGTATGCCGACGGACTCTTCCATCAGCTGATGCAGGACGACCCGGGGACGTATTTCCTGACCGACTACCTGGTGCAGTCGTTCGATCACCTGGTCATCGAAGGGATGGGGCTCGATCGGCACCCCGAACTGCGCCAGGAGTACTTCCGCAACTACTCGCGCGTGGTGTATCTGGCACAGCGCGACGACCCCGCCCTGCGCCGGCGCGCCGCCTGGGCGGCGGAGGCGCTCGGCCTGCCGCTGGAGATCCGCCAGGTCGGCTACGGCGCGCTGGAGTCGCGGTTGGTGGAGATGATGCGACCATGACGGTCTCGGTCCAGGTCGTGTATTGGCGCGACATTCCGGCGCAGATCAAGCTGCGCGCCGGCAGGGAGCGGTTGGCCCGACCGTTGAGTGAGCGCTTCCAGCAGGCGATCGACGCGGCGGCCATGCGTGCCGGGGTGGCGCAGGACGATGCCTACCTGGCCGAGTGGCGCTCGTCCGATTGGCCGGAGCGCGACGGCGATTTGGCCGAGGTCGCCTCCGCTTTAGTCGCCCAGCTGGAGGCCGACTACCCCGACGAGCGTCTGACGGCCCTGGCCGCCCGCGGGGGCCGGGAGAGTTAGCCCGCGCCGTGTCGTTCTTGCAGAACACCCCGCAGCTCCTCGAACGAGCCTATCTGTCCACGCACTCCGCTCTGGGCCATTTCCGGCGCTGGCTGCGTCCGGGCGGCCTGGTCGAACGGCTCTTGGTATGGGGTGAACAGCTGAGCAAGGGGCCGGTCTTCGATTGCCGCATGTGCGGACAGTGCGTCCTGCATTCGACCGGCATGACCTGCCCGATGACCTGCCCGAAGAATATGCGCAACGGCCCCTGCGGCGGCGTGCGGCCGGACGGCCGCTGCGAGGTCCTGCCCGATCAAGCCTGCATCTGGGTCTTGGCCTGGCGGCGGGCTGAGAGGATGCCGCGCTTTGGCGCGGACATCGATCACGTGCTGCCGCCGCTGGACCGCCGCCTGCAGGGCACCTCGGCCTGGATCAACGACTTCGACGGCCGGGCCGGCGCCTCCCCGCCGGGATGGGATCGATGAGGCCGCGCTCGCGCCTGGAGCGCGTGCTGCGCGCCGGCCGCTTCGCGGTCACGGCCGAACTCAACCCACCCGATTGCGGCGAGGCGCAGTGCGTGTACGACCGGGCTCTGGTGCTGGCCTCGGTGTGCGATGCCATCAACGCCACCGATGCCTCCGGAGCCAACGTGCACATGTCCAGCGTCGGCGTGTGCGCCCTGCTGACCCGCGCCGGCTACGAACCGGTCATGCAGGTCTCCTGCCGCGACCGCAACCGCATCGCCATCCAGGGCGACCTGCTCGGCGCGGCGGCCATGGGCGTGCGCAACGTGCTGTGCCTGACCGGCGACGGTGTTCAGGCCGGCGACCAGCCGCAAGCCAAACCGGTCTTCGACCTGGACTCGGTGATGCTGCTGCAGACCGCGCGTATCATGCGCGACCAGGGGCAGTTCCTCAGCGGGCGGCCGATCGAATCGCCGCCGCCGTTCTTCTTGGGAGCGGCAGCCAACCCGTTCGCTCCGCCGTTCGAGCAGCGCACCCGCCATCTGGCCAAGAAGATCAGCGCCGGAGCCGAGTTCATCCAGACGCAGTGGTGCTTCGACGTGCCGCGCCTGCGCCAGTTCATGACCATGGCCGCCGATCTGGGCCTGACCGAACGCGCCTACGTTCTGGTTGGCGTCGGCCCGCTGCGCTCGGCGCGCGCCGGCGAGTGGCTGCGCACACACGTCCCCGGCGTGGCCATCCCGGACCCGGTCATCGACCGGCTGCGCCGCCTACCTGCCGAACGGCAACAGCAGGAAGGCAAGCGGCTGTGCGTGGAGATCATCCAGGAAGTGCAGGAGATCCCCGGCGTGCGCGGTGTTCACGTGATGGCCTTCCGCCAGGAGGAGCTCGTCGCCGAAATCATCGAAGCGGCCGGGTTGCTGCCCCGGCGGCGAGGCGCCGCCGCGGGCAAGTCCGGCCGCCATTCGGAGGCATGAACCGCATGGATACCCTCATCACCTCACCCAAGCGCCAGGTCATGATCGGGCCGCAGCGCCCGTTCGTCATCATCGGCGAACGGATCAATCCCACCGGACGCAAGGTGCTGGCGGCCGAGATGGCGGCCGGCAACTTCGAGCGCGTCCGGGCCGACGCCTTGGCCCAGGTCGAGGCCGGCGCTCAGATGCTCGACGTCAATGCCGGCATCCCCCTGGCGGACGAGCCAGCCCTGCTGGCCGAAGCGGTGCGCATCGTCCAGTCCGTGGTCGACGTCCCCCTGTCGATCGATTCATCGGTCGTGGCGGCGCTCGAGTCCGGGCTGGCCGCCTATCAGGGCAAGGCCCTGATCAACTCGGTCACCGGCGAGGACGAGCGGCTGGAGGTCGTGCTGCCGCTGGCCAAGAAGCACGGGGCGGCGGTGATCGGCGTCTCCAACGACGAAAGCGGAATCTCGCACGACCCGGATGTGCGCTTCCGGGTAGCCGAGAAGATCGTCAACCGCACGGTTCAGATCGCGCGCACCGTATTCCGGATGAAAACCCCGGG
>DAIRVC010000058.1:0-14532 GCA_036803025.1 Anaerolineales bacterium
GCAGAAGGTTTGCCGGGTGATGGGCAAGGTAATCGACGGCGCACCCCATCAGGTGCTGCTGGTTCTGGACGCGACCACCGGACAGAACGGCCTGGCCCAGGCGAAGGCGTTCACGCAGGCTGTCCCGCTGACTGGTGTCGTGTTGGCCAAACTCGACACATCGGCCCGCGGCGGAGTCGGGTTGGCCGTGGCCGAGGAGTTGAGGCTGCCGATCTGTTACGTCGGACTGGGCGAGAAGCTTGAGGACCTGGCGCGCTTCGATCCGCGCGCCTACGTCGACGGCCTGCTGGCAGAGAGCGCGCCGGCCGCCGGGTAGGCGCCGAGCCGGAAGGGATGACATCATGCAGGACTTGATCGATCGACTGACGCTTCAGAAAGCGCGCCTCGAAGAAATCCTGGTGCGTCTTTGACTTCCCGAGCCGAGAAGCCGAACTGAGCGCACTGGAACGGGAGGCGGAAGCCCCCAACCTGTGGGACAGTCCCGAGAAGGCGCAGGCCACCATGCGAAAGCTGGCTGCCACCCGGCGCCAGGTCGAGAGCTGGCGGGTGCTGCGCCAGCGCTCGGCCGACGCGCTTGAGCTGGCCTCGCTCGAAGACGAAAGCCTGCGCGGCGAGATCGAGGCTGAAGCGGCCGCCGTCGAAGCGGAGATCGACCATCGCGAGCTGACCCTGATGCTCTCGGGGCGCTACGACCGGGATGACTGCATCCTGGGCGTCTTCGCCGGTCAAGGCGGGACCGACGCGCAGGACTGGGCCGCCATGCTCCAGCGCATGTACCTTCGCTGGGCAGAAGCGCAGGGATTTGCCAGCGAGGTCCTGGATCAGACGGAAGGCGAGGAAGCCGGCATCAAGAGCGCATTGATTGCCGTCAGCGGCGAGTATGCCTACGGCTACCTGAGGGCGGAGAAAGGCGTCCACCGTCTGGTGCGCCTTTCCCCCTTCGACGGGGCGCACCGCCGCCACACCTCCTTCGCCCTGGTCGAGGTCTACCCGCAGGTCGAACAGGACGACGAGATCCAGCTCAACCCGGCCGACCTGAAGATCGACACCTACCGATCGGCCGGCGCCGGCGGGCAGAACGTCCAGAAGAACGAGACCGCGGTGCGGATCACGCACCTCCCGACCGGGATCGTGGTCACCTGTCAGAACGAACGCTCGCAGACCCAGAACCGCGAGAACGCGCTGCGGGTACTGCGGGCGCGCCTGCTCGACCTGCGCCGCGAAGAGCAGGAGAAGGAACTGGCGCAGATCAAGGGCGAGCACGTGAAGGCCGAGTTCGGCAGCCAGATTCGCTCGTACGTCCTGCACCCGTATCAGATGGTCAAAGACCACCGTACCGGGCACGAGACCGGCAACACTGCGGCGGTTCTGGACGGGGAGATCGGCGGGTTCGTCGAGGCCTACCTGCGCGCCGCCCTGGGCCAGGCGGACTGAGGTGCAGGTGCGCCCGGCCGGACAGGACGGCTTGAAGCGCCGCGCGGCATCTGCTATAATCCGCCCGTTCCACCTACGGGAGAGAGCATAATGGACGTGTACCTCAATCTGGCGTTGGTCGTCGTCTCTATCGCGCTGATCGTCGTGATCTTGTTGCAGAGCCGCGGTGCAGGGCTGGGCAGCCTGTCCGGCGGGGACTACAGCGGCAGCGGTTTTCACGTGCGGCGTGGGATCGAGCGGCTGCTGTTCAACGTCACCATCGCCCTGAGCGTCATCTTCTTCGTCCTGGCCGTCGTGAACGTCCTCCTGGTCGGCTAGGCGTACCCCTGCAATCCATCCGTCCGCGCGGCTGAACCCATGCGCAATATTCGCTGGCAACTGCTGATCGCCGTTGGCGGCATCATTCTGGTGATCGGTCTGCTCCTGGGCCAATCGCCGGATGAGCAGCTCGGCGCGCCACAGCCCGTGCGCGGCGGCTCATATACGGAAGCGCTTGTCGGCCAGCTCAACCGGCTTAACCCGGTACTCGACTTCCACAACCAGGCCGATCGCGACGTCGACCGGCTGCTCTACTCCGGGCTGGTGCGGTTCGACGATCGCGGCCTGCCTGAACCGGACCTGGCCGAGAGCTGGGCGGTTTCGGCCGATGCCACCCTGTACACGTTCAGCCTGCGCGCCGACGCCGTCTGGCATGACGGGGTGCCGGTCAGCGCCGACGACGTCATCTACACCTTCTCCAAACTGCAGGACCCCGACTTCCCCGGCCCGGCCGATCTGGCCTCGCTCTGGCAGCAGATTCAGATCGTACGCCTGAGCGATCGGGCCGTGCAGTTCCAGCTCCCTGAGCCGTTCGCTCCCTTCTTCGACTACCTGGCCCTGGGCCTGCTTCCGGATCACCTGCTGCGCGGGGTCAGCGCCGCAGACCTGGTCGACCACCCATTCAACCTGCAACCGATCGGAACGGGTCCCTTCCGTTTCGACCGCTTCCTGGTCGAAGGGGAGGCGCTGGTCGGTGTCAGCCTGACGGCCTTCCCCGAATACTACGGCATGCCGCCCTATCTGGAGCGCATCGAGCTGCGCACGGTCGCTACTCCGGCCGACGCACTGCAGGCGTTTCAGGCCGGCGAGGTCCAGGGAATCAGCCGCTTGGACTCTGAGACGCTGGCACAGGCGCTGCAGACCCCCGGCCTGGACGTGAACGCCTCAATGCTCCCGCGGGTGAGTCTGGTGTTCTTCAATTTGAGCCATACGGAGAGGACGTTCTTCACCGATAAGCGCGTCCGCCAGGCGCTGGCTCTGGCGGTGAATCGTCAATGGATCATCGATCAGCTGCTGGATGGCCAGGGCGTCGTGGCCGCCGGCCCGATTCTGCCCTGGAGCTGGGCGTTCGCCGAGGGCCTCGAGCCGACACCCTTCGATCCGGACCAGGCCGCGACGCTGCTCGACTCGGCCGGCTGGCAGCTGCCGGCCGGCGCGGCTCCCGGCGCGGCGGAATACGTTCGCGTACGGGAGGAGACCGCGCTGACGTTCGAGCTGCTGCATGCGGACGATCCGCTGCACACTCGGGTGGCCGAGATGCTGCGCGACAACTGGGCGGCGATCGGCGTTCGCGTCACCCTGGCGCCGACCACGGCCGAGCTCCTGCTCACACAGCGGCTGCAGACCAGGGACTTCCAGGCTGCGCTGACCGATCTCAACCTCTCGCGCTACCCCGACCCCGATCCGTACCCGTTCTGGCACGATTCGCAGGCGGAGACGGGACAGAACTTCGGCGGCTTCAACGACCGCAATACCAGCATCTGGCTCGAGCAGGCTCGCACCATTTCCGACAGCGGCCAGCGGGCCGACCTGTACGCCAGCTTCCAGCATCGGTTCCTGGACCAGGCGCCGGCGCTGCTGCTCTACTACCCGGTGTACGACACGGCCATCAGCACCGCCTTGCAGGGTGTGCGCATCGGCCCGATGTTCGATCCTTCCGACCGCTTCTCCGCGATCTCCGGCTGGTACCTGCTTGCCCGACGCGGCGGCGCTGCGGAGGCGACGCCGGAGGACTAGCCCTGCGGCGGCGTGGTATAATCCCGCCGCTCCCGTTCGACTTCGCGTAATCTCCAGGACATCAGGAAGGAACGACTGTGGAACCGACTGCCAGCAGCCCCTTGAAACTGGGCGATCTGAAACTCAAGATGCGCCTGGAGGGCAAGGTCTCCAAGATCGGCATGGCCGGTGCCTACATCGACGTGGGCCTGAGCCAGCCCGGTCTGCTGCACATCTCCCAACTCTCGCACACGCCGGTCAATCGAGTCGAAGACGTCCTGAAGGAGGGCCAGCAGGTCGAGGTCTGGGTCCACCGGCTTGATGCCGGCGCTGGACGCCTCGAGCTGACGATGATCCCGCCCATTCAGGTCGAATGGAAGGACCTCAAGCCCGGTGCGCGCTTTCACGGGAAGGTCATCCGCCTCGAGCAGTTCGGCGCTTTTATCGACGTCGGCGCCGAGCGGCCGGGGCTGGTGCACGTCAGCGAGATGAGCAACGAGTACGTGCGCAATCCGTCCGAGGTCGTCAAGCCCGGCGACGAAGTCGAGGTTGTGGTCCTGGACATCGACCGCAAGAAGCGCCAGATCCGCTTCAGCATGAAGGCGGTCGAGGCGGTCTCGGCGGAGCCCGACGAAGAGCAGGAGGAGGCCCCCCTGCCCACGGCCATGGAGGTCGCCTTCCGCCAGGCGATGCAATCCTCGAGCGAGGCGGCCGGAGCCGCCGCCCAGGCAGCGCGCAGCGCGCCTCAGCGCGAGAGCCAGGAGGAGATCCTGACCCGCACGCTGCGCAGTCGGGCACGCACCTCCTCGTCCGAACAGTAACCTTCAATCACAGCGAAAACGAACCTGGCTGTCTCCTGCGCAAACGATCGGCGAGCCCTTGCGGGCTCGCCGGATTGTTTCCGGGCAGATTCGGCATCCACCCACGCAGGCATCTGCGGAGGGAGCTAGATCTCCTCCTCTTCGTCAAGCCAGCTCTCGTCCTCCTCCTCGTCGTCCCGATACAGGTCCTCGTCTTCCTCTTCCCAGAGTTCTTCGAGCTCCTCCTCATCCCACTCTTCCTCGGTCTGGACATCGTCGATGTGGGAATAGGTCAGGCAGCCCTCGTCGGGATCGATCTCGACCGCGGCCGCGCCGCAGTAGCCATCCTCGAGGAAGACACAGTCCACGTATCGACAGCGAATCCGGGGCATAGGCGTCCCTCCCAATCAGCCTAGCTTGACGTCATCTCACCCGCGTCGCCCGCCTGCGGTTCGTCGAACCCGGCGCTGCCGTCGGCGTACAGGATCCACGCCTCCACCTGCGCGCCGGCCTCGAGAGAGCGGACGCCGGCCGGGACGACGACCAATGCATTGGCGCTGACCAGCGACGAAAGCACGGACGAATCCTGGCTGCCGGTGAGGTGGGCATGATACTCCTGATTGGCCCAATGGACACGGGCGCGCAAGTAAGTCTCGCGGCCGTCCGAGTCCACTGGGTCCTGAAGCCGCACTCTCAGCCGCCAATGCCGCGCCCGCGGCTCCCCATGCAGCCGCTGGAGCGCCGGCCGGACGAAGAGCTCGAAGGTAACCAGGGCCGACACCGGGTTCCCCGGCAAGCCGAGGAAGGGCCGACCGGCATAAGCCCCCACCGCCAGCGGCTTACCCGGGCGCAGATTGACACGCCAGAACGTGAGCCGGCCGCCGTGGAGGACCGCTTCGCGTATGAAGTCGTGCGCGCCAACGCTCACCCCGGCCGTCGAAAGGATCAGGTCGGCACCCTGGGCGACCGCTCGCTCCAGCCCATCCGTCACCGCCTGGCGCCGGTCGGCGAGGATCCCCAGCCGCATCGGCTCGCCCCCCGCCGACTGCACCGCGGCGGAGACGGCCAGGCCGTTCGAGTCGAAGATCCGCCCGGGGGCCAGCGCCTGGCCGGGCTCGAGCAGCTCGTCGCCGCTCGAGAGCACCGCCACCTTCGCCCGGCGGTGTACGCGCACCCCGGCACAGCCCAGCGCCGCCAGCAGCGCAATCTCGGCCGGACGCAAGCGCGTGCCGGCCGGCAGCACGCTGGTGCCGCGCCGGACATCCAGGCCCGCGTGCCGGACATGGGCCGCGGCTGGTACGGCGGCATAGATCGCAATCTCAGCCGGCACCCGGTCGGGGATCATCGGCACGGAGTCGTCAGTCTCCTCGACCGGGACGACCGCGTCGGCGCCGGCCGGGAGGGGCGCGCCGGTGGTGATGCGCATTGCCTGCCCGCTCTCCAGGTGCAGGTGCGATTCCCGCCCGGCGGTGACTTCGCCGGCTACGGCCAGCCGCGTCGGGGCGGAGCGGGAAGCTTGGCGCACGCTGGCGCTATCGACCGCGTACCCATCGACGGAGCTGTTGTCGAAGGGGGGAAGATCGTGCCCGGCGACGACCGCCTCAGCCAGGACGCGGCCGAGTGCCTCCGCCAGCGTGATCTCCTCGGCCGGAAGCGGCTGCAGCTCTGCTAGAAGCCGCTGACGTGCTTCGGAGACGCTCAACAATTCGTTGGTCACCAGGTGATCGCCCTCGCGCGACCAGGGAGAATCCGGGCGGGATTATACCATCCGGCTATTTGTCAACCCGGCTTCACCCGGCATGCTTCCAGCACGTTAGGAAGCGCCTCCAGGCGATTGAGGACCCGGCTGAGCTGCGGGATATCGGTGATCCCGAGCTCGAGATTGAGGACCGCCAGGCTGTCCTTCGTGGAGGCGTTCACCGAAGGCATATTGATGCCCTCGTTGGTCAGCAGGGTCGAGACATCGCGCATCAGTCCTTCACGGTCGTAGGCACGGATGCGTATCGACACCGGGTAGGTCGTGTGCGGCTGTCCCCAGGAAACCTGGATCAAGCGCTCCTTGTCCCCCAGGCGCAGGACGTTCGGGCAATCCGAGCGATGCACCGTTGCTCCCCGGCCGCGCGTCACGTAGCCGATGATCGGATCGCCGGGCAACGGTTTGCAGCAGCGCGCCAGGCTGGTCAGCAGCCCGCTCACCCCGCGGATGCTGACCTCATCCGCGGCGGCGCCTTCCGGCCGTACGCCCGGGACCTCCAGGTCGATGAGCTCGGGTTCTTCCTTCTCCACCAGGCGCGAGACGATCTTGCCCAAGTGGATGTCGCCGCAGCCGATGGCCGCCAGCAGGTCCTCGACCTGGGCGTAGCCCAGGTCGCGGCTGATCTGATCGTAGGTCAGGCTCTCGATACCCAGGCGGTGGAGTTCACGATCCAACAGGTCGCGGCCATGGGAGACATTCTGCTCGCGGTCCTGGCGTTTGAACCACTGCCGGATCTTGCCGCGCGCCCGCTGTGTCCGGACCAGCTCCAGGCTGGGATTCATCCAGTCGCGGCTGGGCCCGCCGCGCTTGGCCGTCAGGATCTCGACCGACTCACCGGTCTGCAGTTTGTGATCCAGGCCGACCAGCTTGCCGTTGACCTTGGCGCCGCGGCAGCGGTGGCCGATGTCGGTGTGGATGTGGTAGGCGAAGTCGATCGGCGTCGAACCGGCCGGCAGGTCGACGATGTCCCCCTTGGGCGTGAAGGCGTACACCCGGTCATCGAATACGTCCGACTTCATCGCGTCGACGAAGTCCGAGGCGTCGTCGACGTCCTGGCGCCAGTCCATCAGGCGGCGCAGCCAGTTGATGCGCTGCTCGTAGGCCTCGTCGCGCTTGCGGCCTTCCTTGTAGCGCCAGTGAGCGGCGATGCCGAACTCGGCGTTGGTGTGCATCTCCGGCGTGCGGATCTGGACCTCGACGGTCTTGCCGTCGTCGAAGATGACGGCCGTGTGCAGCGACTGGTAGAAGTTCTCCTTGGGCGTGGCGATGTAGTCGTCAAAGCCGCCGGGGACGGGCTTCCAATGGTGATGGATGACGCCCAGCGCCAGATAGCAGTCATGGTCGTCGGCGACGACGATGCGCACGCCGCGCACGTCCAGCACCATATCGAAGGGGACGCCCTTGCGCTCCATCTTGCGGAAGATCGAATACAGGTGTTTGGGGCGGGCGCTGACCTCGGCCTCGATGCCGGCCTCCGCCAGCACCGTCCGCAAGCGCTCGGAGATCTTGCGCAGCGCCTTCTCCCGGTTCCCCCTGCCCTCGGCCACCTGTCGGGAGATCTCCTTGTACTTGTCGGGGTAGACGTAGCGGAAGGCCTGGTCCTCCAACTCCCATTTCATCTGCCAGATCCCCAGGCGGTTGGCCAGGGGGGCGAAGATCTCCAGCGTCTCACGCGCAATGCGTGTCCGCTTTTCGGCCGGCAGGTGCGAAAGCGTGCGCATGTTGTGCAGGCGGTCGGCCAGTTTGATCAGGACCACACGCACGTCGTCGCCCATGGCCAGGAAGGTCTTGCGCAGAGTCTCCTTCTGCAGTTCGGCCTTGGCACCGCGCTCCTCTTTAGTGCGCCGCTCGCGGCCGCTGACGCGCGGCAGCTGGGTCAGCTTGGTGACCCCGTCAACCAACCGGGCAATCTCCCGCCCGAACTCCTTCTGGATCTGGTCAAGGGTGACCGAGGTGTCTTCGACGGTATCGTGCAGCAGGCCGGCCGTGACCAGCGGCACGGGGGCGCCCAGCTCTGCCAGGATCTTCCCCACCGCCAGGCAGTGCTGGATGTATCCCTCTCCCGAAAGCCGCATCTGCCCTTCGTGCGCCGATTCCGCCAGGCGGTAGGCGCGCTGCACCAGATCACGCTCGACCGGTGTGATGGAATCAGGCAGGGCCTTCAACAACTCGTCGATGTTCATGGCGCGCGCCAAGAGAGTATACCGCCCCCCGGGCGCGGTTCAAGAGGCAGCCCGAAGCGGATCACCCGACTGCCGGAGGGGGTTGAGCTTGAGAGGGGTCGGTCCGACTACGGCTGGGGAGTGTATCGCCCGTCGCGCAGGACCAGCGTCGTCGTCCCATCCAGGGCCCCGGTCTCGGGGTCGAAGGCCCAAACCGTGGCTACTTGGGGGCAGGCCAGCACGACGCTGAACGGCACAAGTTGGGATCGGAGCCGCGAGCCCTCATGCACCTCGTAGGGGAAAAGGAAGTCCGCCTGAAAGACGCCCGGCTCGCTGCAGGCGGCGGAGAAGCCGTACCCAACTTCCGTCGCCGCACCAGAGGCGAGTTCGGCGGCCGAGATGGCGCTGGGCAGCGCATCGAATTGGCCAGGCTTAAGCGCGAACTCGGGGAACGTGTTGAACACCCCGCCGCCTCCGGCGTAGGTCGGCATCAGGATGTCCATTTCGTCGGCCGCATCTTCCGTGCGGCTGATCGTCACGCGAATGGGGAAGCCGAGCACAACCCGGGCGGGCGACCCCGCCGGCAGCCTAAGCCCGATCTGGAAGTTGATGGCCCCCGAGACAGTGCCGCCATACCACCCCGTCGGCTGCGCCCTCTCCGAGAGCCCTCGGTACTGCGCCACGATCTCGTCGAACTGAGTGTGCGGGTCGAGCAGCGCTGGGACCACACGTACAGCGTTGTCATAGTCCAGCTGCACCAAAGGGGGTTGGACCACCGGCTCGCCTGGATTTGAGGTGGAGGCCCGAGCGGGCGCCGGCGAGGCTTCGGTCCCAACGCCGGTCAACCCTGTCGGGGCAGGCGTGGCGTCCCGATCGACGAGCGGGGTCGATTCCGGACCGCACCCGGAAAGCATAACTGCGCCACAGAATAGCAGCGCGACGGCGCCGACGAGGCGATTGCGATTGCGCAGACGCGCCACTGAGGGCGATCTCACGCGAACTACTGCAGCGCCTGCAGGCTGCTGATGGAGGGCTCGGTCGGCACGCGTTCGATCCAGATGGCGCGCACATCGACCACGCCGGCATCGCGCTGCTCCGCCAGCCATTCGTCGAGCTGCGTCTCGACCGCCTGCTCGAACTGTGTGTCCGAGAGCGGCCGCAGCTCCTTCTCCAAGACCTGGATCAGATGCCATCCGTAGGTGGTCTGGACCGGCTGGCTGATCTCGCCTACCGGCGTGTTGAAAGCGGCGTCCTCGAACTCCGGCACCATGACGCCCAACCCCTGCGGAAACCATCCCAGGTCGCCGCCCGCGTCGCGATTGCTTTCGTCCAGTGAGGCCTCAGCCGCCAGGTCTTCCCATGACTCGCCCGCCTGCAGGCGCTCCAGGAGTGCCAGCGCGCCGGCCTCGTCGGCCACCAGGATATGGCGCGCGTGGACCTGCTCCTGCTCGCGCGACACATCCTCGCCCAAGGCAAGCAGGAGTCGTTCGCGATACAGGTTAGCCTCGTATTGCGCCCGGAAGGCTGCCTCATCCGCGCCGATCAGCTTCAAATAGTCGACCTGGGCGGCATAGTTGGCCTGGTAGGCGTCGGCCGTGTAGGCGGTCGCTGTGGGGGCCGGCGTAGGCGTGAGTGTGATGGTCGGCGTTGGCCCGCTGGTGGAGGTCGGGCTGGGCTCGCCAGTCGGTGTGGAAGTTCCTGTCGCCGCCGCAGTCGATGCGGCCGTTGCGGTCGACGTCGCCGGAGCGGCGGTGGAGGTCGGCAGCGGGGTTGGCGTGCCGTCGGCGTAGTAGCCGAAATCTTCCTGGATGGCGCGATCGACCTCGTCCGGGCTCACGCTGATCCCGCGCCGATTGGCTTCCTGGCGCACGAGCGCTTCGTCGATCATGCCCTCGAGGACATTCAGCCCCAGTGCAGATGGATCGGCCAGCTGCTGTCCGATCGAGGCGATCTGCTGCTGGATCATGTTGCTGATGGACTCGTCGCCGCCGAACATGGAGAGCAGGCTCTCGGCGTTCTGCGCCTGGCTGATCAGGCCCAGGCGCGCCAGACGGACGCGGCTCTGGAATTGGGCGGTGGTGATCTCTTCGCCGTTGACGACCGCTACCGGCTGGCGGGGCTGGATCACCGCGCCCTGCAGCCAGCCAAAGATGATCAAGCCTGCCGCGATGAGCAGGACGACCAGTGTGCCTGCGATGATCCAACGCCGCTGCACCCGCTCGCGTTCAGCTCGGGCAAGATGCTTGCGGGTGGTCATCGGCGTAATTCCCCGCCTGCGCATACCTGGCCTCTCCTATCAGGCAGGCAAAGGCGGGGCTGCGCTGCAGACCGCGCCCCGCCACACCCTGCCTTGCGCTGTCGGTCAGCGAGAACGTGCTGCGGCGAACGGGATCAAAGCCAAGTGCCGGGCGCGCTTGATCGCCCGCGCCAGGATCCGTTGATGCCGCGCACAGGTGCCGGTCTGCCGCCGCGAGCGAATGCGGCCCTGGTCGGTCACGAAACGCTTGAGGACCTCGCTCTGCTTGTAGTCGATGGTCTTGGCCTTCTCGGCACAGAACTGGCAGACCCGCGGTGGCCGGACGAACCGGCGTCGACCCCCGCGCTCATCACCCGACGGCCCCTGCTCGTCCTGGGCCCCACCGTTTCGCATATCCCTTGCCAAGTCTCACTCTCCCGCGCGGCTGCGCCGCGGCATTGTCATCCCACACGTATTCTTCGGACGCCTAGAAGGGGAACTCCTCGTCTTCACCGGTCGCAGCCTCGAACTGCGCCGGGGCGCCCTCGCGCCGCTCCCCGAGCATGATCATCTCCTTCGCCACCAGTTCCGTAGCGAAGTGCTTCTTGCCCTCCGGATCGTCCCAGCGCCGCGTCTGCAGCCGCCCCTCGATATAGGCCTGCTGCCCCTTGCGCAGATGCTGGTTGCAGATCTCGGCCAGGCTCCCCCAGGCGACGACATTGAACCACTCGGTCTCTTCGCGGCGCTCTCCCTCGGCAGTGTTCCAGGAGCGGCTGGTGGCCACGCTGAACGTGGTCACCGGCCTCCCGGAAGGCGTGTAGCGCATCTCTGGGTCGCGCCCCAGGTGCCCGATGATCATGACCTTGTTCAGCCCGCGGCTCATGGGGGCTCCTTTCGGCAGTCGGCCGGGCGCCGGACAGTCGCTATCCGGCTTCCTGGAGGGTGATCAGGTAGCGCAGCACCTGCTCGCTCAGCCGCAACTCGCGCTCGATCGCCTGGCTGGACCGCGGGGGCAGTGTGGCCGTGACGATCGTATAGAAGCCTTCCAGACGCTTCTTGATCGCGTAGGTCAGCCGACGCTTGCCCCAGCGATCAACCTTGACCACTTCCCCTCCGGCAGCCAGGACCCAGCCCTTGACCTTCTCCTCCAGGGACAGGAGCGCCTGCTCATCCAGGTCCGGATCAGCAATATAGGCCAACTCGTAGTTGCGCAACGGTGGAACCTCTCTTCCCTCGGGATTGCCCCCACCTCCAGCCGGGAGGCACGGGTGGGAGCGGAAAGCGTGCCCCGCAGGGGGGCACGGGAACAGGTGGAGTGTATCACGGAGCGGCGGATCTGACAATCTCTAGATGCGGCGGCCCTCCCACAGACGTGCGGCACCAAGGCCTCCCATGCACTCTCCGCGCCGCACCGGGCGGGGGCTTGCCCCCGGCTGGCCGCACCCTCTCCCTCAACGCGGCAGGGGGTGGTCAACGGCGGCTCCCAGCCTTCCCAGCCTCGCCCCCTGGCCGTCTTCGGCGTCGGCGCGAGCTCGGCTCGGTCAATTCGAGGCCGCGCTGCTAGTCCGTGACTCCTTCTCGCGGTATAATGGCGACGGCTGGAGAGGCCAGAGCGCCGGCCAGGGCCTCGCGGCAGGCCGGCGAGGCGCACAATCCCGTGGGTTTGTCCGACACACGACCCGCCCAGGCCTGATCGGCCAGGTCGCTACCGCCTGGCCTGGTTTCTGTCCGGCCCCGGCGCCTCTCCCACTCCCTCCGCGGAGGCGGAATGGACCGTATCCGATTCGGTACCGACGGCTGGCGCGGCCGGATAGCGGACGACTACACCTTCGGCGCCGTGCGGCGGTGCACGCAGGGCTTTGCCGCGTACCTGCTGTCGACCGAAAGCGACCCGGGGCCGGTGGTCGTCGGGTTTGACCAGCGCTTCGCCTCCGAGGCCTTCGCGGCTGCCGCGGCAGAGGTGCTGGCCGGCAACGGTCTGTCCGTCCTGTTGACCGAGTCCGCCACGCCGACGCCGGTCATCGCATATGCCGTCGTGAACCGGAAGGCAGCCGGGGCGGTGAACATCACGGCCTCGCACAACCCCTCCTCCGACAACGGCTTCAAGGTACGCAACCGGACCGGTGGCGCCATCGCGCCGGAGGGTCTGCTGGAGATCGAGGCGCGCATCCCGCAGGATGAGGCACAGGCGAAGCGCGTGCCGCTGGAAGCCGCCTTGGCGGAAGGCCGCGTTCGCCGCATCGACCCGGCGCCGGCCTACCTTACTCATCTGGCGGGTCTGGTGGACATCGAAAGCCTGCGCGCCGCCGGCCTGACCATCCTGGCCGACTCGATGTGGGGCAATGGCGTGGGCTGGTTCGCTCGGATCCTGTCCGGCGGCGCGACCCGGGTCATCGAGATCCATGGGGAGCGCAACCCGATCTTCCCCGAGATGCAGCGGCCTGAGCCGATCCCGCCCAACGTCGATGTCGGCCTGCAGGCGACGCTTGCCCATCACGCCGACGTGCTGCTGGTCACCGATGGCGATGCCGACCGGATCGGCCTGGGGGACGAGCAGGGGCGTTTTGTCGACCAACTGCGCGTGTTCGCGTTGCTGGCCTACTACCTGCTGGAGACGCGCGGCGAGCGCGGACCGATCGTCAAGACCCTCTCAACCACCTCGATGTTGGATCGGCTGGGCCAACTCTACAATGTCCCGGTTTATGAGACCGGCGTCGGATTCAAGTACGTGGCGCCGAAGATGCTCGAAGTGGATGCGCTCATCGGCGGGGAGGAGTCGGGCGGCTACGCATTTCGAAACCACGTTCCCGAGCGAGACGGCATCCTGGCCGGGCTGCTCATCCTGGATGCCATGGTGCGGGAGCGGTGCAAGCCGTCCGAACTGGTCAAGCGGCTGTTCGACAAGGTCGGCGCGCACTACTATGACCGGGTGGATACGCGCATGCCGCCCGAAGACCGCGCGGCGCATGAGGCGCGCATCCGTGAGGCCGATCCAACGCACATCGGCGGTCTGCGCGTGACCGGCCTCAACTCACTCGACGGATACAAGTTCAGCCTCGAGGACGGTGGCTGGCTCCTGATCCGCTTTTCCGGGACCGAACCGATCGTACGCGTGTACTGTGAGACCACCCACGCCGACCGGGTCCAGGCCATCCTGGACGACGGTCTGCGGATTGTCGGGTTGAAATGAGCGCGGCGCCGGCGGCATTGGCCGACACCCACTGCCACCTGATGCTGGCCGACTTCAACGGCGACCTCCCCCTCGTACTCGGGCGCGCTCGCCAGGCAGGCGTCACGCACCTCGTGGTGCCCGGCATCGATCTCGAGACCAGCCGACAAGCAGTGGCCCTGGCGCAGCAGCACCAAGGCATGCATGCGGCTGTGGGGATCCACCCTCATCACGCCGCCACCTGGGGCGATGCCGCCGGCAATGAGCTTCGACGGCTGGCGCAGGCAGCGGGCGTGGTGGCGATCGGCGAGATCGGGCTCGACTACTACCGCGACCGGTCCTCGCGCACCGACCAGCGCCGGGCGTTCGAGGGCCAGCTGGCGCTGGCGGCCGAATTGGACCTGCCCGTCATCGTTCACAACCGCGAGGCGTCGGCGGACGTGATGGCTGCGCTGGGAGCCTGGGCCGCGGGAGCAGGCGGCCGGGTCGGAGTCCTGCACGCGTTCTCGGGAGATGCAGCCGCCGCCGAACTGGCCGCGCAGGCCGGCTTCTACATGGGGCTGGCCGGCCCGCTGACCTACAAGAATGGCAGGGGGCTGCGCTCGCTCGTCCCGGCTATCCCGCGCGAGCGGCTGCTGCTTGAAACCGATGCACCCTATCTCACTCCCCAGCCTCACCGGGGAGAGCGGAACGAACCTGCCTACGTCCGTCTGGTCGCGGAGGAAGCCGCCCGCGTTCTGAATATCTCGTGCGCTGACTTGGCCGGGATCACCTCCCGGAACGCCAGCTCACTTTTTGGTTGGGGTCATGCTAGCAACGACAGCCACGTTCTTTGAACTCGTGCGCGACCGGTTGAGCCAGGTCGAGGAACGCATGCGCGCCGGCGCCGGGCAACATCATCCCAACGCCGACGCCGCCATCGAGCACCTGCTCGCCTCCGG
>DAIRVC010000059.1:0-14526 GCA_036803025.1 Anaerolineales bacterium
CTTGCCCAGCCAATCCAACAAGCCCAGGTCGTCAGCGCAGCCGCGGATCATCGCCTGGGCGGTGTGCACGTGCGTGTCGATCAGTCCGGGCATCAACAGCATTCCGTCCGTGTCGATCGGCTCCTGGCCCGGAAAGCGATCGAGGACCTCGCGGCGCTTGCCGACCGCGGCAATGCGCACGCCCTCGACAGCCACGGCCGCCCGGGTCAGGATCTCCCGTCGGGGGTTCATCGTGATCACGGTCACGTTGTCGAAGATCATCGGCAGCCTCCGGTATGTCAGTCCTCCGGGAGCGTCGGCAGGTAGATCAGGGGGTCGACATACTCTCCGCTCGATTCGTCCAGGACGGCCAGGTGCAGGCCAAGCGCGCTATCCCCCAGGCGCGCGCCGGCTTCCAGGTGATCGCCTTCTTCGGCGAGCACCGCGCTCAGGTTCAGGTACTCCAGCCGCAAGGTCTGCGCATCCAGCCGCAACGCGAGGCGCCCGCGTATCTCCTGGCCGACCTGGACCTGTGAGACGGAAGCGACCTCGCCCGAGGCGGCCGCCAAGACCGGCGTCCCCGCCGGACAGCCGAAGTCGACGGCTTCATGGGCAAGGTCCCAGGGGTTCTCCACGCTGAAAGGCCGGACGATCCGCAGGCAAGCTGTATCCGCGGGAAACGGCCAGACCCAATCCGCAGGCAGCGTCGTCGCCTGCAGCGAGGCGCTGTCACAGCCGGCCAGCATCGCCGACGCGAGCCAGGCCGCTGCCAGCAGAGCGCGCCGGGCGGAGCGCGCCGGGAGCACGCCGGTCAGCCCTCGCCTCGGCGGAATGGCTTGGTGAGCGCGGCCGGTCCGCGCGCTTGCCTGGCCACCAGGGCCAGGATCAGGATGGTCAGGATGTACGGGAGCATCAGCAGGATCTGATGTGGGATGGGCGCACCGGTGGCCTGGATCCACAGCTGCAGCGCGTACGCGCCCCCGAAGACCAGCGCGCCGACCAGCGTCATGGCTGGCCGCCACTTTCCGAAGTACACGATCGCCACCGCGATGAAGCCTCGCCCGACGGTCATATTGTCGCCAAACAGCTTCAGGTGGGCGATGGCCACGTGCGCGCCGCCCAGCGCGGCCAGAACGCTGCCGAAGATCACGCACAGGTAACGCACGGCGTTGACGCTCACCCCGAGCGTGTCCGCCGCCTGCGGATTCTCGCCAACGGCCCGGATCTTCAATCCGAGCGTCGTGCGCGCCAGCACGAAACTCAGAACCGGGACCAGCAGGATGGCGATGTAGGCCAGCGCGTCCTGCTGGAACAGGATGGGGCCGACGACGGGCAGGTCGCTCAACACCGGGAGGTGCAACCCGGACAGCCCCTCGACGCTCGGCGGCGTCGTGCGCACGCCGTAGGCGATGCGGTACAGGAAGCTGGACATGCCCATGCCGAACAGGTAAAGCCCCATCCCACTGATCACCTGATCGACCTTCAACGTCACACTGAAGAAGGCCATGATCAGCCCCATCAGCGCGCCGATGAGCATGCCGATCACCAAGCCCAACCAGGGGCTGCCGGTGACCGTCTCGCCCCAGAAGCTGCCGAAAGCGCCCATCAGCATCACGCCTTCGACACCCAGGTTGAGCACGCCGCTGCGTTCGCTGATGACCTCTCCCAACGCCGCCAGGATGATGGGAGTGGACAGGCGCACGGCCCCCGCCAACAGGCTGACGATGAAGGCTTCCTGGAAGAACTGGTTCCAATCCATGATCACACCCTTCGCAATCGGTAGCCGACCAGCACGTCGCTCAGCAGCATCAGCAGCACGACCAGACCCTGGATCGAGGCGATCAGCGCGAAGGGGGTGCCCAGGCTGCGCTGCATGGCTTCCATGCCCACCGCCAGACCGGCGAAGAACACTGAGGTCAGGATGGTGGCGAATGGGTTCAGCTTGGCGAGGAGCGCGACGACGATGCCGGTGTAGCCGTACCCGCTGGAGATCCCATCCAGAAGTCGGTGATGCAGCCCGAAGATCTCTCCGGCCCCGGCGATCCCGGCCAGCCCGCCGCTCAGCACCATCGCCAGGACCAACGTCCGCCCGACGTTGATGCCGCCGAAGCGCGCCGCCTCGGGGTTGGCGCCGACGGCACGCATGCGATAGCCCCACGGGGTCTTGTACAGGATGAAGCTGACAGCCAGGCACAGGAAGACGGCCAGGATGACGCCGATGTGCAGGCGCGTGCCGGCCAGGCGCGGCCACCAGAGCGCCTGCTCGATCGCTTCCGATTGCGGGAACCCACCCGCCAGGCCGGGCGCGCGCATCGGGCCGCGCACCAGCCAGTTGAGGGTGTAAATCGCCAGGTAGTTGAGCATGATCGTGACAATGACTTCGTTGAGCTGCAGCCGGGCCTTGAGCCAGCCGGCGATCGCGCCCCAGGCCCCGCCGGCGGCGAAGGCCGCTACGACCACCAACGGGAAGAGCAGCAGTGGGCTGAGATCGGCAAAGCGCAGGCCGACCCAAGTGCCGGCAATGGCGCCCAGGATCAACTGCCCTTCCCCGCCGATGTTGGCCACCTGGCTGCGGAAAGCGACGATCATCCCCAGCCCGACGATGATCAGGGCCGAGGCTTTGACCAATGTCTCTCCCAGATTCTGCACGTTGCCGAATGCGCCGACGGCAATCATGCGCAGCGATTCGATCGGATCGCCGCCGGCCAGCCGGATCAGCAGTCCGCTGGCCGCCAGCGCCAGTGCAGCGGTCAAGACCGGCGCCAGGGCGCGCAGCAGCGGCGGTATCGTCTGGCGCTTCTCGACCCTAAGTCCCAGGAACCTCAACCCTGGCTCCTCCCATCATCAATCCGAGGGTCTTAATGTCGGCCTGATCCGAACGCAGCGTCCCGGCGATGCGGCCTTCGAACAACACCATGACGCGGTCGGACAGCGCCAGGATCTCGTCCAGGTCCTCCGAGATCAGCAAGATGCCCGTGCCGCCCGCCCGGGCGGCCATCAGCTGCTGATGGATGTACTCGGTTGCCCCGACATCCAGGCCGCGCGTCGGCTGCGCGGCGATGAGCAGCCGCGGCGCGCGGCTGAGCTCGCGCCCCAGGATCAGCTTCTGCAGGTTTCCGCCCGAAAGGGTTCGCGCCGGATTGGCGGTGTTGGGCGTCTTGACGTCGTAATCGCTGACGAGCTTGTCGACGTAGGCGTCGATCGCCTTCTGATTCAACACGCCCCCGCGCGAGAAGGTGGTCGCATGGCTCTCGAGGATGGCGTTGTCGGAGATCGAGAACTCGGCGATCGATCCGATGCGCTTGCGCTCCTCGGGCACGTAGGCCAACCCGGCGGCAATCCGCTGCGCCGGGGAGTCGCCGGTCACATCCTGTCCGGCCATCTGGATCTGCCCGGCGCGAACGCGGCGCAGCCCGCTGATGGCCTCGGCCAACTCTCGCTGCCCATTGCCCGAAACCCCGGCCACGCCCAGGCACTCCCCCTGCCCAACCTCGAACGAGACGCCCTTCAAGGCCAACAGGCCGTTGTCGCCGACCGCCTCCAGCCCGCGCACGATCAGCACCGACTCGCCGCCCTGACGCGGCTCCTTGGCTACCCGCCAGAGCACTTCGCGCCCGACCATCAACGAGGCCAGCTTGGCCTCCGAAGTATCGACCGTCGCCAGCGTCGCCGCCACGCGACCGTCCCGCAATACCGTGACGCGGTGGCTGACCGCCATGACCTCACGCAGCTTGTGGGAGATGAAGACGACCGCCTTGCCCTCTTCCGCCATGCGCCGCAAGACACCCGCCAGGCCCTCGATCTCCTGCGGCGTAAGCACCGAGGTCGGTTCATCCAGGATCAGGACTTCCGCACCGCGATAGAGGGCTTTGATGATCTCGACGCGCTGCTGTTCACCGACCGACAGCTGCCAGACCTCCGCCAGCGGATCGACCGGCAGCGCGTAGCGTTCCGAAAGCTCCAGGATGCGCTTCTTGGCGCCGGTCAGATCGACGAGCAGATCGCCGGCAGGCTGCGTGCCCAGGACGACGTTCTCGGCGACGGTCAGCGGGGGGACAAGCATGAAGTGCTGGTGGACCATGCCGATGCCGAGGCGGATGGCATCGCGCGGCGAGCCCAGCCGCACCGGCTGACCGCGGAAGTGCACCTCACCCTCGTCCGGCTGATACAGACCGTAGAGGATGTTCATCAAGGTCGTCTTGCCGGCGCCGTTCTCGCCCAGCAGGGCATGAATCTCGCCCGGCAACACGGTGAAATCGACGCCATCGTTCGCCAAGACGCCGGGGAAGCGTTTGACGATCCGGCGCAGGTCGACCAGCGGCGTCACGCCGTCCGTTGTCATCCGACTGCGGGCCTCCCGATTTGGCCCGGCCGAGCCGGGCGGGATGCGGGGTTCAGGCGAGGGGCCCGGCGGCGGCCGCCGTCGAGCCCCTCTTTATTGCTCAGAGCCCCGTGCAGCCTACGGCCCGCCGGTCTCCAGTTCGCCGGCGATGACTTGTTCTTGGATCGTGGCCAGCTCGGTGCCGACCTCTTCCGGGACCGCCGCGTTGAGCGCGGTCAACGCCAGACCGCCGTTGGCCATGTCAGCCCAGTACTGCTGCATGCCGAACACGCCATTGCGGTAGTCGTTGATGATCAGCTCCCAGACCGCGTCCCACTGCCAGACGCCGCTGGTCAGGATCAGCTCGGGCGCCTGCTGGCTCAGGTCGGTACCATTGCCCATGCAGAAGATCTCGGCCTCCTGGCAACCGGCCAGCGCGCCCAGGCTGGTGCCGTCGCCCATGAAGGCGACCACGTCGGCGCCGGCGGCTGCCAGGCCGACGACCGTCTCACGCGCCGCAGCGACATCGTGGAAGTCGCCGGTGTAGACCACGCGGATGTCGATGTCCGGGTTGGCGGCGCGTGCGCCCAGCTCGTAGCCCTTGGCGAAGCGCGCCAGCTCGGCTACTTCCAGCCCGGCCACATAGCCGATGATCCCCGACTCGCTCATGCGCGCCGCCAGGAAGCCTTCCAGGTATCCGGTCTGGTCGGTGCGCACGTCGTAGATCGACATGTTGTCGAGCGCTTCCCAGCCGCCGCAGGCGAAGGTCACGTCCGGGAACTCCGGCGCCACCTCATACAGCGGCTCCTGGAACTGGAAGCCGTGCCCGAGCACGATGTCGTAGCCGCGCTGGGCATAGTCGCGCAGGGCCGGGACGATGTCGACGTTGGTGTAGACGTTCTCCACCCACGCGGTCTCGATCTCGGCGCCCAACCCGCCTTGCAGTCGCAGGAACGACCGGTAGCCGGCCTGATTCCAGGCCAGGTCGTCGATGCGGCCGGGCAGGATCAGCGCGATCTTCAGGACCTCAGGGCCCTCCGGTTCGGCCGGCTCTTCCGCCACCGGCGCCTCGGGCTCGGCCGGCGCGGCCTCTTCCGGGGTCGGCGTCGCCGCCGGGCCGCAGGCGGCCAGCAGCAGCGCCAGTGCCAGCACAATCGTCAGCTTCGTTCGCATCTCATCCTCCTTGATGGACTTCTTCCCCCAGCCGTCTCACGCTGTCCGGTATCGTTGTCGTCCGTCTCCCTCCCCTCCGTCTGGGCTACCGGCCGGATCACGCTACCGGCCAGCGCGGGCCGGCCTGTATACCGGTGCGGGCATACAAGCGCTCCGCCCGCTCTCGGGCCTCGGCCAGGATCCGCCCTTCATCCATCGTCAGCACGCGGCCGTCACGCACGACCGGGCGGCCATCGATCACCACCCAAGCGACGTCCTTGCCGGTCCCCGAACACACCAGGGTCGAGACCGGGTTGGGCGCCGGGGTCCAGTGCGGCTGGTTCGTGTCGAATACGGCAAAGTCGGCCCGCTTCCCGACCTCCAGCGATCCGATCTCGTCGGCCAGGCCCATCGCCGCGGCCCCGTTGCGGGTGGCCATCTCCAGCACTTGCTCGCACGGCATGATCGTCGGATCCAGGCGGCGTGCCTTGTGCAGGTAGGAGGCCCAGCGCATGGCCCGCACCATGTCATAGTCGTTGCTGCTCGGTCCGCCATCGGTCCCGAGCCCGACGTTGACTCCGGCGGCGAGCATCTCCGGGATCGGCGCGATCCCGGAGGCCAGCTTGCTGTTCGACAGCGGGTTGTGCGTGACATGCGTCTCGGTCTCGGCCAGCCGGGCAATCTCATCCGCACCGACCCAGACCATGTGGATGAGCAAGACGTTCGGCCCGAGCATCCCGACGCTGTCCGCGTATTCGACGGCGGACATTCCGTGCTCGCGGCGGATGTGCTCGACATCCTCGCGCACCTCGGCCAGATGAACGGTGATCCCCATGCCGCGCTCGCGCGCCGCGGCGGTCATCTTGCGGTAGAGCTCGCTGGAACAGCCGCCCGGCGGTCGCGGGCCGAACCAGACCTTGATCCGGCCGTCGGCCGCGCCATCCCAGCGCTGGTGAAGTGCCAGTGCCTCCTCCAAGGAGGCTTCGGCCGTCTCGATCATGCCAGGGTGCATACTGCCGGCCGCCATAGCGTAGGAGGGCAGGTCCATCACGATCTTGGACAGCGCTGCGCGCATCCCCGATGCAGCGACCACCTCGGCGATCCCGTCGAAGCCGTAGCGGCTGGCAAGCATGCTCTCGACGAAGGCGGTCGTGCCGGACTTGAGCATCTCGAGGATCGCCAATTCGGCGCTCAGGCGCGCGTCGTCGGGGTCGAAGTTGCCCTGCAGGACCCAGACCCTCTTGGTCAGCCAATCGACCAGGGACAAGTCATCGGCGCAGCCGCGCAGGAGCGCCTGGGAGAGGTGAACATGGGTATTGATCAATCCGGGAACCACCAGCCCACCGCCCAGGTCGATGCGCTCTGCCTGGGCGGGCGCCGAGTCGCGCATCGCCTGGCGCTTCCCGATCGCACCGATGCGTCCACCCTCCGCCAGGAGCGCCGCGTCCGACAGGATGCGCCGCTGGCGGTCCATGGTCAGGATGGTGCAGTTTTCGTAGAGAACGGGCTGTGACACGAGGACTCGCTTTCCCGGCCCCCCACCCGCCGGACAAGCCTCCGCATACTATGGCACAGGACCCGTCCGGGGGAAAGTGACAGAGGCAACCCACACACGCGGATGAAGGTCAAGCCCGCAGTCCGGCCGAGTTCCCGAGCCGCGTATACTTGTATCGGGCTGACCATGTCTGGATCGCGACTGTGGACCTTGCCGGCCATACCCTACCCGCTCCAGGTTGACCTGGATCGGGCAAGCTTGATCGTGATCGACATGCAGAATGACTTCTGCAGCCCGGGCGGCTGGGCCGACCAGGCCGGACTGGATATCCGGCGGACTGCCGGGGTGACCCCGGCCATCGCCGCCGTCCTGTCCGCTGCCCGCAGTGCCGGCCTGCTGATCGTCTTCACCCGCGAAGGTCATGCCCCCGACCTGTCGGACTGCCCGCCCAACAAGCAGCGCAAGATGCAGGCGACCGGATTCGCCTACGGGCAACCCGGACCGCGTGGGCGGTTGTTCATCCGCGGGACCTGGAACAACGACATCGTCGAGCCCCTTCAGCCGCTGCCTGGCGAGCCGGTGATCGACAAGTCGGGCAAGGGCGCCTTCCACGCCACCCAGCTCGAACGGATCCTGCGCCGGCGCGGCGTGGACACGCTGCTTGTCTGCGGGGTGACCACGCACGTGTGTGTCAGCTCGACAATGCGCGAGGCCGCCGACCGCGGCTTCGACGGCATCTTGCTTTCGGATTGCTGTCAGAGCTATGAGGCGCATCTGCACGACGGGGCGCTCGAGGTGCTGCGCATGCCGGCGGCCCTGTTCGGCTGGCTGACGGACTCGGGCGAAGTCCTGCGCATGCTGGCATCTGCCGCGCAGCGTTAAGGCCAGGCCACCGGCCGGCCCCGCGCGTGGGCGTACATAAGAGGTGATGGCGTGGACCAAGTCGGCCGAGATGGGGAGCTGCTGGTGCTGGAGAAGATGGCCTGGCCGGAGGTCGAGGCGGCCGCTCGCACCGTCGGGATCGTTGTGCTGCCGATCGGCTCGACGGAACAGCACGGGCCGCATCTCCCGCTCGACACCGACTCGGCCACGGCTGCCTATCTGGCGCGCCAGGGCGCCGGCGCAGCCGGCCGCGCCCTTGGCCGGCCGGCCGCGGTCGTCGCCCCGACGATCCCCTTCGGCGGACCCGGCCTAGCGATGAGCGAGTGGCCGGGGACGATCGCGCTGCGGCCACAAGTGTTCATCGAACTCTTCAAGGATGTCGCCGGCTGTCTGGCGCGTGCCGGATTCCGTTTTATCGTGACGGTCAACGGCTGCGCCGGGAACACCCCGGCGTTGAACCTGGCGGCCCAGGCCGCCAGAGCCGAGCACCCACAGACCGAATTCCTGGTCGTGGACGGCCTGTGGCGAGACCGTGAAGCGGTGGCTGCGGCCCGCGCCTCCGCACTTGGTGGCACCGGCCACGCCTGCGAAATCGAAACCTCGGTGGCGTTGGTGATCGATCCCGAGCACGTGCACATGGAGCGCGCCGTGGATGAGATCCCCAGGCTGCCCTCGACGCGATTGTCGTACGATTTCGCCGCGGACAACCCGTATGTGTGGCCGGCGCGCTTCCGGAGCCTGACCGAGTCTGGGGTGATGGGTCGCGCCACCCTGGCGACGGCCGACAAGGGCCGGACCGTGCTGGCGGCGGCGCAGGCGCGCCTGGCGGCGATCCTGGTCGAGCTGGCTGAGCGCGCCCCTGAGGAGCCCTTTCGCTAGCTGAACCCTGTTCGATCGCGCCCTGCATCCGAGCGCCGGCCGATGCGGCCGGCGCTGCGATTCACCCGGTTCAGGGTCAGGCCTCGGCGCGGAGGCTCAGCGCCCCGGGAACGCAAGCGGCCACACAGCGCGGCCCGGGCTCGTTGGCACAGCCGTCGCAGGTAGCCTGGAATACGATCTGGAGCGCGCCGTCGTCGGGCTCGAACATCACGCGCAGGCTGCGCCGCGAGGTCCCGAAAGTCCCACTGTGGTGATAATGACAGGCGATCTCGCATGCCCGACAGGCTGTGCAGGCGGCGGCGTTGACGGCGATCCTCTCATCGGCGTTCATGACAGTCGACCGCTTGAGGGAAGCCGTCCATGAGCCCGAAGCTTCTCGGCGGCTTCGATCAGATCGAGCGACCGCAGGTTCGCCTCGGTCTGCCAGCCGGTGGCGAGGTCCCAGCCTTGCGCGTGGTAGTACTCATCGAGCATGTCCTCCCAGCGCGCCGGGTCGATCGCCTGCCCGGCGTGCGGCCCGCTGACGATCGGATCGGCGAAGCGCTTGGGCAGGCGGTCGTCGCCGCGGCCGGCGCCGGTGTGCAATGTGTTGAAGGCCTTCTGCAGGTTGCGCAGCCGCCGACCGCGGCGCATCAACTCCTCGCCGCTGTATTCCTGGCCTGTGCCGGCCGAAAGCAGTCCGGCATAGTCATCGGCTGTCAGCGAGTTCGCGTCCGGCCACATGCTGGTGTAGTAGCAAATCCCGAGCATGTCGACGACGGCCTTGTAGTTCTCGTGCCAGATGATCGCCTGAGCCTGATGGTCGTACTCCCCGGCCGCGCCGGGGCGAGGGTTTCCAAACAGCTCCCTGGCCAGGGCTTCGTGCCCACGCCAGGCAGAGGGGTGCGGCGATCCGTCCAGGTGCCCGCCGCCGTGCGTGCTCAGTGCCACGCCCAGGCCCCAGGCCTTCATCAAGCGCACCGACGGCTCGTTCAGGTCCGCGCCCTTGACATGCATTGCGTAGGCCTGCGAGCCGCGTCCCAGGGTCGCAGCGGCCCGCTGAACGCCTTCGGCCAGGAGGTCGCCCAGCCCGCGGCGCTCGATGATCGCCTCTAGGAGGAGACGGCCGCCTGGGAGTTGCCCCAGGTCAGCTCAAGCCCGTTCGCTTCCGAGCGGCTCAGGTGACCGCGCTGGTAAGCCTCGAAGGCGAACGCCAGGCAGGTCCCGGCCATGTCGACATCCAGCCCGGCTCGGCTGCACAGCGTATGCATCTTCAAGATGGCGGCCGGGTCGTCGATATCCAGGTTCGAGCCGAAGGCGTTGGCGGAGTTGATCTCGAAGCCCTCGCCGGCCGTCCCGGCGTAGGCGCCGTCTGAGACCGCGTAGAAATGGCTGCACGAGATCGGGCAGTTGAAGCAGCCCAGGCGCCGGAGCTCGTATCTCTCCCGCAGCGCCGGTTCGCTGATGCGGCGCGATTTCTCAAGCGGCCAGAAGGAGTCTTGATCGTTGCGCACACCTTGCGGGAACGTGCCGTCCGGTCCGCCGGCGCCCGCCAGGAGCATCGTGCCGCCCTGGCGGTAGATGCGGACCGTCTCCGAGGCCATCAGCTTGCGATGGCAGCGTTCGACCTCGCGCACGAAACGCGGGCCGTCAGCGGGGGCCAGGCTGCCGGTGCCGCGCACCGCCACCGCCTTGAGACGTTTGGAGCCCAGGACCGCCCCCGCCCCGCCACGTCCTGCGGCGCGAGCCCGGTCGGCGATCAGGCAGGCGCCGCGCACGCGCCGCTCGCCCGCCGGGCCGATCGCGGCCACACGCACCTCCGGGTCCGCGTGCCTGCGGCGCAGGGCGGCTTCCGTCTGCCAGGTGTCCAGACCCCACAGGTCGCTTGCCGGAAGCAGCTCGGCCTGCCCATCGTGGATCCACAGGTAGACCGGCGTCGGCGATTGGCCGGTGATGACGACCGAGTCGAAACCGGCGTACTTGAGCTCGGGCGCGAAGTGCCCGCCGCCATTCGAGGCGCACACGCCGCCGGTGAGGGCGTTCTTGGTGTCGACACTCAGGCGGGCGCTTCCCGGGGCGAGCGTGCCGGTCAGAGGACCGGCGCCGAGGCTAATGACGTTGGCGGGGTCGAGCGCCTCCACGGACGGGTCGACCTCGCGGAAGAGGATCCACTGGCCGATGCCTCGCCCGCCGAGGGTGAAGGCGTAGTCCGCGGTCGGCTGCTGCGCGATCCGGCCGCTGCTCAGATCGACGCGCAGGATGCATCCGGCCCACAGGGTCTCGCTCATGCGGTGCCCACCATCTCACTTGAGCGTACGCGCGCCGGCCCGGGGGTCAAGTGACGAACTGACCGGCGCGAGGGGATGTCTGTCCGCCCGCGCGGCGGGAGGCCGGCATCGCCGGCCTCCCTTTGGGTGCCCGGCCTGTGCCAAGTGAGACGGCTAGGGCTCGAGGCTGAAGGGTATCGAGTTGGTGAAGCCGTCGGGATCGCCCGTCTGGCCGGACTCGTCGTACAGCTTGACGTACTCGATCTCCGGGAAGGCCAGCAGCGTAGCCATCAGCGGTCCGGCGATGGTGAAGGTGGCGCCGCCCGAATTGCATGGCCCGGTCAGGTACACGCGGGCAATGCCGTTTTCGATCGTCAACTGGCTGAAGCCGGTGCAGCCGTTGGTCATCGGATCGAGACCGCGGGCGGCCTCATCGGCGGTCGGTCCGCGGAAGTACTCGCGCAAGGCCGCCTCGGGGAGATGGCCGTCGTCCGCGAGGGTGCGGATGACCGGGGTCTCGAACGGCTCCGTGTTGGCCACATAGCGCGGGATGTCGGCGAAGTAGATCTGCACCTCGACCAGCGCGTAGGTCGACGTGGGAGTCGGGAGCGGCGCGGTGGGGACCTGGTAACAGCCCGCCAGCAATGCCGCAAGCATCCCGAACAGCAAAGACAACCGAATGACCTTCATCAGGCACCTCCATCTGCCACTCTCGCGAACGGACCCGGCGCCGAGCCGTTACCGGCGGACGGCAAAATGCATCAGCAGCCTACAATTCAACCACGAAAGTGCGATAGCGTTTGTACTCCTGCGCCCCCATGCGGGTCGCCAGCCTATTTGTCTGCGGGTTGTCCTCTCCGGTCAGGCTCATGTCCATCCACTCATAGCCGGCCTGGACGCAGCGCTCGATCAGCCGGACATACAGCAGTCCGTCGAGCCCCAGCCCCCAGTAATCCGGATCCATGGCCAGGATCTTGAAGGACACGCCGCGGATGCGTTTCGAAGCCCGGGCGAACCGGAGCCATTGCCAAGGATAGCGCATCCCCCCGGCTGCCTGGATGGCCTCGGCCAGGTTGGGCAGTGCCAGGCTGAAGCCGACCTCCACGCCGTCGACGAGCGCGAACAGCACCAGCTCCTGTCGCAGGACAGGCATGAGATCCCTGATCATGCGACGGAACTCGTCCTCCTGGGCCGGTACGAAGTCGGGCAGCGTAGACAGCGAACTGTTGTACAGGCGCAGCACGACGCCAAACTCGTGCTCGAACCGGGAGAGTTCCGCTTGACGGACTGCGTAACGCGGATTGCGGGCGACGCGCTCGGCGGCGTGCCGGAGCTTGGCCGGCAGGAAGGCCGCCTCGTCGTCTACCATGCGGCGGAAGGCGCGATAGGCAAGCGCGTCGCCGGCCTTCTTCCAGCCGGCGCGTTCGGCATGCGCCAGATAGTAAGGCGGCGTGTGCCCCTCGAACAGCGCCGGCGGGACGTCGAAGCGGCCGACGAGCACGCCGGGAAAGTCGCTCGACCCGAAGCTCTGCGGGCCGAGCATGTGCGTCATCCCCCGCGCGCGCAGCCATTCGGCCGCCCGGCCGACCAGGGCATCGAACACCGCCTGATCGTCGACGAACTCCAGGAAGCCGAAGATCCCCCACTTCCTCCCCAGGTGCAGGTTGGCAGTGTGGTCGACCGCAGCCCCGATGCTGCCGACGACGCGCCCCTCGCGGCGCGCCAGAAACCACTCCGCCTCACCGTGCTCGAAGAACCCGTTGCGCCGCTGCAACCAGGCGGACTGTTCGTTCCAGATGCGCGGCACCCAGTTCGGGTCGTTCCGATACAGGCGATAGGGCAGCGTTAGCAGTGCGCGGCGATCGCCCGCTCCGCCGACGGCAGTGATCTGCACGGCTGGGGTCATCAACACTCACTCCGGCATGCGCCGGTCCTGGTCTGACGGCAGGCGCCGAGTATAGGCCCGGGGGGCACGCGCTCCAAGCCCGGCGGCGCGCTTGGCGCACGGCCGGGTTGCGCTACACTCACGCACCATCTACCCAGTTGCGGGAGGCAGCTCATGCTCGGTGATGATCCCAAGGCGACCGTCCAATCGATGCTCCAACCGTGGTTCGAGGCGGTCGCGGATCCGCGCGCAGCACAGACGGCGGTCCTTAAGCAGCTCCTGGAAGGATACGCACAGACCGGCTACGGCGAACAGCACGGCGCGGCGCAGATACAAGGGCTGGAGGACTACCGCCGTCGATTCCCGATTGTGTCCTACGAGGAGATCAAGCCGATCATCGATCGAGTCATGGCCGGCGAGGTGCGACTGTTATTGTCTGAAGACCCGATCGGCTGGGCGATCACGCGCGGGACGACCAAAGGCGAGTCGAAGTTCATCCCCATGACGCCGACCGACCTGCGCATGCGCATCAGCGCCGGGCGAGCCATGCTCAACTTCGTGCTGACCAGCGGACGCTTCGACCTGTTCGACGGCGTGAACTTGAATCTCAACTTCCCCTCGGTGGTCGGCAAGGTCAAGGTCGGCCAGCAGGAGGTCGAGTACGGCTACAGCTCTGGCATCTACACCAAGTTCGTCTCAGCCTTCACGCCGATCCGCTCCGTCCCGGCGCAGGAGGAGATCGACGCCTTGGGGGGCGGAAAGACGATCCGCGATTGGGAGGCGCGTTTCGACCTGGCCTACCACAAGTGCAAGGACGAGAACGTCACGCTCGTCGGCGGCGTCGCGCCGACGGCGACCGCCTTCGGCCGCTACCTGCGCCGCGCGCACGGCGTCTATCCCAAAGACCTGTGGAAGACCCAGGTGGTCACGCTCGGCAGCGTGGAGGGCATCAACATCCGCTACGCCCCGGCTTTGACGGCGCTCTACGGGCCGGTGGCTGTGCGCGAGATCTACGGCGCCACCGAGGGGATGTTCGGCCAGCAGCGCGACGAGCGGCGCGCCTGGGTGCCCAACTACGACCTGTTCTTCTTCGAAGTGAGGACCAGGTCGGGGATGAAGATGCTGCACGAGATGCGGCCAGCCGAGCGCGGCAGTCTGGTCGTTTCCACGGCCATCCTGCCGCGCTATGAGATCGGCGACATGATCCTGGCGCTGCAGCCGCCCTACTTCCGCTGCATCGGGCGCAACGAGTGGTTGACTCCGCTGCGCTACGCCTGGGATGAATTCATGACGCTCAACTTCGGGCGCCTGTAGCCGCCTACTTCCTGCCCATCAGGCCGCGCAGAAGGAAGAACACGCCCAGCAGAATCAGGGCGGCTGCCCAGATGGTGCCCGGGCGTCCCAGATCACTCAGGCCGATGGCCAGCAAGACCAACCCGAAGATGACGGTCCCACCGACCGGCCGGCGATAGGACGGGACGGTCAGGCGGATGCCGGCGCCGATCAGGGTGATGATGCCGGCGCCGATGAAGATCAGGTCCCACGGGTCGAGCGGGGCGATGCCGGTGAGCATCCCAAGGTTCTCGGCCATCAAGACTAGACCGGCCCAGATCAGAATCACCGCCCAGCCGGCGGCGTTGACCGGATCGCGACGCCACTTCTCGTCCCAGGACTTCTCTTCGCCTCC
>DAIRVC010000060.1:0-14134 GCA_036803025.1 Anaerolineales bacterium
CGGCGTCCCGTCGCGCCGGTGGAGCGTCAGCCGCCCGCGTTCCGCCTGCCGGTCGTGGCCCAGGGCTTCCAGCAGCGTGGCCGAAACGTCCTCCGGGCCGACCAGCACCTCGCGCGCTTCCAGGCCTGCCAGGTCGCGTTGCGGGTAGCCCAGCAGCTGGCCGGCGGCCGGGTTGGCGCGCAGGATGCGCAGATCCGCATCCAGGTTGAGCATGCCTTCGCCGGCTGCGGCGAACTGTCCCTCCAATTCGGTCTCCAGGGCGGAGACGTTCTTCTCCAGGTCGGCCAATGCGGCGCGCTGTACCCCAATGCGGATGGCCGCGTCGCACAGCCCGGCCACCAATTCCATGACCGTGGCGACGTCTTCGCCGACCGCGGCCGACTCGCGCCAGGCGGCGACCAGGGCGCCGATCCAGGCGGTGGGTGCGCCGACCGGTGCGGCGTGCAGGACGGCGAAACCGGCCGCCCGGGCGGACTTGTGCAGGACATGCTCGGGACGCTGCCCGAGCGTCCAACGGGTCGGGCGATCGAGCGACTTGATGGACGACACCGGCAGGGAGAGAGGAAAGGCCTCTGGCAGGGTGCCGTGAAGCAGATAATCCGGCGCGGTAGGCGAGACGCGGTACAGCCCCAAGGCGGAGGCGCCGATGAGGGTCCGCGCCAATTCAAGCGCCTCCGGCAAACCTTCTGCGGCGCGGTCGGCCAGCGTGGCCGCCATGCGAGCCAGCGCGTTCATCCGCTCCTGGAGCGTCAGGCGCGCTTGGGCCGCCTGTTGGCGGACGCTGGAGGGCTGGATGGAGAACAGCAGGTGGTTCCCGCCCGGGCCGGCCGGCCGAGCGTCGACATCCACCAACAGCGCCGGTCCTTCCCGGCGCCGCAACGGAAGCTCCAGGATCTGCGCGCCGCCGGGGGCAGGGCGCTGCAACGCGTCGGGCAGCGCGCTGCGTTCGCCCTCTACAGAGAACAAGCGGGAGGCCTGCAGCGATTCGACCTCGGGGCGCGAGTACCCTGTCAGGAGCAGGAACGCGTGATTGGCGGACAGCACGCGGTCCGCCTCGCTCGAGACGACCAGGATAGCGATCTCGCTGGAATCAGCCAGGACCCGGAACAGGTCCTGATAGGGGTCCGGCCTCAGCAGGCGCGCAAAGGGTTTGGCGATCGCTGGGGCAGGACTCACCGATCAGCGCCTCGGACTGGCGCGCTCGCGACGGCCGTGGCGAAGCCGGGCGGGCAGGATGCCTTCCATTGCCCGGTACTTGGCCACCGTGCGGCGGGCCACCTGGATGCCTTCGTCGGCCAGGACAGCGACAATCTCATCATCCGTCAGCGGGCGGGGCTCCGTGTCCACGATCTCCTTGATCCGGTCGCGGACCGACAGGCTGCGATCGAAGAAGCGCGCCAGAGGGATGATGCGTCCATCTGGCAGGCCGATCGACTTGTGCGAAACGGCGCGCGACACCGTCGATTCATGCACACCGATCTCAGAGGCGACGCGGGCCCGGGTCAGCGGCTGCAGGTAGCGGTCGCCCTGCAGGATGAACTCCTTCTGTCCGGAGACCAGAAGCTCCATCAGCCGGCGCATCGTGTTGTTGCGCTGCTGCAGGCACTTGACGAAGAGCGAGGCCCGGTCGAGCTGCTGCGTCCACGCTTCGGCGTGGTCGGGGGAGGCCTCCGGCAGCGCCTGGCGGAAGAGGGGGTTGACGCGCAGCCACCCGGCCAGCGGGGAGAAGATCTCCACCATCAGGGTCTTGGCTTCCGACGAAGGGTGGAACGATACCTGGATATCGGGCGAGTGGTAGACGTTCGGATCGGGTGCCTGGGGTTGGCGCCCGCTGCCCCAGAAAGCGCGGGCAGGGTAGGGGTTGAGATTGGCGCGGATGAAAGCGGCCGCCTCTCGCACCTGGCGCAGGTTGGCCCCGAGCCTCTCGGCGATGCGCGCGTACTCGCGACGGCCGAGCTCGCCAAAAGACTCCTGGAGCATGCGTCGAGCCAGGCTCGCCCGGCTGTCCTGCACCGGGGCCAGCTCCAACTGTGTCAGGAGCGCCTCGCGCGGCCCGGGAGTCCCCAGCCCCGGCGGGTCGGCGCGGGCGATAAGCTGCAGGACGCGCCCGACCGCCGTGAGCGTCGAGCGGGTGGCCTGGGCGATGGTCGCCGGAGCCTCACGCAGGAAGCCGTCTTCGTCCAAGCTGGCCAGGATGTATGCCGCCAGCGGTCGCTCCTCGGGCTCGAGATCAGCCGCCAATTGCTCCAGGACGTGCGCCGCCAGGTCCAGCGGGGCAGCCGGCTCTCGCTCGAGCGGGGAGTCCTGCGACTCACTGCCGCGGACGCCGCTGCCGGCGGTGCGGGGCGACAGGAAGACGACCGCCTGTGACTCTTCGCGCCGCTGGGCGCAGGTGTGGCAGGGGCTGCCGTTGGAGAGCGGCTTGTGGCAGGTGGGACAGACCCGCTCCTCCACCAGCTCCAGGGCCGGATTGGAGGAGAGTTCGGCTTGGATCCGGTCCCGCAGCTCCATGTTTGAGAGGCACAGCAGCGTCATAGTCTGTGCCAGGTGAGCGGTCGCCAGCGGGCGGAGGGATTGGTCTTGTACTTGAAGCATGGCAGACCTCGGGGGTGGACTGTACAGCAGATGTCCGAGTTGCGCAAGTGGGTTGCAAGTTCCGTGCCGGCAAGGACGGTCATGTTAGAATGCCGACATGCCCGAGAAGGTCGTCGTCATCGGCGCAGGGTTGGCGGGCAGTGAAGCCGCCTGGCAGATCGCAGAGCGAGGCATTCCGGTCCGCCTGTTCGAGATGCGCCCAGAGACGGCGACCGGCGCTCACCAAACGGCAGACTTCGCCGAGCTGGTCTGTTCGAACTCCCTCGGCTCGCAGCTGCCGGATCGAGCCTCCGGCATCCTGCTGGCCGAGTTGCGTCGATTGGGGTCCCTCCTGGCAGATTGCGCTCAGGCCACGGCGGTCCCCGCCGGCGGGGCGCTGGCCGTCGACCGCCAGGCATTCTCCCGCCTGGTGACGGAACGCCTGACCAGCCATGCGCTGGTGGAAGTGTTGCGGGCCGAAGTGCGTGAGGTGCCGTTGGGAATCGTGGTCGTTGCCAGCGGGCCGCTTACTTCGCCGGCGCTGTCGGAGGCGCTGGCGCATCTGGCCGGTAGCGCGCACCTGTACTTCTATGATGCCATCTCCCCGATCGTCGAGGCGGATTCTCTCGACCGATCGATCGTCTTTCGCGCCTCCCGCTATGCCCGCGGCCAGGCGGAAGATGGCGACTACTTGAACGCGCCCATGACCCGTGAGGAGTATCTGGCCTTCGTGGCCGCGTTGCGCAGCGCCGAGCGCATCCCGCTGCGGGAGTTCGAGGCGGAGATCCGCGCGGGCGTACGCGCCGGGCCGGACCGCTTCTTCGAAGGCTGTCTGCCGCTGGAAATCCTGGCCGAGCGTGGGGAGATGGCGCTGGCCTTTGGCCCGCTCCGGCCTGTTGGGTTGAACGATCCGCGCACCGGGCGGCGCTCCCATGCCGTCGTCCAACTCCGCCAGGACAACCTGGCCGCCTCCCTGTACAACCTGGTCGGTTTTCAGACGAATTTGACGTATCCCGAGCAGGCGCGGGTGTTCCGCCTGATCCCCGGTCTGGAGAAGGCGCGCTTCGTCCGCTTCGGGCAGATGCACCGCAACACGTTTCTGAACTCGCCGGCGCTCCTGGCGCCCACGCTTCAGTGGCGCGGTCGGGAGGACCTGTTGTTTGCCGGTCAGATCACCGGTGTCGAAGGCTACATGGGAAACATCGCCACCGGTCTTCTGGCCGGGGTGAACGCAGCCCGAATGGCGCGTGCCCAGACGCCTGTGCGGCTGCCGGCGACGACCATGCTCGGCGCACTGTGTGAGTATGTCAGCCATGCTGAACCGGCGCGATTCCAGCCGATGAAGGCCAATCTGGGGATCCTGCCCCCGTTGGGTGATCGGCCGCCGAGGGGCCGCCGGGAACGCGCCCAGGCGCATGCCGACCGTGCCCGGACGGATCTGGATGCCGCGTGGTTGGCGGCCGGCGAAGAACTGCGCATAGCCACATGATGCCCCCCGCAGCCAAGTCCGCCCTGTTCTCCGTCAAGTGGACCGAGGCTATGCGCAGGGCAGGCCGGGCCGCCATTTGGCCGGTTTTCGCAGGCGTCCTGGTCGCTTGCGGCGCGGGCCCGACGGCGGGCGCGGAGCCCAATTCGCCGTCTGTGTTCGACGGCGAGCGTGCGCGGGTGATCGTGGCGGACCAGGTCGCGCTGGGGCCGCGCGTCCCAGGCAGCGAGGCACACGGTCGCGCCGGCGAGTACATCCTGGCTCGATTGCAGGACGAGGGCTGGGAGGTCGAAGAGCAAGGCTTCGATGACCGGGGAGGGCAGCGGCGGAACTTGATCGGCCGCGGGGGCGCCGCCGGCGGGCCGCTGGTGATCCTGGGGGCGCACTACGATACTCGGCCGATCGCCGATCGAGCCGAGCCGCCAGTCGAGGCGCCCGTCCCTGGGGCGAACGACGGGGCGTCGGGCGCGGCGGTCCTTCTGGAGCTGGCGCGCGTCCTGCCGGCCGACGGTCTCGATTTCCGCCTGTGGTTGGTGTTCTTCGACGCGGAGGATGGCGGAGGCCTGGCCGGCGGCGAGTGGATCCTGGGCTCGCGTCACTTCGCGGCTACGCTGGAGGACACGCCGGCGGCGGTCGTCGTGGTGGATATGGTTGGCGATGCGGATCTGCAGCTCCGCTACGAGCTCCACTCCGACGAGGCTCTGGGCCAGCAGATTTGGGCGACGGCCGGGCGCCTGGGCTACTCGGGGTTCGTCCCCGAACCCGGTTATTCGATCCTGGACGATCACATCCCCTTCCTGGAGCTGGGTATTCCGGCCGTCGATCTCATCGACTTCGACTACCCCTACTGGCACACGACGGAAGACACGTTGGACAAGGTTTCAGCCGACAGTCTGGAGCAGGTCGGGCGCACGCTCCAGATGTGGTTGACCGAACTCGACTTCGAATCGCTCGAATAGGGCCGCCGTCACTGCAGCCGGCTGTATAATCCCCCGCATGAGTCGCGAATCCTTGCCCACCGTCCCGCCACGCGAGCGAGCGCTGCTTGTTGGCGTCGAAATCTCCGGCCAGCCGGGGTTGCTGCCCATGGCCGCCTCGTTGCGTGAGTTGGCCCTGCTCGCCCAGACGGCGCAGCTCGACGTCGTCGGGGTGGCCGGCCAGCGGCTGCGCGCGCCCAACCCGAAAACGATGATCGGTGCCGGCAAAGTCGACGAGCTCCGCGAACAGGCGGAAGAGCTGGCGGCGGACGTCCTGCTATTCGATGATGAGCTCTCGCCACGTCACCAACGGGAGCTGGAAGAGGCGTTTGGCGACGGCATCCGAGTCCTCGACCGGACGGCGTTGATCCTGGACATCTTCGCCCTGCACGCGCATACGCGCGAAGGGGCGCTGCAAGTCGAGCTGGCGCAATACGAATACCGACTACCTCGGCTGACCCGTGCCTGGACACACCTGGCGCGCCAGGCCGGCGGCGGCGCCGGCCGGTCCGGGTCCGTCGGGGGCGTCGGCCTGAGGGGACCTGGCGAGACGCAGCTGGAGGTCGACCGGCGCGAGATCGGCCGGCGCATCGCCCAACTGCGCCGCGAGCTGGAGAAGGTGCGCGGGCATCGCAGCCGCTATCGGGCCCGGCGCAAGCGGACGGCGGTGCCGGTCCTGGCGCTGGTCGGTTACACGAACGCCGGCAAGTCAACGCTCCTCAATCGGCTGTCGGGAGCGGACGTATTCGTCGCCGACCAGCTTTTCGCCACGCTCGATCCGACGACGCGGCGCATCCGCCTGCCGAGCGGCGCGCAGGCGCTGGTCACCGACACCGTCGGGTTCATCCAGAAGCTCCCCACGATGCTGGTGGCCGCGTTCCGGGCGACGCTCGAGGAGATCACCGAAGCGGACCTGCTCATCCACGTGGTCGATGTGACTCACCCGGACGCGGCCGCTCAAGCGGAGTCGGTGCGCCAGACGCTCGAAGAGCTCGGCGCCGGCGAGGCGCCGATGGTGACGGCGCTGAACAAGGTGGACCAACTGCAGGATCGCCGCGAGCTTGTCAGCCGCATTGACGAATTCGATCGAGCCGTGGCGGTCTCGGCGGTGACCGGAGAGGGGATTCCGGCGCTGCTGTCGACGGTGGATGCCGAGTTGCTCCGGCCGATGGCATCCATCGAGGTGCGCCTCCCGTACCAGGCCGGACGATTGATCAGCCTGTTCCACGAACACGGCCGCGTCGAATACGAAGAGCATCTGTCAGACGCGGTCCTGTTGCGGGGCCGCATCCCGCTCAGCTTGCTGGACGAATTCAGCGAGTTTCGCCGGCCACGCCGCCGGCGCCGCCAAGAGGGACAGCCGGCCTAGGGCGCAGCTCGCTTCTCCCGCGCCGCAAGCCCGGGTGAGATCGCCGAATGCAGGTTGCCACCGCCGGTCACGACCGGGAGCTTCAGCGCGAGTTGGCCTCGCGTCTGCCGTGCGAAGTCCGGTTCGACCCTCTGACACGGCAGCTGTTCAGCACGGATGCTTCGGTCTACCAGATTGAGCCCCTTGGCGTGGCCTTCCCGCAACACGAGGATGACCTGCAGGCGATCGTCGAGGCGGCCGCGGCTCTCGGCCTCCCGGTTACCGCTCGGGGAGCGGGGACCGGACTGGCCGGGCAGGCCATCGGTTCCGGGCTGATCGTCGATTGTTCTCGGCATCTGACGAAGATCCACGCCATCGATCCCCAAGCCCGTCGGGCGGTCGTTGCCCCCGGCGTCGTCGGCGCGGCGTTGAACGCCGCCGCAGGTGCCCACGGCCTGATGTACGGCCCGGATCCAGCCTCCGTCGACCGGGCCACTTTCGGTGGGATGATCGGAACGAATGCCACCGGCGCGCACTCCATCCGCTACGGGATGACAGCCGATCATCTGTTGGCGGCCGACGTCGTCCTGAGCGACGGAAGCCTTGTGTCCTTCTCCGAGATCTCAGAAGCAGAGGCGCGCCGGCGGGCGGCCGGCGCCGGGCGACAGGCTGCCATCCACGGGCTTGCCCTCAGACTGCGGCAAGATACCGGGGGCTCGATTCGCAGCGCCTGGCCGAAGATCTGGCGCCGGGCCTCAGGCTACAACCTCGACTACCTGGTCGGAATCCCAACCGGCCGCCCGTCCGGATGGTATGCGGATCCACATCCGTACCCACCACATACAGGCTACAACCTGGCGCCGCTCCTGGCCGGATCTGAGGGCACACTGGGGCTCTTGGCGCGGGCGACGGTCAACCTGGTCCCGCGACCGAAGGCGTCGGTCCTGGTCCTGGTGGCTTTCGACGACCTGCTGGCCGCCTGCCAGGCGGCGCCCGAGCTGCTGGCGACCCACCCGGCGTCCGTCGAGCTGATCCCGCGGGCCATCATCGGCCGAGCCCGCCTGGTGCCCGAATACGCCCGCCAGGCAGGTGTGTTCGGCGATCCAGCCGAAGCCCTTCTGGTGGCCGAGTACGTCGGCGACTCGCTGGATGAAGCCCGGGCGGCGGCGGGCCCGCTGAGCGGGCGCGCTCGCATGATCGAGGATGCCGGCGCCCAGGCGCAGCTCTGGGCCGTACGCAAAGTCGGCCTGGGACTGCTGCTTGCGGTGCCGGGCGATCGCAAGCCGATCTCCTTCATCGAGGATGTCACGGTCCCGGTAGAACGATTGGCGGAGTATGTCCGCCGCGCAACCCGATTGATGCACGAGGCGGGCACGGACGGGACGTGGTACGCGCACGCCTCCGTCGGCTGCCTGCACATGCGGCCGCTGATCGACCTGAAAACCGCCCAGGGTGTGGCACAGATGCGCGCGCTGGCTGAGGGGATCCTGGATATCGTGCGCGAAATGGGCGGTGTACTGTCCGGAGAACATGGCGACGGAATCTCGCATACCGAATACACCCCCAGGCTGTTCGGCGAGGCGATCGCTCGAGTCTTTCGCGAAATCAAGTCCACCTTTGATCCGTCCGGGCTGTTCAATCCCGGCCGCGTCATCGCAGGTGCGGACACGGACGCGCCGCGAATGGACGGCACGCTTCGCTACGGCGCGTCGTATCGCTCCTCGGTCTGGCCGAGCGTGTTCTCGTTCGCGCGAGAGCAGGGGTTGGCCCGCGCCATCGAGGACTGCAATGGGGCCGGCGTGTGCCTGAAGCGGGACGGCGTGATGTGCCCCTCCTATCAGGCCCTGCGGGAAGAAGCACACAGCACCCGCGGGCGCGCCAACGCCCTGCGTGCAGCCATTTCCGGGCGGCTCGGACCTGGGGCGCTGACCTCCGCCGAGGTCAAAGGCGTGCTGGACCTGTGCCTGGCGTGCAAGGGCTGCAAAGCCGAGTGCCCGACCGCCGTCGACATGGCCCGCATCAAGTCCGAGTACCTGGCTTACCTTCACACCCGGGAGGGCATCCCTCTGCGCAGCCGGCTTTTCGCCGAAATCGCAGCGCTCTCCCGGCTCGTGCAGCCCGTGGCCGGGGCGGTGAACGCCTTGGCACGCCTGCGCCTCTCCCGAACGTTGCTGGACCGTTGGCTCGGGATTACGCAGCACCGCGTGATGCCGGCGTTCGCCGGGCGCACGTTCCGCCGGTGGTTCGCCAGTAGACCCGTCCGGCCGTCCGCCCGGCGGGTGCTGCTGTTTGTCGACACGTTCGTCGACTACAACCACCCGCAGGTCGGCCAGGCGGCGGTGCGTGTGCTCGAGGCGGCCGGCTGTCAGGTCTTGGTCGCGGACAGGCAAGGCTGCTGCGGGCGGGCGCATATCTCCAAAGGCTTGTTGGAACGCGCCCGTTCGCTCGCCGCGCACAATTTGGACGTGCTGACTACCTACGTCGAGCAGGGTATCCCGGTCGTCGGCCTGGAGCCGTCGTGCCTGGCCGCGCTGCGCGATGAGTACTGCGACTTCTTTCCCGGGGATCCGCGCGCACAGCAGCTGGCGGAGAGATCGTTCCTGATCGAGGAATACCTCTGCCAGCCGGCGGAGGACGGCGGCCGCCCGCTTGACCGACTCAAGTTCCGGCGGAAGCTGCCGGGAGTGGTCGTGCACGGACATTGCCACGCGAAGGCGATCGCCGGCACCGGGCCGCTGATGGCGGTGTTGCGCGCGGCAGCCGAAGAGGCGACGCTCATCGAGGCCGGGTGCTGCGGCATGGCCGGCTCGTTCGGCTATGAACGGGAGCACTTCGACCTGTCGATGCAGATCGCCGAAATGCAGCTCTTGCCGGAGGTTCGGCGGGCTGTGCAGCAAGGCAAGCTGGTGGTCGCAGCCGGCGCCTCGTGCCGGGCGCAGATCCACGACGGGGTCGGTCACGATGCGCTCCACCCGGTGCAGGTCATCGACCTGGCCCTCTCTGCGGAAACAGCATGATCAGGACTGACGGCCCCTGGTTCAAGGACGAGCACGGGCGGACCCTGCTGCTGCGCGGCGTCAACTTGGGAGGCAGTTCGAAGATCCCGTGTACGCCCGACGGGGCAACCCACCTGCGTGACGGATTCTTCGATCACCGGCGGGTTTCTTTCGTCGGCCGGCCGTTCCCGCTGCAGGAGGCCGATGAGCACTTCAGGCGGCTGAAGCACTGGGGTCTCACCTTCATCCGGCTGCTGACAACGTGGGAGGCGATCGAGCATGAAGGTCCGGGTCGGTACGACAAGGCCTACCTGGACTACTTCGAGGCCATCGTGCGTAAGGCCGGTGAGCACGGCCTGCGGCTGTTCATCGACCCGCACCAGGATGTCTGGAGCCGGTTCTCCGGAGGCGACGGTGCGCCGGGCTGGACGCTCGAAGCGGTCGGCCTGGATATAACCCGCTTCAAGGCCACCGACGCCGCCATCGTGCATCAGACGCACGGCGACCCGTTTCCGCGCATGATCTGGCCGACGAATGCCTTCAAGCTGGCCGCGGCGACGATGTTCACACTCTTCTTTGGCAGCGACGACTTCGCCCCGCTGACGACCGTGGATGGGGAGCCTGCCCGCGAGTACCTCCAGCGCCACTACATCGAGGCGGTCCTTCAGGTCGCGCGCCGCTTGCGCGGGCTTGACCACGTCGTTGGGTATGACACCCTGAATGAGCCGCTGTCGGGATACATAGGCTGGCGAGACCTGAAGGCGCCGCCTTCGCTGCTGCGGCAGGGTCTGGTGCCCAGCCCGCTGCAGTCGATGGCACTCGGGGCAGGGTTGACTCTGGATATCGAGCGGTGGGAGATGACACTCCTGGGGGCGCGCCGCAGGGGATCAGTGCACGTCAACCCCCACAACGAACGAGCCTGGATCGACGGGCGCGACTGCTTGTGGCGGCAAGCCGGCGTGTGGGACGTCGGGCCGGACGGCAATCCGCGCCTTCTGCGGCCGGACCACTTCGTCTGCGTCGACGGGCGGCGCATCTCCTTCGCGCAGGACTATTATCGGCCATTCGCCGACCGGTTCGCGCGCGCTGTGCAGCGCGAATCGCCCGGGGCGCTGATCTTCCTCAATCACGATCCGGTCGGCGAGTGCCCAATCTGGGGAGAGGGAGATGCCCCCGGCATGGTCTATGCCCCGCATTGGTATGACGCCTACGTTCTGTATCTCAAACGCTTCAACCCCTGGTTGGCGTACGACATGCAGACCGGGAAACTGGTCGCCGGACGACGCGCCATCCGAGCTTCTTTCGCCGCCCAGCTCCGCCACCTGAAAGAAGACGCGGCCCAGCGGCTGGGCGGCGTGCCGACCGTCCTGGCCGAATTCGGGGTGGCTTTTGACCTCGGCGGGGGGCGTGCTTTCCGGAACGACGACTTCCGTGCCCAAGCGCGGGCGTTGGAGCGGAGCTTTGCGGCTGTGGAGGACAACCTGCTCAGCTGCACGCTGTGGAACTACACTGCCGACAACTCAAATGCTCGCGGCGATCAGTGGAACGGCGAGGACCTTTCCATCTTCAGCCGAGACCAGCAGCGTGAGGCGTCGGATCTCGATTGCGGCGGCCGGGCGCTCGACGCGGTGGTGCGCCCGTACGCACGCGCCGTTGCGGGTGAACCGCTGCAGACGTCCTACGACAGCGGTCGGCGGGTCTTCCGTTTCGCGTTTCGCCATGACCCGACCTGCCGTGCGCCGACTGAGATCTTCCTTCCAACGGCTTACTTCGGAGTCGGATGCCGGATTGAGGTCAGCGACGGCGCCGCTGAACGGGATCTGGAGGCGCAGCTGCTCGTGTACCGTCACAGCGACTCCCAGGCCGTACATCAGATCGTTGTGCGTTCTACTTAGCCCTTGCCGCCCGAACAGTTCGCGCGGCCGGCAGGAGCTTCGCCGAGTGGAGTGGGGAGGTGACCAGCCGGATCGATGAGGCGCGCTCGCGCCTCATCGATCCTTCCTCAATGACCGCGCAAATGGGCTCCAGAACATCTATGCCGGACAGGGGTGTGTGTGTCCTCAGGCGTCGAGGTTGTGGTCGAAGATCTCGGCGTAACCGCGGTCGAGCTCATCGTTAGAGAGGTGTGCGTAGCGCTGGGTCACACTGATGTTCTTATGCCGGGCCAACTCCTGTGCCAGCTTCAGGTTACCGCCCGAGGCGCGCAGCACGACGGTCACGAAGTAGTGACGGAAGGAGTGCGGCGTGATGGTGTCCTGGGCTTCGGGGCCGAGCGCTTCGGCGACGCGGGCCTGGACGATCGATCGGCCGGTATTGGTCGTGATCGGCAGGACGCGCTGGCCGGCGCCGCGATCGTGCCGGGCAAAGAGCGGCAGCGCGCGCAGCGGCCGCCCGGAAGCGCCGTCCAGGCGCGCCCGGGCCCGGAAGTAGTCGCGCAGGGCCCTGAGCGACCGCCGGGAGAACCGCACGACCGCCTCCCGGTCGCCCTTGCCAACCAGGAGGGCGCGTCCTTCGTGGGGATCGAGATCGCCGCGCCGCAGGCGGCAGGCCTCGTGAACGCGCAGCCCAGTGTCGGCCAACGTCAACAGGAAAGCCCGGTCGCGCAGCGCGCGCAATCGCCGCCGTTCGTCAGCGACCGAAGGCTGGGCGGACAAGGACTCAACATAATCCAGCACGCTCTCAATCGCTTGGCGCGGGAACTGCGGCAGCCGTTGTCCGGGCCGGCGAGCGCGTTGGCGGATCAGCAGGCGCATGCGGGAGAGGTTGACGCGGGCCAGTTCCTCGGCGGCCAGGTACTCGAACCATCCGGCGACGCCGGTCAGGTACAGCCGCTCGCTGGCTGGGGCGTAGGCCTTGAGGCGCGCGGCGAAGTCCGCCACCCAGGCGACCTGGGCTCGTGAACAGGCGATCTTGCCGGGATCGAGGCCGCGTTGGCTGAGCGTGTCCAGGAAGGCGTTCAGGGCATTGCGGTAGGCGCGAGCGGTTTGGGGGCTGCGAGCTCGGGCGACGCTGGCCAGATAGGCGTCTACGGCTTGTGTGACGGTCTTGGCTCGGCCGGTGTGCGCTCGGTCGGCAGCATGGCCCTTGGTTTGAGGCGCCTTGACGTGGGGCATTGGACGCACCTCCGCGCCCGAAAGTATGCTTCCGATAATTGCACTTATCACCAGCATTCTCAGGATACAGGGATTGGGGCCGGCTGTCAAGTGCCAGTCGGCCTCCCCTCCGTACCTGGGCCGACCTGATACGGGAGTTGAGTCCGGCGGCACACGCGAGGTCGTGGGTTAAGTTCGCCAGATATCCCTGACGGATGCCACCGCAGCGATTCCGGGGCCCCCCTACCCTGTGCGCGGGTCGCGAGGGGAATCGAACGCCCCCGGCCTCCCGGGGGCGCCTGCCTGGCAGGATGATCAGGCCGCGCCGTCGCTCGAAAGGATCTCGGCGATCTGGCCTCTCTCCCAGCAGCGGTTGAAGGCCTCGACGATGGCGGGGTCGAACTGCGCTCCGGCCTGGCGCATAAGCTCCTGGCGGGCCTCGTCGGGCGGGATCGGCGGGTGGTAGGGCCGCTCGTCGGTCATGGCGTCGAAGGCGTCGGCCACGGATAGCAGCCGGGCGATCTCGGGGATATCCTGCGCCGCCAGACCGGACGGGTAGCCGCGGCCGTCCCAGCGCTCATGGTGGTACAGGATGGCCACGATCGCCGGCGCCAGGTAGGGGATGCCTTCGACCATTCGACTGCCCACTTCGGCGTGCTGGCGCATCTCCTCCCATTCTTCGGGCGTCAGCCGGCCCGGCTTGCGCAGGATCGCCTCACGCACGGCGATCTTTCCGATATCGTGGAGAATGGCGCCGAACTCGAGCGAGTCGCAGCGATCTGCGTCCCAGCCGAGCTCATGAGCGATGGCCTGCGCGTACGCGTTCACCCGCTCGACGTGATCGGCCGTGTATTGGTCGCGCGCCTCGATCGCGTTGGCGAGCGTCCGCAGGCTGGCCTTGTAGGCCTCCCGCAGCTGGGCCAGCATGAGTTCGTCGCTGCGCTGCAGGCGGGAGCGCACCGTGGTCAGGAGTTCCTTGCTGGTGACCGGTTTGGTGATGTAGTCGTCGGCGCCGAGTGACTTCCCGGCGAAGATGTCCTCGCGCGTTCCCCGGGCGGTCAGAAAGACGAACGGGATGCTCGCCCCGCCCGGCAGGCGCCGCACGGCCTCGAACAAGCCGTACCCGTCCATGATCGGCATCGAGATGTCGGACAGGATCAGGCTGGGCCGGGCTCGGGCCAGGACATCCAGGGCCGCCTGCCCGTTGGGCGCCGTCAGGACGTGGTACCCGGCGGCCTCCAGGATATCCCGCAACGCGACCAGCATCGCCGGGTCATCTTCGACGACCAGAATGAGCCGCTGCCCGATGCCGGCCAGCTGCTGCACGCTGAAACCCTGGACCCCTTCAGTCCGAGGGATGTCGGTCATGATCCTCCTGAAGACCTACCGCGCAATTATCGGCCCCGATGCCCGCCGGCACAAGTCCACCAAGGGTCAGGGGCCTCAGGGCACTTGTCAGCCGCGTGCAGGGCTTCGGCCGGCTGCGCGGGCGGGCTTCTCGAGCCACTGCCTCCAGGCCCCCTCCCAGGGTGTTGCAGCCTGGAGGCGGGCCGGGATGTGGACCGCGGCCAGCTTGACCAGGAGCGACGCAGCGTGCCCGGCGGCGGAATCGAGGTCGCCGGCTTCCAGCGTCGCGCGCAGGTTTTGGCGGGGCTGCTCCA
>DAIRVC010000061.1:0-14099 GCA_036803025.1 Anaerolineales bacterium
TCCCGCAGGCGCCGATACCGGATGGAGCGGGCAGCCCGATCAGGGTTGCGCGCGACCGCCGGCCGGCGCACTCGCAGACGAAAGCTTAGGAGGACGGCATGAAGCGTGTGGACATCGGTGCGGCCGCCGGCGTGTTGTTGATCGGCGCCGGGAGCCTGCTGTTGCTCCAGAACCTGACGGAGATCCGCTTCGCCTGGGATTTGATCTGGGCGCTCCTGTTCGCCGTCAGCGGCATCCTGTTCCTGCTCGTGTATCAGCGCGACCACGAGCATTGGTGGTCGTTGATCCCGGGTTTCACTTTGCTGGCCATCGGCGCCCTCATCGGGTTGGAGGGAATCCTCCCCGGGGAGATCGGCGATTGGGGCGGGGCGATCGTCCTGGGCGGAATCAGCCTGGCCTTCTGGGGCGTGTACTATGCCCGGCGCGACTTCTGGTGGGCGCTCATCCCGGCCGGTACCTTGCTGACACTGGCCGTGGCCGTCGGGTTCTCATCCGTCCTCGAGGGAGACCTGTTCGTCGGGGTGTTCTTCCTCGGATTGGCGCTGACCTTCGCCGCCCTCTCGCTCGTCCGCCGGCCGGAAGGCAGTATGCGCTGGGCGCTCATCCCGGCCGGGGTCATGGCTGTGATGGGCGTCATCTTCCTGGCCACCGCCACGGACCTGTTCGGCTTCGTCTGGCCGGCGGTGATCATCCTGGGCGGCTTGCTCCTGCTCTACCAGGGCCTTCGCAAGCGCTGAAGTCCGGGGCTCTGCTGCCCCGAGTACAGGGAGGTGTTGCATGCAGACGCGACTGTATCGCAGCCGGACCGATTCCGTGATCGGCGGCGTATGCGGCGGGCTGGGCCGCTATCTGGGCATCGACCCGACGCTCGTCCGGCTCTTCTTCGTTTTGCTGGCCTTGGGCAGCGGGATCGGCCTGTTCGCCTACATCTTGATGTGGATCCTCATCCCGCCCGAGGGCGCCGAGACAGCGGACGTCAGCCAGACGGCCCGCGACGGCGCCAACGAGATCGCCGAGCGCGCCCGCAGCATGGGCGAAGACCTGCGCCGGGGATTCTCCGGGTCGGACATGCGCTCCGGGGCGATCATCGGCGGGGCGCTGATCCTGGCCGGCGTGTACTTCTTGATGCGCACGCTCGACCTTCCGTGGATGCGTTGGCTGGACTTCGATCTGCTCTGGCCGGCGCTGCTGGTCGTTGCCGGCGTGGTGCTGCTCTGGCGCCGCGCCAAGGGAGGCTAAGGTGGAGGAGCGTAGACGTCGCGGCGGTATTGTCGGGCCGGTGATCTTGATCGGCCTGGGCGTGATCTTCCTGCTCAGCAACCTGGGCTGGCTGGATGTGAACTTGTCGTCGACCCTGACGCGCCTGTGGCCGGTTCTGTTGGTCGTCGCCGGCGTCGCGCTGCTGTGGCGCCGGATGAGAGGAGCTTGAGATGGAGAATCGTGAACCGCACCACGGCGTCGTCGGGCCGGTGATCCTGATCAGCCTGGGCGTCATCTTCCTGTTCAACAATCTGGGCTGGCTCGACTGGAGCGTCTGGGCGACGCTGTTGCGGCTGTGGCCGGTCCTGCTCATCGGCGCCGGGCTCGACATCCTCATCGGCCGCCGTTCGGTCTGGGGTTCTCTTCTGGTGGCGCTGCTTCTCCTGGCGGTCGTGGCCGGCGCGATCTGGTTCGACCAGACCCGCGCCTCCGCTCCGTCGGCGACGGCCGAGTCAGTCGAGCAAGACCTTCAGGGCGCCAGCCAAGCCCGCGTAGTGATCGATCCCGGGGTCGGCCAGCTGCACCTGAATGCGATGGATGATGCGGATACGCTGCTCTCCGGGCGAATCGACCTCGAGCGCGGCGAACGCCTGACCACGGATGCCGACCTTTCCGGCGACACGCTCGATTACAGCCTGTCCACCGACAGGGACGAGTGGAACTTCTGGGGTCCCTGGGGAATGGACCGCAACTGGCAGATCTCGCTGACCAGCGAGGTCCCGATCGGACTCACCGTCGACACCGGCGTCGGCTCGGCCGAGATCGACCTCAGACAGCTCACCATCACTGACTTCGTGTTGAATACCGGGGTCGGCAGCACGGTGGTGACGCTCCCGGCAACCGGTGACTTCTCGGCGGCCATTGACGGCGGCGTGGGCCTGCTGGTCGTGCGAATCCCCGAAGGGGTGGCCGCGCGCATCGAGGCCAATGGCGGCCTGGCGCCGGTCTCTGCCTCGCCCGGGTTCGAGCGGCGCGGCGATACCTACTTCACCCCCGGCTACGAGGAGGCACAGGATCGCCTGGATGTGCAGGTCGACCTTGGGATAGGCAGCCTGCGGCTCGAGATCGTTTCACCCGGCTGATCTCCGGCCAGTGCAGAACCCGGACGCCCGCCGTCAGCGTGACGGCGGGCGTCCGACATTGACTGCTCGCTCAGCGTTTACCAGGCGTATGCTTCGGGCGCCTCCCCTCCGGGCCCGGGCCAGATCTCATCCAGACGTTTAAGCGAAGGCTCATCCAGCCGGATCTCCAGCGCCTGCATGGCGCCCTCCAGCTGTTCCATCGTGCGCGGCCCGACGATCGGCGACGTCACCGCCGGGTTCGCCAGCAGCCAGGCCAGCGCCAGATCAGCCGGCTTGACGCCCAGGTCCCGGCAGAAGGCAGCATAGTCGTCCAGCTGGCGGCGGTGTTTCTCCAGGTCCGACTTGGTGTCCTCCGACCCCCTGCGCCCGCTCTGGGCCTCGGCCACGCCGCCCGCCAACAGGCCGCCGGCCAGCGGGCTCCACGGCAGCAAGCCCAGCCCGTAGGATCGGCAGGCCGGGATAACCTCCAGTTCGATCATCCGGTCCTTCAGGTTGTACAGGCTTTGCTCGGAGACAAGCCCCAGGAAGTTGCGACCAGCGGCAGCGCATTGCGCCTGGGCGATGTGCCAGCCGGCGAAGTTGCTGCTGCCGACATACAGCACCTTGCCCTCGTGCACCAACTGCTCCATCGCCTGCCAGATCTCCTCCCACGGCGAGTCCCGGTCGATGTGGTGCATCTGGTATAGGTCGAGGTGATCGGTCTGCAGCCTCTTCAAACTCGCCTCGCAGGCAGCACGGATGTGATAGGCCGAAAGCCTGCGGTCGTTGGGCCCGTCTCCCATAGTTCCGTAGACCTTGGTGGCCAGGACGATCTTCTCGCGGCGGCCTCCCTGTGCCAGCCAGCGGCCGACGATCTTCTCCGTGATCCCTTCGCCACGCTTCCAGCCGTAAACGTTGGCCGTATCGAAGAAGTTGAAGCCCAGCTCCACTGCCCGGTCCATGATGGCGAAGCTGTCGGCCTCGGTAGTCTGCGGGCCGAAGTTCATCGTGCCCAGGCACAGCCGGCTGACTTTCAGTCCGGTTCGTCCCAGCCTGACGTGATCCATCATCCACCTCCGAGGGTCGGCGCGCGCCAACGACCTATCCTACCCCAAACCCGGCCGGCAGGATTCAAGCGGAACAAGCGCATCCAGGGCCGCGGGGTTTGCCGCTCCAGGCTCCGCCTGAATGACCACGCCTAGGGGCAGACCTCGACCCACGCGTCCAGTTCTCGGTGCTTGAGGATCAATGAGAAGCGATGCCGCGCGGCCCAATCGCATGCAGCGGCAAATTCCACGCCCGTATCGGTGTACTCGGCAGCGAAGACCGCCTTCCCCGCCTCGATCACCGGCAGCAGCGCCTCCGCCCAGTCCTGATCGAAGGCCTCCTCCACGATCGCGAAGTCAAAGAAGCTCAGGAAATCCACGACCATATCCGGGGCGTTCTTGATGCCGATCGCCAGACCGCGCGCATGAGACTCTTCGGCCAGCCAGCGAGCATATTCCAACTGGTCGGCGTAGGACAGCGGGAAGCCGGTGGCGTCCTGGTAAATGCAGATGTTGTCGGGCTCCACGCCATCGAAGCCCTTCGCCCGACACAGGTCGAGTCGGGCGAGCATGATCGGGGCGAGTTGGTCGATGCGGCGGATATCGAGCCAGCGTTCACCCGGCCAGCCCTCGTAGGCATCGCCCAGAAGCTCAGGTGGGAACAGCCCGGCGTCCGCACGCCACTCCTCCCAGGAGCCGACGCTGATGTAGCAGATCACTCGCCGGCCCAGGGAATGCAGGCGATCGATGACCGCCTGGTCGACATGCAGGTCGACGTCATAGACCTCCGCCTCGACCGACAGGTCGATCTCGTCGTCCCCGATCTGCCACTGCCAGCTCAGACCGGGCGCGGGGCGCCACCAACCCGCGTCCGATTCAGGCGACACACGGGCCGGCGCGACAGGCGGCTCAAGGGCGCAAGCGCCAAGGGCGAGCAGGCCCATCGCCAGGTCCAACAAGACGCGTTCGATCATGCGCATGGAGCTCTCCCACAGGACAACCTCGGAGTTGCGGCACGACGGATAGGGCCAGCGGCCGGCGTGGCGCAGGAAGAAATCTCGGGCCGCGTACAGCCTGCGCCCCCGCATGGCGACTCATGCAGCCCTGTCGGGATGGGCGCAGTTCCTGGCAATGTTCTCCCCTTTCATCCGGGGGATCGAACAAGGCGATCGGGACGGCCATGTACATGACAACCGGCTGCCCGAGGCCCGCGGCGCCCGCCCAGATCCGATCCAGGCACCGACCCGCCGCACGCCCCGGCATCTGCTGATTATTGTCGATCCTGGTTGCCCATGCTGTCTGTCTTCCAGGCCATCCCAGTTTGACGCTCACTCCGGCGTGTGTTACACTCGCCCCGATCTTCGCACGGAAGTCCGTTGCGTGGCCGAACGCACAACGGGCGTGCAGCTTGGTTTGATGGGTCGAATGGCACCTGCGCTGAAGACGAGGAAGGCATCTTCGCTGAAGAGCGCGTCCATCCCGGTTCCGGGGGGGCCGCGCGGCCGGAGGGCAGGCGAATCAGACGCCTCCTCGACTGTACGCTTCGTGGTCCGTAAACCACGGACGTCACCCGCCTGATTTGAACCGGAAGCTGAGATGCACCGCCCTGAACCCGATCGGCAATCGCGCCGCTCGGGCGTGAGGCCGTTGCCGGCTGCTTCCGCTGCACACGAACAAGGAATGAATGCATGACCAGTAAGACGCTTCGCCTGATCCCCCTGGGTGGACTGGGGGAGATCGGGAAGAACATGATGGTCCTGGAATACGGCGACAACGCCCTGGTGATCGACACCGGTATCATGTTCCCCGAGAACGACATGTTGGGGATCGACTACATCATCCCCGACTTCCGCTACCTGCTCGAGCACAGGGAGCGTGTGCGCGGGATCATCGTCACCCACGGACACGAGGACCACACCGGCGCCATCCGCCACGTGCTCGACGAGATCCCGGCGCCCATCTACGCCACCCCGCTGACTCGCGGCTTGCTGGAGCCCAAGCTCAGCCGCAACGGCCTGCTGGGCAAAGCCCGGCTGGAGACCATCCAGGCCGGGGAGCGGGCGCGTATCGGCCCTTTCGAGGTGGAGTTCTTCCACGTCTGCCACTCGATTCCCGACGGTGTCGGGCTGGCGATCACCACGCCGGCCGGCCTGCTCGTCCATTCGGGCGACTTCAAGTTCGACCACACGCCGGTCGACGGCTGGCCGACCGACTTCGCCAAGCTGGGCGAGCTCGGCGGCCGCGGTGTGCTGGCGCTGCTCTCCGATTCGACCAACGCCGACAAGCCGGGCTGGACCCCGTCGGAGGCGGTCATCGATCCGGCCTTCGACGCGGTCTTCCGGCAGGCCAAGGGGCGCATCCTCATCGCCACCTTCGCCTCGCTGATCTCGCGCATGGCTCAGGCGGCGCGCGCCGCCGAACGCCACAACCGGTCCCTGGCTTTCGTCGGCACCAGCATGATCGAGAACGCCCGCATCGCCCGCAACCTGGGCTACCTGCAGGTCCCCGACGACCTGATCGTGCCCCTCGACCAGGCCTTGAAGCTGCACCCTTCGCGGGTGGTCCTGATGTGCACCGGCACGCAAGGCGAGCCGCTGTCGATCCTAGGCCGCCTGTCGACCGGCACCAACCGCCAGTTCGACCTTGAGCCGGACGATACGGTCGTGCTATCCTCGCACCCGATCCCGGGCAATGAGGAGCCCGTCCATCGCACCATCAACCGGCTCATCCAGCGCGGCGCCGACGTGATCTATGATGCCATCGCCCCGGTACACGTCTCCGGACACGCCAGCCAGGAGGAGATGAAGCTGCTGCTGCAGCTCATTCGGCCGAAGCACTTTATCCCCATTCACGGCGAACTGCGCCATCTCATGCAGCACGCCGCTCTGGCGCGCGAGGTGGGCATCGCCGACGACCACATCGCCGTGGTCGAGAATGGGACCGTCCTCGAGTTCAGCGCGGGCGAGATGCGCCGGGGCGAGCGCGTACCCGGCGGCTACATCTTCGTCGACGGCAGCGGCGTGGGCGACATCGGCCCGACGGTGATGCGCGAGCGCGAAGCGTTAGCTCGCGACGGGTTCGTCATCGTCCACCTGACCCTCAAGCCGGGCGGCGGGCTGAAACAGCCGGCCGAAATCGTCTCCAAGGGCTTCGTCTTCGTCCGCGACGCCGAGGAACTTCTCGGGCGGGCGCAGGCCAAAGTGGCCGAATTGGCCGACTCATCCAACGGCGATCTGAGCGAGCGAATCGAGAAGGAACTGGGTAAGTTCTTCTATGCCGAGACCAAGCGCCGGCCGATGGTCTTCGTCTTCGTGTCGGCCTGATATGCGCCATCCCCTGAATCGGGCCTCTACGCGAGCCCTGCCCGAGCCGCCCACTCTCACCGGCCGGGGGCTCGCTCTGCTGCTTGCCGCCGCCGTGCTGTCCGGTTGTAGCGGCTCATTGCTTTCCCGGGCTACGCCGACTCCGACGGCCTTGCCGCCCACACCGACGCCCACGCCCGAGCCGATGGCCGCCCTGGTCAACGGCGAACCCATTCCGCTGGCCGAGTACCATGAGGAAGTCGCGCGATTCGAGGCGGCCCAGGCCGAGCTTGGCATCGATCCTGCAACGCTCGGGGACTACCGCTCCGGCGTCCTTCAGGCGCTGATCGACCGCCTGCTTCTCATCCAGGCAGCCCGGCGCGAGGGGATTCAGTTGGAGGCCGAGGCGGTCGACCGGCGCGTGCAGGCCCTGGCCGCCGAACTGGGTTCACCGGAGTCGCTGGCCTCCTGGTTGACAGCCAGCGGGTACACGACCGCGAGCTTCACAGCCGCGCTGGCGGCGGAGGTCCTGGCGGCACAGATGGTCGAGCAGATTACGGCTGCGATCGGCGATGATGCCGAACAGGTCCATGCCCGCCACATCCTGGTTGCCACCCAGGCGCAGGCCGAGTCGCTTCTGGCCGAGCTGCAGGCCGGGGAGGATTTCGCCGAGTTGGCGCGCGCGTACACTCTCGATCTAAGCACTCGTCCGGCTGCCGGTGATTTGGGTTGGTTCCCGCGTGGCTATCTGCTGGTGGATGAGGTCGAGCAGGCTGCCTACACACTCCCGCCGGGTACGGTCAGCGGCGTGGTCCAAAGCGCGCTAGGATTCCACATCGTCGAGGTCTTGGACCGCGGCGAGCGGCCGCTGACGCCCGACGCCCAGCGCCGCCTGCGGGAGAAAGCGGTCGAGGACTGGTTGGCGGCGGAACGACGGGCCGCCTCCATCGAGGTCTACGTCGCTCCTTGAGCGAGCGACGCGGAGGTGAGTAGGATGGACGACATCTACGAGGATCGACCGGCACGCAACATCGGGGGATTCATTCTCAACCTCCTGACCGCGGTGGTCCTGCTGGCTACATTGGCAGCCGGGCTGGTCCTGGGCGGGGTGTTCCTCAACCCCTACCTGCCCTTCAACCCCTATCCCCCGCCCACACTTCCGGCGACGCTGGGATGGCCGACCGCTACCAACACGCCGGAGATCCATTTGCCCCCGACGTGGACTCCGACCATCACGGAGACCTCCGGCCCGACTCAGACTCCGACCATCACCGCCACGCCCCCGCCGACCGAGACGACCACGCCGCCGGCGGAGCCCTACACACCCACCCCGACCGGCCTGCCCTTCTCCATCCAGCCCGGCAGCCCGATCTACATGGCCAACTCGTTCGTGAATGCTCTGGGCTGCGAGTGGATGGGCGTGGGCGGGCAGGTCTTTGATATGAACGGAGCCCCGATCGCCGGTCTGAGCGTGCACCTGGAAGGACAGCTCGGTGGCCAGCCATTCGATCTGAACGCCCTGACCGGAAGCGCCGGCGTCCTCGGGCCGTCCGGCTATGTGTTCGATCTGTCCGATCGGCCGACGGCCAGCGATGGGACGCTCTGGCTCCAACTGCAGGACACCGCCGGCATCGACCTCTCCAACCAACTCTTCCTGACTACCATCGAGTCCTGTGAGCAGAACTTCTTGCTCATCAACTGGCGGCAGGTGCGCTGAGACTCCGCATGCGCGAATCGAGCCCCCCGCCGCTACCGGCGGGGGGTTCGTCTTTCCCGCCCCTATCTCTCTGCGGCGCTGTGGAAGATCTGCTCCAATCGCTCGGCTGAGCGGCGTCGATCGAATCCGGCCTCGACGCATGCGCGGCCGCGCGCGCCCATACGGCGGGCGGCTTCCCGGTCGCGCGCCAACACGCGCACGGCCTCGGCCAGCGCGGTCCAGTCACCGGGCGGCACCGTCAGCCCGGCGCCGGCCTCTTCGACCAGATCACGGATGACACCGGCCACGGCCAACACGACCGGTCGGCCGGCGGCCATCGCATCGAAGACCTTGTTGGGGTACACGGTGGCGAACAGCGGAATCGGCTTCAGCACGGCCACGCTGCAGTCGCTGGCCGCCAGCACCTGCGCCAGTTCGGACTTGGGCACGGCGGGGAGGAAGATCACGTTGCTCAGCCCCAGTTCAGCCGCCGCCGCCATCAGGCGCGGCTTCTCCTTCCCATCTCCGGCCAAGACGAAGACGATTTCGGACTCCTGGCGAAGTTGCTCCGCCGCACGCAGAAGGGTCATCAGATCATTGGCCATGCCATGTGCGCCGGCATAGAGGGCGATGAACTTCCCTTGCAGACCGTGCGCCGCCCGCAGACTCCCACCGGAGCCCTGGGGATGGAAGGCCTCGAGGTCGACGCCGTTGGGGACGACCTCGATCTTGTCCAACGCCACTCCCCGCTGGGCGAGGTACGGCAGGAATCCGGGGGAATTGACCACAACGACCTGGGCGGCCCGGTACAGGAATGACTCCGCTGCGCTGGCGAGCGCGATCAATGGACGGCTGCGCAGGACACCCATCTCCACCGCCACCGCCGGCCATAGGTCACGTACCTCAAATACCAGCGGCCGCCGCTTCAGCCAGGCCAGCGCCCAGGCCGTGCACACCTGCGGCAGCGGCGGCGAGGTGGTCCAGATCACATCCACCCGTCGCACGCGCAGGCCGGCCGCAAAGGCCGACAGCATGAACGACAGGAAGCCGAGCGTTCGCCAGACGAAACTGCGGTGGACGCGGCCGGCCTGCGCGCACGGGATGATCTCCAACCCCGGCTCCACCATCTCCCGGCGGGCGGTGGCTACCGGCTGGCCGGTGAGGTAGCTGCGCCGCCCCGACAGGACCGTGACGCGATGCCCGGCCCGCACCAGGTGGCGGGCGTACTCGTAGTGTTGGGTCATGCCGGCTTCATCGCCGCGCAGGAAGAGTTGATGGACGAGCAGGATATGCATGGCTCAGATGCCGATCTCGAGCAACTCGCCTTCGAAGCGCAGCTGCGACACAGCAGCCGGGCCGCTGCCCGGCGCCCGCCAGGCCACCTCCAGCGATTCCGGCCCGTGACCGCCCAGCCTCCACCAGGTCAGGCTGCGCATCGGCAGCGGCCCGCGCATTCCGCCCACCAACGTCAGCCCCGCCTGGCGGAGGGCGTATGTCGGCGACGACCAACCCCAGCTCGCCGGGGCATTCTCCACCGCTTCCCCGGCGATGCACGCGCCGGCACGGTACAGACCGAGGCGCAACTCGGGCCCGGCAAACAGGTCGCCAGGCGTTTCGATCGTGATCGCCGCATAGCCGCCGGCGAAGGGCATGCTCAGCGTGTCCCCGCGCAGCTGCGCCGAGGCGGAGTCGGGCAGCTGCCAGATCACCTGCACAGCGTGGTCGTCGGCCCCGAGCAAGTCGTCGGCCACCAGCCACAGGTCATCGCCGGCGCGAACCACCGTCCGCCGATGGATCACCCCCAAGCGGGCGTAACCATCGTGCTCACCCGCCACGACCTCCAGCGCGCCCCCGGGCGAACGCCAGCGCCCGCAGAACTGCCCCTGGGCCCATTCGAGCCACAGAAACGGACCCGCTCGACGCATCGGTTCCTGCGCGTCGACCAGCACGGTGTTGTGCGCCTCAGCTTTGGCCAGCGCGTTGTCCCAGGGCGGCAAAGCGTTGTAGAGATACGAGCCGGGATCACGCGCCAGGGACTCGCCTCGACAGCGCAGGTCGAGATGAAGTTGGTCTGCATGCCCCGGACGATGGCGGAATCGTGCGCAGCGCAGCACTGCGCGGTTTTCCGGACTGCCCAGCAAGTACAGCCCCGCCTCCGGGAAATCTTGCACCCGCATCGGCGTCGAAGTCATCGGCGAGTCGTGCTCGGGCCCCTCGCCAATCCAGGCCGCGGTTGCATTCCACGTCCCAGGCGGCAGCGGCTCCACACCACGCAGTCTTGCCGCCATCTGCAGGGTTGGGCGGAAATCCGAATGGGCGCACCCGGAAGCTGGAAACAGCCGCCCTCCATCGTTGGCGCCCAGGTTTGGCGCCTGACCCGTGGCCGGATCGGTGACAGCCCGCAGGAGTCCGGCGCCGCGTCGGAGCGCCTGCAGCGCGGCTGCGGACAGTGGCTCGCCTGCCGTCTGAGCCAGATGGGCCGCCCACAGGCCGGCCTCCAGCACCTGGCGATGGTAATTCAGCGAGTGCTGCAGGTGACCGCCGTCGGCGAAAATCTGTTCCTCCAACGCCGCGGTCAGCCAGCGCCGGCCAAGCCTGCGCCAGTGGGAGGCCTGCCGGAACTCGGGGAAGGCGGCGCCGGCCGTAAACAGGCCGACCGCCTCAGTCAACAGGTGGTTGTTGCGCAAGGAGCGAGCGTAGCCCAGGGTCGCCGGGATGCGCCGGGCATGCACGGCCACCATCTGTGCCAGTGCTGCTACACGCGCCGGATCGCCGGACAGCCACGGGTCAAGCGCCTCCAGCGCGAAGGTGAGCGCCAGGATGCGGATGGCGGCCTCTTGCGCCGAAGCCCAATGGGGACCCGCGTTGGGGCGATTGACGGCCCGCCACGAGTCGATCAGGCGCCAACAGCCCTCGGCATATCGATCCTCCCCGGTCAGACGATACGCGTCGGCGAGTGGGAAGACCCAGCCGAAGCGCGAGGCCTCCCAGAGCAGCTTGATGTCGGCTGGGGGATCCGCGAGCAGGTACGCGGTCCAGTGGCGGTCAAGGTCCACATGCGCCGGGGGCGCATCGGTCGGCTCGGCCGCAAAGGTCCCCCAATCCGGTGGGAACCCCATCGGGCGCGGCGGCCCGCCGAACAGCCGGTATGCTCCCTGCAGAATCTCGTCCGCCTCGGCCAAGATGGACGGGCGACCCGCCTCCAACGCCTCACGCAGCCTGACCGTCCTTTCGCCATTGGCGCCGGCGAACAGCCGCGGGCGACCGCGTCGGTAGTCGAGGTAACCCTGCGCTTCCGCAGGCATCCCGGGCCGCACCAGGTCGGAAAGCGGCACATCATCCCACGCGTGGATGGGCGTGCGTACACGCAGCCAGCCGGTCTTCAAGCCGAGGCGGTAGACGCCGTACTGGAGCATGGCCGGCAAGCCGAGGTCCAGCGTGGCCCGCACGAGCGTCTCGAGTCGGCCGCGAGTAGATCTCATTCGAACAGGGGAATTCATCCCGGGAGGGAAAGCTGTTGGACCGGGCGCGGTTCTCCCGCCCGGAGGGCCTCAACAGCGGCGAAGCTGGCCAGGCTGACCGCGATCAGGTGCTCGAGTGGGATCGGCGGCGGCCCGCCAGTGGTGACCGCCTGAGCGAATGCCTGCCACAACTGCCGGTGGCCCTTATCCTGGCGCAGCCAGGCGCGTTGGACCTGCCGCGCCCCGCCGGCGACAATCTCCAGCCGGCGGAAATCATCCAGCAGCGCGGCGCGCCCACCGCCGAAGACCTCGACCCGCTCCTTGGGGAACGCCCGGTCGCCGTTGGCGGCGTAGGTCACGCTCCCCAGGGAACCTCCGGCGAATTCGATGGTCAGGATCACGTTCTGCTCGGGCGAGGGGGCGCCGCTCCCCAGGGCACGAGCTTCGACGCGTACGGGCAGTGAATCCGCCAGGAAAGCCAGGAAGTCAATGAAGTGACAGGCTTCTCCAACAATGCGCCCGCCGCCCTGCGCCGGGTCCAGCAGCCAGTGATTGGGCGGGAGCGGCCCGGCGTTGATTCGGTAGTGCATCATCAACGGTTCGCCGATCGGGGCGAAGGCCTGGCGCAGCCGGACTGCCATCGGCGCGAAGCGCCGATTGAATCCGACGCACAGCAGCCGGCCGGATTCCCTCTGCGCCTTCACGATCTCCTCCAACTCGTCGCGGTTCAACGCCAGCGGCTTCTCGCACAGGACATGTTTGCCGGCGCGCAAGGCGGCGACCGTCTGCCGAGCGTGCAGGTGGTGGCGAGTGAGCACCGCCACTGCGTTGATCTCCGCATCGCGCAGGATCTCGTCCTCGTCGGTCGTGGCGTAGCGGAATCCGAATCGACGGCCGGCGCTCTCGCTCTTCAGGCCGCTGGCGGTCGCCAGACCGACCAGGTCGATCCCCGCCACCCGGCGCAGTGCCGGGAACAGAACGCCGCTGGCGAAACTCCCGGCCCCTAGCGCGCCCAGGCGCAGCGCGGCCGACGGCGCGCTCCTCGACGACGAAACACTCACCCGCCTCTGGATCGCGCCCGCCTCCGCCAGTGGATACGTGAGCAGCACTCCCAGAAACGGCTCGCCGCTCCGCTGGGTGATCAACTCATAAGCCTCGGCGGCATGCTCGATCGGGAAGCGGTGCGTGATCAGCGGATCCACATCCACACGACCCTCGGCCAGCAAACCAAGGAACGCCTCTAGATTGCGCTGCTCCGTCCAGCGGACGTAGCCAATCGGATAGTCAATCCCGTCTTCTTCGTAGCGTGGATCGTAGCGCCCCGGCCCATACGAGCGCGAGACGATGAAGCGCAGCTCCTTCTCGTAGTACGTCTTGCGCGGAATGTGCAGGTCGACGGCGCCGATGGCCACGATGGTGGCCCGGTCGCGCGCCAGCGCGCCGGCCAGCTCGACCGGATCGGCGCTGGGCGCGTGCGCGCAGATCAGAACGTGGTCGAAGCCCTGCCCGCCAGTGAAGGACGCCGCGCCTTCCTCGGCCTCGGGCCGCGCCACGGCCTGTGCGCCCATCTGTCGCGCCAGGGCCACCCGCGCGGCCTCGACGTCAACGCCAAACACCCGACAGCCAGCCGCCCGGGCGATTCCAACGGCCAACAATCCCAGCAGGCCCAGCCCGATGACGGCCACGCGCTCACCCACTTGCGGCTCGGCCAATCGAAGGCCGTGCAGCGCGATCGCCCCGAGCGTGGTGAAGGCGGCCGACTCGAAGTCGACGTCATCCGGGATTTGCGCGATCAAGTTCAGCGGCACAACCGCGTACTCGCCGTGCACGGCATAGCCCAGGCCTCCGGCGGCCACTCGGTCGCCGGCGCGTAGTCCAACCGCCCCCTGACCGACCTCTACCACCGTCCCGGCCGATGAATAGCCGAGCGGCATCGGCTGGTCGAGCCTGCCTTGCACGGCTTCGAACGTGGAGAGGATTCCTTCGCGGCGGGCCTTGTCCAGAGTCTGACGAACCAGGTCGGGGCGCGCTCGCGCCTTGCCGATCAGGCTGCGCCCGGCGAATTCAACCAGTGTGCGCTCTGTCCCGGCCGAGACAAGCGAGGCAGCCGTGCGAATCAGGACACTCCCCGGCGCCGCCTTGGGCACCGGCACATCGACCACCCGGGTCTGGCCGGATCGAACGTCCTGGACGACCTGCTTCATGGATGGCAGTGAGAATCCTGCAGGCGGGCCCGTTCACCCCCCTGCGCCTCGGGATTATAGCCCAACTCC
>DAIRVC010000062.1:0-13966 GCA_036803025.1 Anaerolineales bacterium
CGCCACGGCCACGGCGCGGTTGAGCTCTACCACCGGGGACGGCGCCAGTTGGGCGAGCGCGTCATACAGGGCGGCGATCTTTCCCCAATCCGTTTCCGCCGCCGTGCGCGCCCGGGCGTGGCAGGCGGCGATCTCGGCCTGAAGCGTGTATGGACGCGAGGTCCCGCCCAGGGCCTCGGCCCGCTCCAGGGCGGCCAGACCGCGGCGGATGAGGAGTTGATCCCAACGGGCCCGATCCTGATCGAGCAGCAGGACGGGCTCTCCCGACGGCCCTACCCTTGCGGCCGTTCGAGAGGACTGGATCTCCATCAGCGCCACCAGGCCGTGGACCTCGGCCTCGTCTGGCATCAGGCCGGCCAGGAGGCGTCCCAAGCGGAGCGCCTCCTCGCATAACTCAGGCCGCAGCCAGTCATCCCCGGCAGTGGCAGAATAACCTTCGTTGAAGATCAGGTAGATGACTTCGAGAACCGACGACAGCCGGGCGGCCAGGTCCTGGCGGTCCGGCATCTCGAAGGGGACCTGCGCTTCCGACAGGGAGCGCTTGGCCCGGACGATTCGCTGGGCTACCGTCGGCGTCGGGGACAAGAAAGCCCGGGCGATCTCCTCCGTCGTCAGGCCGCCCAACAAACGCAGCGTCAGCGCCACTCGGGCTTCCGTCGACAGGATCGGATGGCAGGTCATGAACACCAGGCGCAGCAGGTCATCCCCGACGGGATCGTCGACTGAATTCCCCAATTCGGGGAATCCCATTTCCTGGCGGGCTTCGAGCTCGCGGCCAAGCTCCGCGTGCTTCCGCTCAAGCCGCCTGCTGCGCCGAAACTCGTCGATGGCCCTGCGCTTGGCGGTGGCCATCAGCCAGGCGCCCGGATTGCGTGGGACGCCCGACTCCGGCCACTGCTCCAGCGCGGCGACAAGCGCGTCCTGAGCGAGATCCTCGGCCAGGCCGAGATCGCCGACGATCCGGGTGAGACCGCCGATCAATCTGGCCGATTCGATCCGCCAGATCGCGTCAATCGTGCGCTGGACCTCGGTGGTTATCATGACCGCCGCGCGCCAAGCCTCACAGCTGCCGTATCCACTGTTGCAGAATCCCGGTGAAGGCACGTCTGTGCGAGCGGACCGCCTTCAGGTTGGGGAACGCGGCCACGCACCGATCCTGGGCCGCCCAGGTCAGCAGCCCGGAGGGGTCGTCGATGCGCGGGGCGAAAGTGTTGTCTTTGGCCTTCGCCCCGCGATGAAGCACAACCTGGACCGACTCGGCCGAGCGGAGGTTGAAGGTGGCAAAGTGATCGTCAATGTAGTAGCTGGGCGCATTCCACTTCACGGCTTCGCGGATGCGAGGATCGGCGCCCAGGATGATCGAGCGGATCGCCTCGATCTCCGCTTTGAGCGGATGCTTCAAGCGGGCCATGTACCGGTCGACTTCAGATTCGTCCTTCACCGCAACGCCCTCGAGGGATTGGCATCTGAGAGGAACGCACACCTGCCGCTTCGGACACGCAAGATCACTTCCCCGCCAGGAGGGCGGCCATCTTGTCGAGGCACTGCTCCATGCCCATCTTGGAGAGTTCCATCATGCGTCCCTCCGTCCAGCCGTACTCCGTCACCGTGATCTCGGTCTTCTTCCCCAGCGCCCTGAAGGCCACCGCATTCAGCTGGTCCCGAGGAAAATCCGCTGGCAGCCCAACGGAGGCCGGGTCGATCTTGACACCGTTCTTGTCGACCAGGTTGTGGATGTACTCGATGCGCTGGAGCGGCATAATCCTCTTGTAGTGCCAGGTGCTGTACTGGTCCCCAAACTCCGGCGAACTCATGCAGACCAGGGACGTCCCGCCCTCGCGGAAGTCGATCCTGGCGATGGGCGCCGTGAAGCCGTTCGGCCCCCACCATCTCTTCACAGCCTCCGCCTCGGTCCAGGCCTTCCACACCGCCTCGACGGGTGCGTCGAATGTGCGGGTGAACACCAGATCCGTCTTGTGCGTGTTGCCGGCCGGTTTGGCTGACATGTCTGCCTCCTTGTGCCAGGCGCTGGCGCCCGGCATGCCCACTCCCCTGGCCTGCCGGGCGCCAAGCGCCGTCTCACGGGATTCGCGCGCCTCAGCCCTGGCCGCGGCTCTGAAGCTCCGCGAAGCCGGCTGCCGCCTGCTGCACGTCGGCCGGGAAATCCGACATCTCCTGCACCTGGCGCACTTCGATCACCTCATTGGCCGAAGCGGGGCAGCGCGAGGCCCACTCGATGGCTTCGGCCTTCGACCGGACCTGGATTATCCAGTAGCCGCCCACAACTTCCTTGGCTTCGATGAAAGGCCCGTCGGTCACCTTGGGTTTCCCGCCGGTGAAGGAAACGCGGGCGCCCATCGAAGGCGGGTGCAAGCCGTCCAGCGCCAGAAGCACGCCGGCCTGCTGCAGCGACTCGTTGTACTTCATCATCGCCTCGACAGCCTTTACGTCCGGCATCGCTCCCGGCTCCGCCTTCTCATACTCGCTCGGGATCATCAGCAGCATGAATCGCATGGTCTACTCTCCTTCAGCCCCTAGGGCCGCTTTGCGGCTTCGCTCAGTTGCTCCGTGCGCGCACGCAGCCGCTCTTCTTGTTCGCGCAGCTCAGGGGTCAGCTCGGTCCCGAAATCATCCATTTCGAACACCGGCCGGATCTCGATCAGGCCTTCGGTTGCGCCGACGGGGCTCGGGCAGCGCTTGACCCACGCGACCGCCTCGTCCATCGACCTCACCTGCCACAGCCAGTACCCGGCCACCACTTCTTTGGATTCGGCGAAGGGACCGTCGATGACCGTGGTCTTCCCACCTGAGAACTTGACCCGCTTGGCCTTCGAGCTTGGATGCAGGCCTTCGCCGCCGAGAAGAACGCCGGCCTTGACCAGTTCCTCGTTGTACCTTCCCATCTCGGCCAAGAACTTCTCGTCCGGGAGGACTCCTGCCTCGGAGTCCCGATCGCCATGGATGAACACCATCACTCGCATCGCTGCACCTCCAACCAGAATAGGATTGGGCGGGTGCCGGTCGATCGGCCCGGCCTCCCTTGCCCTACACCTATACGTCGAACAAGGTACGCCGGATTCGACACGAGAATGTCAGCCTGGAAGGCTTCCGGCGGGATGTCGACCGGGCGGGATAGGTCGGCGGCCCCGGCGAAATTGCCAGGGCCGTTGGGGGCGCCTCGACGGGCAGGACGGCGGCCCGGCCGCTGCGCTAGCCGCCGGCGATCGCCCCCACGATGCGGAACGGTTCCTTGCCGCGCGCGACCTCTTCCGGCAAGAGTGCATCCGCCGCCTCGAAAGACAAGTCCTCGCCGCAGGCGAAGTAGCGCAGCATCGGCCGTCGCGCCCGGGTCGTGTGGTCGCGGATCGTCCCGCGCAGCATCGGATAGCTGCCCTCGAGCGCGTCCAGGAGGGAGCGCTGGGTGACCGGTCCTGCGACCCGCAGGCTGACCTCTTTCCCGACGCCAGCCAGGGTGCGCAGGTGGTACGGGAGGATGACCCGGATCATCCCTGCGCCCTCATCGCGGACGTTAAGGTGGGCGCAGGGATCATCCCTGCGCCCTGATCTTGAAGGTCAAGGTAGGCGCAGGGATCATGGCAGCGTCTGCACCTCGACCGAGAGCACGGCCGGCAGGCTTTGCACGATCGGCGCCCAGCTGTCCCCGGCGTCGCCGGAGGCGTACACCTGCCCGCCGGTCGTGCCGAAGTAGACCCCGCATGGGTCCAGCTTGTCGACCGCCATCGAGTCGCGCAGCACGTTGACGTAGCAGTCGCGCTGCGGCAGGCCCTTCGAAAGGGCCTCCCACTCGTTCCCGCCGCTGCGGCTTCGGTACACCCGCAGCTTGCCTTCGGGCGGGTAGTGTTCGGAGTCGCTCTTGATCGGGACGACGTAGATCGTCTCCGGTTCGTGGGCGTGGACATCGATCACGAAGCCGAAGTCGGTCGGCAGGTTGCCGCTGACTTCCTGCCACGAATCGCCGCCGTCGTCGCTGCGCATCACGTCCCAGTGCTTCTGCATGAAGAGCGTCTGCGGGCGCGAGGGGTGCATGGCGATGCGGTGGACGCAGTGACCGACCTCCGCCGCCGGATCGGGCATGAAGTCGGACTTGAGCCCGCGATTGCGGGGCTGCCAGGTCGCGCCGGCGTCATCCGTGCGGAAGACACCCGCGGCTGAGATGGCCACAAACATGCGCCCGTTGCCGCCGGGATCGAGGAGGATGGTGTGCAAGCACATGCCGCCGGCGCCCGGGGCCCACTGGCTGCCCGAGCTGTGTGCCCGCATGCCGCGCAGCTCCTGCCAGGTCGCGCCGGCGTCGGTGGAGCGGAACAGCGCCGCGTCCTCGACTCCGGCGTAAACAGTGTCGGGATCGGTCAGCGACGGTTCGAAGTGCCAGACACGCTTGAACTCCCAGGGATGCGGGGTGTTGTCGTACCACAAGTGCTTGCCCGGCTCGCCGTCATACTTGAACTCGTTGCCGACGGTCTGCCACGTCTTGCCTCCGTCGTCGGAGCGGTGCACCACCTGACCAAACCAGTCGGAGGCTTGCGAGGCGTAGATGCGATTGGGGTCGACCGGCGAGCCTTTGAGGTGGTAGATCTCCAGGCCCCCGAAATGAGGCCCGTCGATCTTCCAGTCCTTGCGCTTGCCGTCGGAGGTCAACACGAACGCACCTTTACGCGTACCGACGAGAACCCGGACACCGCTCATAACGACACCCTCCCGGACAGCTGTATCTGCCAGCGCTGCGGCGGCCCGGTGCCCCGCCCAATCGCGAAGGCGACTGGGCAGCGGGCGGCCGGCAGTTGCTGGCACGGTCGAATTAGGACGGATTATATCGCATTTTGGGGAAGGCTACGATTGGGGAAGTGCCGCGGGCGTCCCTTCGGCTCCAGCGCTACCTCAGGCGGCGCCCAACCCCATCACCAGCGATCAGCCGGCCGGGTAGATCGCCGCTCGCCGGGCAGAAGCCCGCTCGGCGGCCAGCGGACCGCCTCCCCTTGCGTCGGCCGTTTCGGGCGCTACCGAAGGGGAGAAGTCCCGCCCGGATGGCGGGAGAAGCGAGATGCCGGTCCGATCCAGCGCAGGCTGGCCAGGAAGACGGCCAGCAGGATGACCGCACCGCTCAGGTAGGGGTACGTGGGGCGCAGGTCGAAGACCGCCCCGGCCCAAAGCGGGCCGACCACGCGCCCCAGGCTGACGAAGGAGTTGCTCAGCCCCATGGCCGTCCCCTGGCCGACGGTGGCCCGCTGCGAGGTCAGCGAGTGGATCGCCGGGCGCAGGAAGGCGGTGATGAGGACGAACAGGCCGGCGGTCAGCAGGACGGCCGTGAAGCTTCGGGCCAGAAGCAGTAGCACGAACGTGGCCGCCCCGGCCAGCAGTGCGCCCTGGATCACGATCGGCTCACCCCAGCGCCTGGTGAGCAACCCCGTCAACACCCCCCGCCCCACAAGAGCCACCACGCCGACGACGGAAAGAATCGCACCGATACGTTCCGGTCCATAGCCCAGGCCCTGCACGGCATACAGGCTGAAGATCGATTCGAAGTTGGAGGTGCCCAGCGTGGCCAGGAAGACCAGGAGTAGGAGAACGCCGATCGGGCTGCGCACGGCCTGCCCGAGATCCTTCACGCTCAGGAAGCCGACGCGCCGCTCCGGCTGGCGCGCCTGGCGCGGCAGCGACTCGGGCAGCAGCAGGGCGACGAGCAGCAGCGCCAGGAGCGCGATGCCTGCGCCGATGAAGAAAGGCGTCGAGAGCGAATCGCCGGCCAGCCAGCCGCCCAGGGCCGGGCCCAGGATGATGCCCAGACCGGCGGCCGCCCCGAGCGTGCCCATCCCGCCGCCGCGCGCCGCGGCCGGCGTGCTGTCGCCGATGTAGGCCATGGCCGGCGAGACCGTCGCCGACGAGAGCACACCGGACAAAGCCCGCGCGGCGAACAGCATCCACAGCCGGGTCGACAGCCCGAACAGCAGCAGAGAGAGTGCGTAGCCGAACAGGCCGATCATCAGGATCGGCTTGCGCCCGGTCCGGTCGGACAGGCTGCCCCAGAGCGGACCGAAGAGGATCTCAGTGAGCGCCGCGATGGCGACCAGCAGGCCAAACGCGCTGCCGCCCGCTCCCATGCGCTCGATGTAGAAGGGGAACACCGGGACGACCATGCCGAACCCGAGCATGACCACGACCAGGGCGAAGGACAGCACCGCCAGGTTCTTGCGCTGAGTCTGTTGCGTCATGATGCGCCCGACAGGGTCACCGTACCGGCGGTTCCGTCCACGGTGATGATCTCTCCCGACCGGATGCGCTTCGTGGCCACACCGGTTCCCATCACGGCCGGGATGCCGTACTCGCGGGCGACGATGCTGCCATGCGAGAGCGGCCCGCCGATGTCGGTGACCACCGCCGAGGCCATGGCGAACAGCGGCGTCCAGGCGGGCGTTGTCGCCCCGGCCACCAGCACGTCGCCCGGCCTCATCTGGTCGAAGTCTTCGGGACCGCGCAGGACGCGAGCCGGGGCTGTGACTGTGCCAATACTGGAAGGCACTCCCTTCAGGGTGTTCCCGACCTGATCTGCTTCCGAGGCCGCCACAAAGACATCCGTCTTGATCCCCATGACCCGCTTCTTCAGCGGGATCATCGGCGGCGGTGTGACCTGCGCGGCTCGTTCCAGAAACGCCTGGCGCTGCTCGACCCGACCGGCCAGGCTGCCAAGGGGCTTGCCCGCCTCCAGGTCGGCCACGCAGGCGTCGATCTCCGACTTCTCCAGGCAGAAGACATCATCCGCATCGCGGATCGCGCCCGCATCGGCCAAGCGACGGCCCAGCTCGCGGAGCGATTCCCGGATGAGCGGATACCCCAGGCCGATCTCCGCCAGCGCATCCTCACGCACTTCCGCAAGGGATTGGGCCCACCCCAGCGATTTCTCGAAGGCCCAGCGCTTGAGGCCCTTCAATCGTTGAAGCGACTCGGCAGTGGCCTGCAGCCTCCTCGCCTCGCTGGCACGCTGGCGCTGGTGCGGATCGGCACCCTCGCCTCTCAGGTACATCTTGAGCGCCTCGACCATCGGCGCCGGGTCGTCGAGCGGGAGCGGCTCGGCGAAGTCCAACTGAAAGACGATGTGCCCGAACTGCGCCAGATGCTGGTGGATGCGGCGGCGCAACTCCGCCCATTCCTCGGGCTCCACGCCTGAAGGAGGCTGCTGCCCCTCCAGGCGAGCGACCAGATCCCGTGAAGATGTCTCCAGGAGCTTGCCGGTGAGCGCTGCGCGCTCGCGGCACCACATGGCTAAGTCGTACAGCGATTTCTCGGCCCTGATGGGGATGTTGTTCCAGCCCATCAGCAGCACGGGGGCGTCCGGGTCTCCCTCGCGTTTGACCAGCTTGTTGTACAGACTCGTCAGCAGCAGCTCCGAGCCGGCCGAGGCGCCCATCGTGGCGAACAGCAGGGCGACCACGTACTGCATGGCTGCTCCGACCACATCCTGCGCCTCGCGCCAAAGCTCGCCGGGCGTCATCTCGGCGGGCAGCCTGGCCGGCCTGCGGGCGATGGCCGCCTGATACTCCGGATGCATCTCCTCCCGCCAGTTCTTCACGACCGAACTGAGCATTTGCGGGTAGGCCGGGAGGACCTTCGTCAGCATCCACCACCAGGAGCGGGCCGGGAGATGGGAGTTGACATAGCCGTAGTTGTTGATGGTGGTGTAGTAGTCATCGGGAAGTACCGGTTCCGACTTGGTCACGCGCCGGGCCATCGGGGTCATCTGCTCGATCAACGTACGCATGCCCAGTGTGCTGAACAGCGGGCTGAGCGGGCCAGGCATCAGGTCGACCACGCTGCCGCGCATGTAGATGCCCTTCGGATCGGGGCGGGTCCACTCGATCGGCCCCGACGAATACATCGCACGCGCGGAGGCCTCCTCGCGCTCCGCCTCCACGGTTACCGTCCCGGCACTCCCGTCGACCGTGATGGTCTGGCCGCTGCGGATGCGGGCGGTTGCCGTACCAGTGCCCAGGACAGCCGGGACCCCGTATTCACGCGCCACGATCGATCCGTGGCTGAGCGGCCCGCCGATATCGGTGACCACGGCCGCGGCCATGGCGAACAGCGGCGTCCAGGCCGGCGTGGTGATCGGCGCCACGAGCACGTCACCGGGATTCATGCGGTCGAACTCGTGCGGCCCGTGCAGCACGCAAGCCGTCCCTGTGGCGCGCCCTGGGCTGCAGGCCGCGCCGCGCAGGACCTCGGCCGCGTTGCCCCGCCGGCGAGGTGCCGTTCGGCCGGTGCGAGGCCTTCCGATCGCTGGCAGCGCCCGGGGCGGGCTGACCTGCCGTGAGGCTTCCACCTCCGCCTTGCGGCGTGGGACGCGCTCGAGGAGGGCCTCTCCGGACAGCCCGGCATCCAGTCGCTCGGCCGCCGAGCGGACCTCCGCTTCGGTCAGCCAGTAGATGTCCTCGGGCTCGGCGATGACCTGACGATCCACGAGACGCCTACCCAGCTCTCGCAATAGCTGCCGGATGAGCGGGTAGGCCAGTCCGACCTCGGCCAGCCCGTCCTCACGCAGCGGCGCGTACTTCTGCGCTCGGCCGAGGTGGGACAGGAACAGGTTCCGTCGCCACCCCTTCAGCCGTCCTGCGATCGCGGCCGTGGCCTGCTCGCGCCGTGTTTGCGATTCGAGCTGGCGGGTGTGAGGATCCATCCCCTCCCCCCGCAGGTACATTCTGAGGGCGTCCAACACCGGCGCGGGATCGTCCGCCGGAAGCGGGTCGGCGAAGTCCAGGCTGTAGAACGTGTGCCCGAACGACTCCAGATGGGTTCGAACGCGCTGCCTGCATTCGTCCCACTCGGCCGAAGGCACGCCGGCAGGCGCACGCCCTTCGCCAAGCTGGGCGGCGATCCGCCTGCCCGTAGTCTTCTTCAGATAGGCGCTCAGGTCCGGCTGTTCACGCGCCCACAGGGCCAGGTCGTAGAGGGACTTGTCGGCCCGGATCGGCAGGCTGTCGAAGCCGAGCAGGAAGGCTGCGGCGGAGGGCTCGTAGCGGCGTTTGATCAGGCGCGAGTAGGCGGCGGTGAAAAGGGCTTCGCTGATCCAGGCCGCCGGGAGAACGCCGGAGACCAACGACAGGTACGCGTCCACCGCGGCCCTGGTCAGTTGAAAGGCCCCGTCCACCAACTGCATGGATGTGAAGCGTTCCCAGTCCTTGCCGCGCCACTCCTGCACGGTGCGCTGGTAACGAGGCCGACCATCGTCGGTCCAGCGCTCGACCGCACCGGTGAACATCGCCCGCATGATTCGCGGCGCACCCACCAGCACGCGCACGATGCCCTTCAGGCTGAGTGAGCCGTTGTAGTAGGCATAGTGGTTGACGGTGATGATCGGCTGGTCGGGCATCACGCCGCGCATGGCCAGCGTCTCGTCCAGCAGCCGCGACATACTGGCGTTGACCGCCGTCAGGCCCAGCGTGGAAAACAGGGGCGAGAGCGGATCGGCCATCAGCTCGACGATGTTGTTGCGCATGGCTGCGTAGGCGCCTCGCGGCAGCCGCCAGGCGGTGGGAGGCGCCACGCGGACTGAGGGAAGCGTGGTGATCGGCCGCGCCTGAACGATCGCCAGCGCTCCGTCGCTGAGCGCCCACTCAATGTCCATGGGCTTGCCGTACAACGCCTCGATGCGGACGCCCAGCCGAACGAGCTCGGCGGCGCGCGCCTCGTCGAGCGCCGGCGCTCGACGCAGGTCGGCGGGGACGGGCTCCGCGCTCGTTCCGCCGTCGACGCGGTTGGTCATGACGGTCTTGTCGGCGATCTCGCGCCTGGTCACCTTGCCGGTCGCCTTGCTCAGGGTGAACGAGTCCGGTGTGACCGTGCCCGCGACGATCGCCTCCCCGAGGCCCCAGGCGGCGGAGATCACCGCTTTGTCAGGATCGCCCGTCATGGGATCGACGGTGAAGAGGATGCCGGCCGCCTCGGCGGGAACCAGCAGCTGCACGACGACGGCCAGCTGGACCGCGTTCTGATCGATGCGCTGCTTCATGCGATAGCCGATGGCGCGCGCCGTCCACAGACTGGCCCAGCACTGGCGGGTCGCCTCCAGCACGGCGTCTGTCCCCTGGACATTCAGGAAGGTATCCTGCTGGCCGGCAAACGAAGCCTCGGGCAGGTCTTCGGCGGTGGCGGAGGAGCGCACGGCCACCGCCGGATTCATGCCGGGCAGTCCGGCGTAGGCATGGGCAATGGCCCCGGCGACCTCCGGCGGGATCGCGGCCGCGGAGAAGAGTGCCCGGATGCTGCGCGAAACAGACTCCAGCGAGCCAGGCCGCTCGACGTCCGCCTCTTCCAGCGCAGCCAGGATGGCGGGTTGGAGGTGGTTCCGGGCAACCAGTTCGCCGTAGGCAGCCGTCGTCACATGGAAGCCGCCCGGTACGGGAAGACCGGCGGCAGCCAGGCGGGCCAAGGAAGCGCCCTTGCCGCCGACATGGGCAAGACTGGCCCGCGGATCAGCCAGGGGCAGAACGTACTCATCAGACATGGTCGTTCTCCTTGTCCAGGACCGGGTCGATCTGGCGGACGCTGATGAGGGCCAGGTTGAGATCCCAGAGCCTGTTCAAGACGCCGCGCAAGGCAGCCTGGTCAGGGACATTGCAGGTCAGGCAGGTGATCGAGGAATCACCCGTGCGGACCTGTACGACCTGAGTCGGCCCGTCCAGCCAGGCCGACAGCTCGACGTCCAGGGTACCCCGAAACTGGATCTCATAGGTTGCGCCCACGCTGGACCCTCCGCCGGATGCGTGTCCGCCTCTCCGGCCGCTTGGTTCAAGCTGTAGTACAGCCGCTGGCTGGGGGAGCTGTCATCCCGCAGTTAGGGGAAACTCGAAGGGGATTCGGCGCCACTGGGAAGGCTGGGAGCAGATCAGGGCCGCAACAGCCCCAACTCCTCGGCCCGGTCGACGGCTTCGATCCGGCGGTGGACGCCCAGCTTCCCGTACAAATGTTTCACGAAGGTTCGCACCGTGCTGGGGGCGATGCCGAGCTCGCCGGCGATTTCGGGCGTCGTCAGGGCAGTGCGGAGCAATCGCAGGACCTCGATCTCACGCTCGGTGAGCGGTTCGACGGAAGTGGGGAGTCCGGGGGCGGCCTTCCCGGTCGGTGCGGCCGCTCGTGGCCGGTCGCTCTCCTCCAGCGCAGCCAAGAGCCGGTTGGCGTAGCCGGTCACCACACCACGGCGGGCAGCTTCGCGAAGAAGCGAGGCCATCGGCTCGCCTTCGTCGATGAACGTCCGCACAAAACCCTCCGGCTCGGCAAGTCGCAGGGCCTGTTCCAGATCCGCCAGGGCTTGGTCGGTCTGGCCCAGGGCCGAACTGGCCAGCGCACGCAGCATCTGGACCTCGACTCGATTGCCAACCTCGCCTGAGCCGGGCATGTCGGATTCGAGTCGATCAAGGACCGACAAGGCCTCGTCCGGTTGGCCGCGGATCAGCCAGAGTCGGGCCAGCGTAGCCTGTACGATCTCATTGAAGATGCGCGAGCGGACCAGCGTCTCGATTTCCTGCCCTGGCTGCCGCCGTGCGGTCGCTGCGGAGGAGCCCAACACCGCGGCCCAGCGCTCGGCCGAGGCCCGGTCGTGCTGAGCCAGCGCCAGGCGGGCAGCCTGGACCTCCAGGTAGACGTCGTCCATGGAGGTCGTCGTGCCGGCGGCACGCTCGCGCGCGATCGCCAGTGCCTGGCCGGCGCCCGCCTCGTCACCAAGGGCCTGCCGCAGGCGCGCCAGCAGCACGTAGCTGCCCGAATTCCAGCCCGGGACGAAGAGATCGAGCACCTCAACGGCCTGGGTGATGAAGTCCTGTGCTTCCTCCAGCCGATTCTGTTCGAGGGCCAGTTCGCCAAGGTGCGTCAGGATTCGTCCCGCCATCGGCCAGAGTCGTCCGGACGAATCGCGGCTCAGGTCGAGAGCGCGCTGGTAGAACGAGCGGGCCTTGGTCAGCTCGCCGCGATAGAGGGCCAACGAGCCCAGGCGGCGCAGGCTCGCCGAGAGCCCCAACAAGTCACCGGTCGCCTCGCCCGATGTCAGGTCCTGCTCCAGAAGGCGTTCGGCCGCAGCCAGATCCCCGGCCAGCAGGTGGATGGCGCTGAGCGTGCGCAGGGCCAGGCCCCGGAACACGCTTTCGCCCGGCAATCGCTGGACGGCGGCCTGGGCCGCCGCCAGACCGCTCTGAAGGTCACCCTGGAACATGGCGACCAAAGCGCGCAGCAGCAAGACCTCGCCTTCCAGGCGGCCGGCCTGGTCTTGTTGGGTGATCTGCCGGATCAGCCGCTCAACAGGGTCGATCGAGGTCGAGCGCAGGAGAAGGATGACCGCGGCGTAGACGGACAACAGGGGGCGGCTGGCAGTGACCGCCTCCGGCAGCGCATCCAGCCACTCCTGCAGCGTCGCCAACTCGCCCGACCTCCAAGCCATGGGCGCTGCTCGCTCGATCAACTCGGAGGCCGCCAGGTATTCGCCCGCCGTCAGGGTGTGGCGGATCGCCTCCGGCAGCATGCCTTGCGCCTCGAACCATCGCGCCGCACGCAGGTTTAGCTCTGTAACGCTGGATTCGCCTTCGGCCGTCGCCGCCGACTGGAGGCGCTGGCGCAGCAGGTCCGCGAACAGCCGGTGATAGCGGTACCACTCACGTCGGTCATCGAGCGGGGTGACGAACAGGTTATTGCGCTCGAGCTCCTCGAGCATCTGCTTGCCGCTGAAAGAGGCCGGAGCGGCTGCGGCCGGGCGCGCCGCGCGATCCTCCTCGCCTTCGGACGCTGCGAGCGGAGCTCCGATGACCGAGTCGCACAGCGGGCCGCTCAGTCGATCAAGGATCGAAGTCCGGAGCAGGAAGGACTGCACCGGTTCCGACTGGCGGCCCAGGACTTCCGCGACCAGGTAGTCCAGGATGTGCCGCTGAGTCCCGCCGAAGGCCTCGATGAAGGCGTCCGTGTCGGGAGGCGGGACACCCGGCGCCGTCGAACGCTCCTGCAGCGCCAGCGCAGCCATCTGCAGCCCGGCGATCCAGCCTTCGGTCCGCTCGTTCAACGCTTCGATCTGACTGCTCGAGAGCGTGCCACGCATCGCCTGCTGGAGCAGGTCGGCGGCCTCCTCGGGGGTCAGACGCAGGTCCGCCTGGCGCAATTCGTTCAGCTGACCTCGGGCCCGCAGCCGCGCCAGCGGCAGCGGCGGGTCGGCCCGTGTGGCCAGGACGAGATGCATGCACACCGGCAGGTGGTCGACCAGGATACCCACGCCGGTGTGGATCGGCTGGGAGGTGAGCAGATGGTAATCATCCAGGACAAGGATGAACTCTTCAGGGATGGCGCTGATTTCGTTCACCAGCTGTGGCATCAAGGCCGGCAGCGAAGCCTGCGGGCCGGCGAGAGTCAGGGTCGTCATGGTCGCCTGGCCCGCCTCGTCTTCGATCGCGCGCAGGGCGGCGGTCAGGTACGCCAGGAAGCGGGTCGGATCGTTGTCCTGCTCGTCGAGCGACAGCCAGGCGGACGGCCGCCGGCTGGATGCAAGCCATTCGGCGACCAGGGTGGTCTTGCCGAAGCCGGCCGGCGCCGAAATCAGAGTCAGTGGGCGGCTCAGGCCCGACTCAAGGCGCTCGACCAGGCGGGGGCGCGAGATGCGCTCCGGGCGCAGGCGAGGGACATGCAGTTTGGTCGTCAGGAGAGGCGTCGTCATCCACCCAGCCTCGCACATATGATAGTCCCGGCGCGAGGATCGGATATGCGCTTCTCGAGTCAGGCGAGTCGACGCGCGTCGCTCCGCGGCCTGGTGTGATTGACAGCCCACGCGGGGCCGTATAGACTGGGACCGCGGAAGGTCCCGAAGGCCGGAACCCGTCCCCAACGACCCATCGCTTGATGAGCTTCAGCGCTCCCTCGAACTGAGGATCGGCGTTCATGACCCGTGCGAGCCGCCCCACGATCGGGTTCCTGACGGCCAACG